>NZ_CP036170.1:2543885-2915270 GCF_004295125.1 [Clostridium] scindens ATCC 35704 | reverse complement strand
GTTTCAATGTCTGATCGCGGTTTGTTGAAGAACACGCCGCCGGATCCGAAGAATGGTTCTAAATAACTGTGATGTTCTGGAAAATGCGAAATGATCCATTCAGCAGTCCCCCACTTTGAACCGGGATATTTCATAATCGCTTTCATGCGCTTTATTCTTTACCGTTCTTATTCGCAAGGTGTACGCCAAAGGCTACAAGGCCGATCGTTGCCGCAACCGCACCGGCAATAAATGAAATAATAATTGCTGCCATGGTTTATTCTCCTTTCTCGCCGGTGATCGGCGGTTCTTCGTCTGGTATTGCTTCTTTTGGATCCTGATCCGCTTCGTGCTGCTCCTGTTTTCCTTCTTCCAGAAGTTCGATTGGTATTCCAAATTCTTCCGCAACCTGTCTTTTGATCCTCTCTGTGATTTCTTCCAGTTCTCCTTCGCCGAAATGTACCGTCACTTCTACTTTGTCTGTCAGTTCCTTTTCTCCTGTCATGCACTCTCTTATGTACCTGTGCGGAACGTCGCATTTTACGCCGTTCATAACGTTTTCGTACTTCGCGGCCTGCTTTACCAGATTAAAAAAATCGGTAAATGTAACCGGTACCCGGTCTTCCTTTGAAAAAGCGTCAATTAAACTCATGTGTTAGATCTCCTTTCGGTTTATTAAAATTGTATCTATAACGAAGGCGCGGTTTCTTTCTGCGTCCCCGTTTATAGTTCAGGTGTCGGATCACCTGACGGATCCGGCCGACTTCTTCCTCGGTCAGCCCGTCGCCGGTGATTTCAAATATTACTTTTCTTTCTATCATTTTCCCGCCCCTATCTTGTCGCTTCGACTATTGCATTAAATAAATCTGCCGTCCGTTCTCCTTTGTCATACCTCACCCGAAGCGGTGTTAATATCTTCACTCCAAACATTCCCGCCGGCCCTAAATTTGAAAAATCTTCAAGTGATTTGTTTATGGCGTTTTCTGCTGCCTTCCAATCTCTGACGGCCTGGTCCTTTTCCTGGCCGTTTCCGGTTTTTAAGCCTTTCAAAATGTGTGCTATAACGTCAACCGTCCAACCATTCCCCAAACATTTATAACGCTGCGCGTCTGTCACTCCCGGCGCGTCTGTGTAATTGTCTGGAAGCGTTTGCAATCGCTCACATTCTACCGGTGTTAGTTTTCTTATGTACCCGTCGATTAAAACTCCGTGTCTGTCCTGTGCTGTCAGCGTATAGAATTTATTCCCTTCATTAAAGCGCTGTCCGTTCTGCCGCTTTTCGATCCTGTCCGGCGTCAAGCACCCGAAAAGATATTGTCCCATTTTTGCGGCTCCGCCGCCCGCTTCCCCGCATAGGGTGACGGCTTTTCCGTGGATCGAATATACCCGGTTCGCCTGACTGTCTTTTCTGAAATACCCGATTTTTCCTTTCTGTACTTCTTTATCTAAGATCTGCAGGCTTTTATCGAATGGAACAATATATTTTCCCAATCCTTCCGGCTTCTGTTCTTCGTTTTCGTGAACAACGTCTTTCAGCATAATTCCCTTATCTTCTGGAAGCGTTACGCCCGGAATGTTCGTCCAGTAAAGCCGTTTTCTCGACTGTGCCGAAACAAGCCCCGAATTTATTTCGATCGGCTCTACTCCCAAATATTCCGAAATAATGTTTTCAAACTCTTTTTTCATTTTCACGTTTTCAAGAAGAAAATACTTCGGTTTTACCTGTTCAACCGCTCTTACAAATTCAAAAAATAATTTGCTTCGCGGATCCTCAAAATTTAACTGCTTCCCTGCGAAACTGAACCCCTGACACGGACTACCGCCGATCACAATGTCAAAACCTTCAAATTCCGAAAAGTCCGCTTTTGTTACGTCTCCCCGTTGTATAATGTCCGGGTGGTTTTTCTTGCTGATTTTGATCGCGTATTTGTCGATCTCAAACGCCACATATTCTTCAATCTGTATTCCCGCGCGTTCAAGTGCTACTTTCCCGCAACTTATCCCGTCAAATAGTGATAATACTTTCATAGTTAGATTTCCTTTCCGTTGCTCTGTTTCGTGCTGCTTTTTTCTGACAAAATCAGCCATTTTATAAAATCTGTATTTTTCGGGTGTGTGCTTTTCAACCGGCTTTCACACGATCCGGCGGGCGTCTTTTTTCGGGAACGTCCAAACCTTACCGGCTTTCACATTAAAAGCCGAAAACTTGTTGTCCGACATGGAACCTTTTAAAGCGTTTTTGTTCTCCACCGCTGCCCCGCTTTCACATTAAAAACCGGGCCGAAAACCTGTTGACCTACACCGAAATATACAGACTTTATAAAATGGCCGATCTGGCCGTGTTTTCGTTGTCCTGCTACTATGTTTCGCCGTCTTCCTGCTTCAATAACTCCAAAATGCTTGACAGTGTGCAATACTCCCGGCCGAACTGTGAATGGCTCATCATAACCGGATCGAACGGTACCGTTATATCTGCCCGTAACCCTTCGTTTTGCTGTCCGTCGCTTCGGAAGCGGATCCGGTATCTCTTCGTTATAATCTTCGGCGTGTATCTGGTTACTTTCGCTTCTGCGTTTGCTTCGGCCGCTTCTCTGAATAGTCCCCACGTTTCAAGCGCGCGTTTCATTGTCGGCCGGAAAATGATTATTTCGATCATTGCGTCTTCTCCGTTTTATTGTCCCGCTTCCCGCTGCCGTGTTATAATCACGGTATGAAAGGGGGTGTTCTCTGTGTCTGATCTTATGGAATACGAAAAGGGCAATACTGCCGCTGCGTTCGTCCATAATACAAATTGCAGAATTGACAAGTCTTTAATTCCGGATCCTCATTTACTGGCCGTGTATGAGGTCTTACAAGAAGAACTGTCAAAGGCGCTTCGTATTATTGATAATGCACAAATCAGTAAATAACCTTTTGCCCCGGCTTATGTTCGGGGCTTTTCCCTTTTGAACGGCGTTTCCTGCTGTCGTAATTCATATAAAATCTTTGCTTTCATTGTTTCCGGCACCTGCAGCACTTCACAAAGCGTCAGCCCTTTTTCTTCGGCAACCTTCAACGCTTCTTCCGCTACTTCTCCGGCGATCTTTACAATTTCTTCTGCTTTTTTCACGATCTGCGCTCCTTTCCGTTGTTGTCCTGCTGCCGCCTTCGTGGTATGATAGAAAGAAAACGAAAGGCGGTGTTTATATGTCCTCTGTTTCTGGCGTTATTACTATTGGTTATGATTTTGAAAATAAAAATGTCATACTAACCCAACCGCGCGAAGTTTCCTTAAATCCGATTGAAACCCGCGCTATTGAAATTATTTTGAATTTCTTCCCACCTTCCGAAGTCTCAAAAATTCACCTTGAAAAATTAAGCGATAATTATACAAGTGCTTTCTATGGTGAAAATAATGATTTCCTTCGCTTCAAATTTACCGATCGTACAAAATGGCTTTCTATCAGGCTTTCCGCGGAAGATATGAAGGAAAATCTTTCAAACCCTCTTTTTTCTGCTCAATCAAATAAGAAGCAATTACACTGGAAAGCCAAAATTTCCGATCTTTCTGAATTGGATAATTTCAAAACTTTTATTCTTAACGCCTGCGATATTTAATTTATGAAGCCGCCTTTTTGGCGGCTTCACGCTGCCTTTTCCCCGAAGATTTCTTCAAATGTGCATTTATAAAACTTCATCAGTTTTACGATCTCCGGCAATTCAAATTCTACGTCGCCGCGAAGTCTTCTTCTTACACTGTCTTCGCTGATCTCTAAAACCTCTGCAAGATCCGTTGTAGTGTTTCCGTTGTATGCCATTTTCGCTTTTAATTTCGGGAATACATTTACAAGTGGTTTCGCCATTTTCATTTCTCCTTTCTTAAGCGCAATTTGTGTTTATTTGTTGTATATATCATAAACGCGTTTCGCGTTTGTGTCAAGCACAATTTTAAATTAAATTATTGCATTTTGCGTTTATTACTCTTTACAAAACGCATTTTTGCGTTTATAATGTATTCATACAACGAAAGGGGGTGTATCGAATGACTAAGACACCGGCGAAGACACACGGCGAAGAATACGAACGTTTCGGGCGAAATCTCGCCGCTATGAGAAATAAACTCGGTTTATCTCAATATGAAATATCCGAAAAATTAGGAATGTTACAAAGTACCTATGCCGGATATGAAACCGGTACAAGGAAAATTCCTTTGTCTGTTATTGTTCAGTTGTCGAAATTCTTCGGCGTTGAAGCAGACGTTTTGATCGGGCTTTCTGATTATGTCCCGCCTAAACAATCGACATTTGATTTAAAGGAAAGCGAAAAGAATTTGATTATTACATACCGTAAATTAAATCGCGAAGGAAAACAGAAACTTTGTGAACGTGCCGACGAATTATTGGATCTCGGTTATGTCGAAAAAGGGGACGCCGAAAAAATGGCGTAAAATACCGCTTTAAAGAAAAGGGAAATATTATAGAACTGAAATTTGAAAAATAAAACGCCCCACGGCTGCAACCGTGAAGCGCTTTAAATAGATTGTTACCCGTCAACCCCGCGGGGCTGCGCTATGATAACGCCCTGAACAAGTGTTATTATAGCATAGGCCCCCAACTTTTGAAAGGGCTTATTTTTTACGCCCATTTTTAAGAAGGTGTGATTTTATGGCTTATGCAGCATTGAGAAAGGCCGGTCTTGTGCCTGCTGCCGCGCCGGATCTGCGAACCGTCGCTTTATACGTTCGCGTTTCAACCGGCTATCAGGTGGACAAAGACAGCCTTCCTTTTCAGAAAAAGGAATTGAAGAACTACTGTAAACACGTTTTGCATATCGACGAAAGCCGGATTGAAATTTTTGAGGACGCCGGAAAGTCCGGGAAGAATACCAACCGCCCCGCCTTTGAACGCATGATGAAGAAAGTCCGCGCCGGTCAGATCTCCCACGTTATCGTCTATAAAATTGACCGTATTTCCCGAAATCTTGTTGACTTCTCTTTGATGTACGACGACTTCAAGTATAACCGCGTTACCTTTATTTCATTAAACGAACAATTCGACACGTCTTCGGCGATCGGTGAAGCGGTCCTGAAAATTATTCTTGTTTTTGCAGAACTGGAACGGAAACTTGCTTCGGAGCGTGTCATGGATATTATGATCGGCCGCGCCCTCTCCGGCCAGTGGAACGGCGCCCGCGTCCCGTTTGGGTGGGATTGGGACGAAGAAGCCAAATTCCCGAAACATAGTGAAGTTGAAGCCGTCTTCGGTCGGCTCATGTATGATATGTACGAAGAAACACGATCGACGTGTAAGGTCAGGGACTACAACAACACCCACGACATACCGACGAAGCGCGGCGGGGAATGGACTTCAAAAACCGTCGCCGACTTTATCAGAAATCCCATTAACCGCGGCGACTACCGGTATAATTACCGGGAAAGCGCCCGCGGACGGAAGAAACCGGAAGAAGAAGTAATATACCTTGAAGGCGTCTTCCCGCCCCTTGTGCCGCCGGAACAATGGGACCGCTGCAACGCCATTATGGACGAAAACGCCGCGAAGAAACGTTCTGCAGGCTTTTCACATAAGCGGATCCACGTCCACGCCTTCGCCGGTCTTCTGGTATGTGGCGACTGCGGCGCCTTCTTTCAGGTGATAAAGAAGGACAAAACACGGGAAAACGGCTTTTCGCCTTCCCTTTACCGGTGCGGCGCCCGGTACCGGAAGCGCGCTTGTAATTCTCCCGGCTGCAGTGACGTTGTTTTAGGGCCGTTTGTCTTCAACTATATTTCCGGCATGGTTCGGGTTGCCAGTATGCGTTCCAAAATCAGTTCGCCGGAAGAACTGGAACAACTGCTTTTGACCGGGCCAGAATTTGAAGCCGTGGCCGGTATCGCTTCCGAAGGATTGAACGCCACGTTTGCGTTACTTTCCGGGCGTCCTGCTACCGGCGGCGCTGCTTACGTTCCTGATCTTCTGGCCGCTCCTTCCGGGTGTATCAATACCGGCGAAGTGGAAGAACTGAAACAGAAGATCACCCGCATAGAACGCGCCCTTGAACGTCTGAAAAAGGCTTTTCTTTTCGACGATCAGGCCATGGGCGAAAAAGAATACCTTGAAACAAAATTAGCCCTTGAAACGGAACGGATCGCGGCAGAAAACCGCATGAAGGACCTTAACGAAGCGACGTTTTCCACCGACGCCGGGGAACTGGCCTTCATAAAGTCCGCGTCTTCTTTTCTTCTGGCTCACCAGATCCAGACCGGCGAACATATCCAGTATAGCGACTTCGCGCCGCTTGTCGGTGATGAAACTATGAAAGAATTTTTAAATCTTGTTATCGAACGGATCGTGATCCAAAACGGCCGGCCGGTGGAAATTACCTTCAAGAATGGGCTGACGCACAAATTCTTATACCGTGATTAAAACGGCCCGATCTGTATCAAAACCGGGCTAAAACGTATCAAAACCGGCATTTTTCGGAACGAAAGGCCGGTTTTTGGTATTTTATGCCGTATTTTCGGAACTATCGCTTTTATTCTTCCGGCGGGCAGCAGGACAAAGAAAACCCCAACTTGTAAATCATTCTTACAAGTTGGGGTTTTGAAAAATCCTTTATTTATGCGGGTTTAAGCCGTCACGGGTACGAAGTTCATTTGACAGCCGAAGGTGGTCACGCAGAAGGTCAGCGGACGGCCGATCTCCAGGGACTTCTTCTGAATGTAGGTTCTGGCCTTTTCTATGTAATAATACTGGCGCTTCGGTTCCTCGCATGGCGCCGCGCTAGACAAACTGATGTCTGGATTCGTCGTATTCATAATCAATTCCTTTCAGTATATTTGTAATCTCTTCTCTCTCTACTTGCATATCCTCGCATAGTGCATCCAGCGAATGATAGTAATCTCTGATTTTCGTATTTACTACGCTTAATAGTAGCATAGGCTCTTTGGGAAGTCCTATCTGCATAAGCATCATCCTTTCTATTTGCCGTCCTCGTATACGCTGGTCTCCGTCACCAGGATCTGCGGCCTGATATCGTATTCATCATAGGGCACTTCATCCAGCACCTGGCAGTCAAATGCGACTGCCATGGTGGGAAGGCAAGGATGCGCGGCAAGATATCTGTCATAATAGCCGCCGCCATAGCCGATCCTGCGCCTGTCACGGTCAAAGGCCACGCCCGGCATAATGACAAGCGCGTCTGCTCCGTCAGCCAAAGCGCCTTCCTCAGGTTCCAGAATCCCCATCGTGCCGGGGTGCAGCTGGCTGAAATTCTCTATATGGAAAAATTCCATCCTGCGTCCCAATACCCTGGGCACCCAGACGTCTTTTCCCAGCCGCCAGGCTTCTTCTATGATCAGCCTGGTGCCTGCTTCTCCCTGATGGTCTACATAGCAGTAGATATCCGTGGCCTCCCGGAAACGCATATGGGAAGTCACCGCAGCCGTTATCCCTTCCGTGGCTTTCTGCCATTTCAAGGGACCGATTTCTTTTCGGGCTTCCAGAACCCGATGCCTAATGTCCTTCTTGCTTTCCAAACTTCTCACCCAAATCTGTAATGCTTCCATCCTTCTCCTGAATGGAAATATTGTTTAACTGGCTGCGCAGATTTCTCTTAAATGAGTCAATATACTCCCTGCGCAGAATCTGCTGTTCCTTTGACTCCTCGGCCGTCAGGCCCTCTGCTTTGGATTTATGATATAATTCATTGATTCTTGCAATCTTCTGTTCTTCCATAGTTTTGTCCTTCCTTCTTGATTCATTCGGAAATTACGTACTTATATTACACTATCTTACTTTGGAAGTCCACTTCTAGCTCGAATAATTTTCTAAAAAGCCATAAAGTTCCTCTGTGCTTTCCATGTATTTTCCGTTGCGAATCTCCTCCCTGATGGTTGCCGGAAGTTCATCATACAGGATATCCGTATATTCGTAGGCGGTCTTCTTATCACTCAGATATACGACCACGTAACCGTTGACTTCCATCAGATAGTAGCAGTCTTCTTTTAGCGCCTGTCCATCCGCAGAGACTGTCGGCTCCGATTTGGACGTAGCAGGCTCCTCCTGTTCTTTTGTCACTTGCGTCTGCGCGCGTTCTTTGGCCTTCTGATAACTCAGCTGATATGCGCTGGATACCGCCAGCACTGCAATAATCGCAGCCGCAAAAAAACCAATACCATACTTATTTTTCATAAGGACAACTCCTTTTTTAGTACAGTATCGGTTTGTTTTGCCGGATTTATACAGTTTGCGGACAATTTTTACACGATCTTTACCTATATTGGCCGCGGATCAGATGCAGTTTCCTGCATAGAGATGCCACGGAGGCTCCCTTTGGCATATCCAGAAGTTCCTCTTCCGTCACGCCGCCAAGCAGCACCAGTACGGCGCCATATACGACCATTGCCGCCAGCACTGCCACAACCGTTGCAATCCTTGCGCCTGCAAACAGTTCAAACAGCAGATGTACCACAATGGCCACGACTCCCATCACGGTTGCAGCAATCGCCGGAATCACGAACGTCTTTTTACGCTCCTGGACATAGCCGATGCGCTCCCGCAGCGAATGGGCATTCAAGATGCAGCTGGCGCCGGAAAATACAATCTTGCTTAGGACTACCGCATATATGTTCCATTTGAATACCACCATCATGAGGAACAGGGCAATCACGTGGATCACCAGGGAAATGGCGGCATTGCGCACCGGGGTCATCATATCGTCCAGTCCCTGCAGCACCGAGTTTGTAACCGTCGACAGGCAGAAGAATACGACGGACAGCGCTCCAAGCTGGAGCATCAGTGCCGGCTTCGTATTATCCTGGGTAAAATACAAAAGATCCAGAAGCGGCTTGGCCAGAATCACGAAGCCTACCGCGCATGGAATCGCGATCAGCATGTTGAATCTGGATACCATATTAATCTTGTTATGTATCTGCTTACGGTTCCCGGTCTGCACGGTCGCTACCAGACTTGGAATCAGCGAGGCAGCCAGGGCGCTTGATATGGACAAGGGTACATTGATCATCGTTGTATACTGGCCTCCGAACATCCCAAGGAGTTCCGCATATTCCACCTTTTTAAATCCCTGGGCAGCCATAATGTTATTAAACATTGCCGTATCAATAAAATCACTGATATTGTAGACCGTCGCGCTTAAGATGACCGGCGCGATGGTGATAAACAGAACCTTGTATATCTTCTTGTAGCTTTCCCTCCGGCGGGTCCGGTCCCGCTTCATCTGGCGCTTGAAGATTCGCTTATAGGCATAGAATATCAGCGCAACGAACAGAAGCGCCGCCAAGGCTCCCGCAACGGTTCCGACCGTACCTCCGGCCGCCGCGTATGCCGGGCCATAGGACTTCTTCCCTCTGGTCTCGGCAATGCTCTTTCCTGCCTGCAGAAGGAAGTAAGCTCCGGCTATGGATGCCACTGCATTCACCACCTGCTCAACCACCTGGGAGATGGCAGTGGGAACCATGGAGCCATTTCCCTGGAAAAATCCCCTCAGCACGCCCAAAAGAGCGACAATCAGGATACAGGGGGCCAGGACACGAAGCGCATAGGCACTCATATCCATATGCATAATATGGGAAGCGATAAAATCCGCCCCCAGGAAGATCAGAAGGGATACAAATCCGCCTGCCAGCAGGGCAAATGTCATAGCCCCCTTAAATACCTTATAGGCATTCCGGTATTCCCCCACTGCCACCCTGGCGGAAACCAACTTGGACACAGCCAGAGGAAGGCTGTAGGATGTCAGCATTAATGCCACAGAATAAATAGAGAAGGCCACGCTGTAATATCCGATTCCTTCCGCGCCTGCTATATTGGTAAGAGGAATCCGGTACACGGCCCCGATAATCTTTGTAATCACCCCCGCAATCGCGAGGATAGAGCCCTGGACCAGGAAATTCTTCTCTTTCTTTCTACGTTGTTCAGCCATACACTACTCCATCTTATCGTAATATATTTAATCTTTCCATAATTTCTTTCTGCTTACGTTCCATAATCTGACGCTCCTCGTCCTGCATATGGTCGTATCCAATTAAGTGTAACACAGAATGAGCAATTAAAAAAGCATATTCTCTCAAAGCAGAGTGACCGAATTCTTCGGCCTGTGATAATACCTTCTCTTTGGAAATCACGATATCGCCCAGCATCAGTTCTCCCGATTCCGGATGAAAGCAGTCATCACTTTCTTCTAAAAACCCAAACTGTCCGGGCACAGGATAGTCAGTCATCGGAAAGGACAGCACATCCGTTGGCCTGTCAATGCCGCGGAAGTCCCGGTTCATCTTGCGGATCTCTTCGTTCTGCGTCAGCAGAAGACTGACTTCCCACTCATACGGACATCCGGCATAATCAAGGGTTGTCTCTATCACCTGTCTTGCTATCTTTTCACACTCTATGGGAAGCCTTGCCTCCCCTTCTTCTTCAAAGTATAGTGTCATGATCTTCTCCTTTTATCCCTGCCTTTGTTCTTGCCTCTGCTCTCATAATCTTCATAAGCCTTTACGATCTTCTGCACCAGAGGATGGCGGACAACATCCTTGCTGGTAAGCGTACAGATGCCAATATCCTCGATGTTCTTCACCACCGAGATCGCCACGTCAAGGCCGGATACCTGGCCCGAAGGCAGATCCTTCTGGGTGGCATCTCCTGTAATGACGACTTTGGAGCCGAATCCGATCCTGGTAAGAAACATCTTCATCTGGGCAGGGGTCGTATTCTGGGCTTCATCCAGTATAATAAATGCGTTGTCCAGCGTCCGTCCTCTCATATAAGCCAGGGGTGCCACTTCAATCAGGCCTTTTTCAGAGTTTTTCAAGAAACTGTCCGCCCCCATGATCTGATAAAGCGCATCATAAAGCGGGCGCAGATAGGGATCAATCTTGCTCTGCAGGTCTCCGGGCAAGAATCCCAGTTTCTCTCCCGCCTCTATGGCAGGCCTGGTAAGGATGATTCTGCCCACCTCGTTATTCTTAAATGCCGTAATCGCCATAGCCATGGCAAGATAGGTCTTGCCCGTTCCGGCAGGTCCAAGGCCGAACACGATCATTTTCTTGCGGATCGCATCCACATACTTCTTCTGTCCTATAGTCTTAGGCTTGATCGGCTTGCCCTGCAGCGTATGGCATATCACATCCTTGTCAATTTCCAGAACGCTGTCCGGACTGTCCTCCATCACGAGGGCAAGGGTATAGTCCACGTTCTGCTCTTCTACGTTATTCCCTCTGCTTGACAGTTCCGCCAGCTGGCTTAAGACCTTCCTGGCCTGCTCCACTCTAGAAGCCTCTCCCATAATCTTTACGCTCTCCCCTCTGGCAATCAGAGTCACATGGAGCGTCCTCTCTATTTTCTTTGCATAAGCATCAAACTGTCCGAACACATTACTCTGCTGCTCGGCCGGTATAGCCATGATCGCTTCAATTAATCCCATTCATTATTCTCCTGTTTCTTCTTGTTCTTCTTTTAGCGGTATCTCCAGCAATTGAGACGGGGCTTGCATGCCTATCGGCATGATGACCGTAAGCGTGCCTTTTGCCTCGGCTTTTTCGGGTCCTGTGTATATTTTAACACTATTCTCGATAATTTCTACCCCCTTTTTCTCCAAGTCTGCAAGATAACGCTTGAAACGAAGGCTTAAGATCTGCTGGAGTTCCTTCTTTGTATGCTTCTTCTCTTCGGAACGGTAAGGATTGGCAGTCCGAATGCCATAGGATACAGGTAGGTAAAAATTCTTGCCAATCCGAAGCTGCCGCTCCTTGGAATGCATTTCCCATTCCTCATACTGGTTCTTGATTGTAGCCAGTCTGAGAAATCGGTCTCCGACCCTAATATAGTATTCTTCCTTCTGTACGTCTAAATATTCCTTTTCCAGATACACAACCTCCTGGCTGTCTTCGTACGCAATGGCCGTCTGTCCCCGGATATCTGCGTCAGACTCGTGATATTGGTATGCGATCGTCTCCCCGGCATCGTTATTGACTGGAACCTGCCCGGATATCAGGATATCTCCCTTCTTCACCTGGTCACCTTCTTTGACCATGGCAATCCCTTTTCTGGGCACGATGTCCGTTATGACGCACTCTTGGTCCGCAACAATGTCCGTAGCGTTCTCCCTGGCTTCCTGTTCTTTTTCCTCCTCCGTCTTATTGACCACCGGCAAGGAATCCTCGTTTTCTTTTACCTGGATGATCAGGCGGGTGCCTTTTATGGACGCGGATACCCATATGATGTCATCATATTCCTTGCGGATATCCTTTACAATACGGGCGCAATCCACATCCGACTTTGGCATCCCATCCTCTACATTTTTTGAGCCCAGAAACTCCAGAATGGATTCATCGGTCCGCGACTGATTGCCTGTAATATCGATATTCCATATAAACCGGGACATCGCTATAAT
This sequence comes from [Clostridium] scindens ATCC 35704, assembly GCF_004295125.1. NCBI lineage: Bacteria > Bacillati > Bacillota > Clostridia > Lachnospirales > Lachnospiraceae > Lachnoclostridium > [Clostridium] scindens. Next base: position 2,902,907 of record NZ_CP036170.1, on the reverse strand, counting down.
CATAACAACGAAAAGAAAGGCTCCGCCGAAGAACAGTTTCCGCTTTCGATATTTGTGTAAAAAAAAAGGAAGACCGAACCGTCTCACAATTACAACTTTTGTTCCTGTCTTCCTGATAATCGGCTTTAACTGCCGGAATCCCTTTATCGTAATATTCATTTCGTAAGCTCCGCCCACCGGCTTCAAGCCCCAGAGAAAGATGCCTTTGTGGCTGCATGCATTCAAAAATCTTTCTGCGGAATATCCTATGACCCGGATGCGGATATACCCTTTTATATAGCGGATGATTTTTAACAGCAATATTGTCTCCTCCTCTAATGCTGGTATTCAATGGACTCGATATGTCCGTTCACTTTCATCTCATCATTGGTATAATATGCCACCTGGAGCCTCTTTCCAGTCACCCTGATCTGTCCATTTTTCGTCTGGATTCTTACCAGCGTATCGGTATATTCGATGATCCCCCTGTAATTTTCAAGGCTTAATTCCATCTGCCCTAAGACCGTAAGAACTGGCATTCCAAGCGCCACGTCTTTGGGAAGTTCGGATAATTCCGCCATTTTATTTTTGAAAGAATAGCCATCAGGTTCTGGCCTTGGTCCTTTTTTTTTCGTCTTCATAAAAGCGCCATTCATAGAATTTATAGTAATCTATGAGGAAAGGACGGCGATTATGCATGGACGACCCTGGATTTTGAAAGGCTGACTCTTACCTTAACAGGCAAGGCGTACTTGTCTTAAAAACGGCCGACAAGGCGGTCATCACCCACAGCAGGCCTCTTGCCTGCCTTTTATCCCTGCACAGGCTATGTATGTTCTCGAAACTTTTCCGAAGCCGGGATCTTCCTTTTGCCAGATCGACAGCTATCTTAAACGCGCCAAAGGCCTGGCAGGAGGCGAAAAGAATCAGGCCGCCGGTCCTGAACGCCGGCCGCTTCCTTCCTGCGGCGATATGATACAGGCTGGCAAACAGCCCGATAAATGTTGATATATGATGAATCCAGATACAGATTGTCAATTCTTTTTCTCGCATTTTCTATACTTCCCTTCCTAACAATATCAAGTATATTGTACCTGATTTTCCTGACAGAATGTAGGAAAATATATCGCAAGTTTCTACAAACCTCGCAGTTACACCTGGGGATATGCAAGGTCTTTTAAGGTATTAAGAGAAGAGTATCCCGCGCCGAAGTCGTCCAGCGAGCAGATATATCTATTGTCCATCCTTAAGGCAGATGGCTTCCATACGCACTGGCTGATGGTCGGTATATTCAAAATCCGTATCAATGTTTTCTACTCTATTCACTTTGATATTATCGGAAACGATAAATCCATCCAGTACATATACCTGGGATTCATCATAATTCCCGCTGTAAGGCCCGTCAAGAAGCCTGCAGGTAGGTACATTGTCGGATACGGCAAAGGAGAAGCCTTCTGGAATGTCCTCAGCGCCTACGACGCCAGGCACCCACTTATCTTTATTATGGATCGGATATTTTTCCATCCCCTCGAATGTCTGATTGAAGTCTCCGCCGGCAATCACATAATTTCCCTTCTGGTATTCTGACTCCAGTTTCTCTGCCAGCATCTTGCTCTGGGCAATCTTTCCCTCTCCGCTGTCATAAGCTTCCAGATGGAAGTTGATCAGCACCAGTTCTTTGTCCGTTCCTTCCAAAGGCACCCTGGCCTCCAGCATGCATCGCTTCAAGTTGCAAGTCTTGACCGGCCATGAGAAGGATTCGGGAAGCGAGATTCGGGATGCTTCTTTTACATTCAGATCCGTCATCGTCACCAGGCCGCTGGTTACTTTTCCAATCGGCGGCAGCGGATAAGGCACAAAGTCACATTTGAAATTGCATGCAAACATACCCGCAAGTCCAAGTTCTTCCTCATAATAGGCCTGTTCGTCAATATGATAGGACCTCTTGGAATCCCGGTCCACCTCCTGTAGAAAATAAATATCCGCTTCCTGATCCTTCAGAATGGATGTGATTCCACTCAAGTTTTCCTCCACAAGTTTCTTGCTCTCCGGCTCTACCTTAGAACCCCCATCCATAAAGAAGTCTTCATCCTTGCTGAGGCCCGCATATCCGATGTTATACGTAAGAATCGTAAATGCATCCCCGTTATTCAGCCTGGCGTTCCCCTTCCCCGGCACTATATCCTCAATCGGATCCGGCCTGTATTCCCGTATTGTCAGATAGGCGACAACTGCCGCCAGCAGAAGAACGATTGCCAGAAGCACGCTTCCTATAATCTTCCGTACTTTTCTTTCTTTTATCATATTTTCCCTTTCCTGCTTCCTTTTTGCTTCCATTTATTCCTCTGCTATGAGAGGATGACTCTTGCCCCGTCGATTTTTGCCAGTCCATTCATAGGTATTGTAAGCGGATCCTTGATATGTCCGGCCCGCACATTTAGAACGACTGGGATCTGCAAGTCTCCCAAAACTTCCCTTACCATTGCCTCCGCGCTCCCTGGCCGCCCCTCGATATCGCAGTCCGTCAGGCTACCTATGATGACTCCGGCAGCCTCTTCAAACTTGCCCGCAAGTATCAGCTGGTATAGCATCCCATGTAGCCGGTAAGGCTTCTCTCCTACTTCCTCCAGAAAAAGTATCTTTCCCCTGGCATCGATCTCATAAGGCGTTCCCATCAGACGGCTGACCAGAGTCATATTGCCTCCCGCAATACGCCCTTCGCAGACGCCTTCCTTCAAGACTGCAAAGGCTTCTCCGTTAAAATTCTTCAATTCCCGCTCTTTCCCAGGCGAGGCCAGCACATCCAGGAAATTACACAGTGCCGTTTCCGTGGGCTGCCGGCTTGTGCTGAAGAAGGATGGGCCATGATAGGTCACCAGTCCTGTATTTTGACCGATTGCCAGATGCATAGCCGTAATGTCACTGAATCCGGTAAATACAGGCCTATTCTTGCTTAACGCGTCATAATTGATCTTATCCAGCAAAGGTATGGTGCCATATCCTCCCCATATGCAGAAAATCCCACGATTATTGGGATCTTCGATCACTCTATTAAACTTCTCTGCACGCTCCTTTGGCGTCCCTCTGCGAAATGCCATATCTTCTGACACGGTAACGTTTAATCCCCGCGCCTCAAGATGAGATGTGGCCGCATCCAATGCCTTTTCGGTAAATGCGTTGGCTGGATCAATGATGCACACCTGGTCTCCTGCCTTAAGACCTTCCGGGTATATCGGATTTAATTTTTCTTCTTTGGATTCCATAGTTTGAAGACCTCTCCTTATGACTCTCTTAAGCAACAGTATAGCACATTTAACAAATAATTTCTGCCTATTCTTTTCTTTCATTATAGTCCATAGTTTTTCATGTACAGAAAAAGCACAGCGGTAAAACCGCCATGCTTTCTATTATTCACTCAATTCGTAAGGATTTGCCAAAATCCGGCTTTAGTAAGTAAATAACTGGGTCCAATAATTTCTCCCCTCTGCATTCTGATAGAATCCTACTCCGATTTTCTTAAACTTTGGATTCAGGATATTGGCCCTGTGTCCTTCGCTGTTCATCCATCCGTTCATAACTTCTTCCGGCGTACGCTGTCCCCATGCTATATTCTCGCCTGATCCTCTGAATGTAATGCCATTCTCTGTTAAAACGGTGCTGAAAGAACTGCCATTTGGTCTTGTGTGGGAAAATGAAGTTTCGATTTCCTTCGCCCTTACAAGAGCCGCGGATTCAATCCCTTTATCAATTATAAGAGCATCCAGCCCGGCTTTTGCCCTTTCGGCATTTACAAGGTCTGCCACTTTTTCCGCAAAACTGCGCTCTTCCGTTCCCGGCTGATTGCCGTCATCTCCAGGCTGATCAATATCCGGCGTACCGGTATTCCCACCGTCAGAATCCGGCTGATCGGTATCCGGAGTATTTTCTCCCGGCGGCGTGATAACCGGACAGTCTCCCCAGTTAATATTCATGCCAGGATACTTATCATTTAAGCCGGATATAATGTTTTTCAGATCTTCCGGACTATTTACCTGTCCGCCGATCACTGCATATCCATTCGTCTTTAATTGATCGTAAACCTGGTTCATATCTGCCGCCTGAGTCGGAAGCGCTGCACTGCCTGCAATCCCCATGGCTGTAATCGTTGCTAATACTGATAATTTCTTCATGTTACCTCCTTGTTGTCGATAAATGTTACAATTTCATTATCGATTTATTACATTTTTGTTACAAGTAAGATAGTAACACAAGAACATTAATAATAGTACAAGTAATAATTGGTAATTAAAGATTATTTGTGATATGGCTCTCCGGTAATGATCCGGTAGCTCCTGTATACCTGCTCCAGCAGTATCACCCGCATCAGCTGATGGGGAAATGTCATTTTAGAGAAACTTAACTGATAGTGGGCACGGCTTAGAACCTCCTGGCTTAAGCCTATGGAGCCTCCGATGATAAACGCAATATGGCTGGTTCCCTGTATGCCCAGAAGCTTAATCTTCTCTGCCAGTTTCTCGGAGGAAAGCATCTGGCCATCGATTGCCAGAGCAACGACATAGGCGTCTTCTTTTATGTACTTAAGGATCCTCTCCCCTTCTTTTTGCCGGATCATATCTTCCACCGTGGCGCTTGCATTCTCAGGAGTCTTCTCATCCGCAACTTCAATAATCTCTAGTTTGCAATACTTGCCCAGCCTTTTACTGTATTCCGCAATCGCATCTTTCAGGTATCTCTCTTTGATCTTACCTACCGTTACCAAAGTAATCCTCATATATCTGTTCCTCTCTTACTTAAGTACTTCGAAACTTTGCTGGTAATATTCACGATTCTCCCCTGCCGGGGCTGACTTTCATTCATGCATTGCCTGTGAAAATTACGAAAGTACGTTGCTTTCTGAACCATGCGGAATACCTGTATAGGCGGTATCAGCCCCGCAGCCAGAAAAATCAGCAAGGTAGTTTGAAATTTTCTTTCGCATAATGCCTCCTATCCTAACGCCACATCCAATATCATCATCAATACGAATCCTACGGCAAATCCGATCGTCCCGATATTGCTGTGCTCTCCTTCCGCGGATTCCGGAATGAGTTCCTCCACCACTACATAGATCATGGCTCCTGCCGCAAAGGCCAAAAGATATGGCAGAATGGGCGTGATGTATGCTGCCAGCAATATGGTAATCCCTCCGGCAATCGGCTCCACGATGCCTGACAGGGATCCATACAGGAAGGCCTTGCCCCTGCCATGGCCCTCGCTCCGGATTGGAAGGGACACGATGAACCCTTCCGGCAAGTTCTGGATGGCAATGCCGATTGACAGGGCGAAGGCGCCTGCTACGGTAACATTGGCGTTATTCGTAAGGAGACCGGCAAATACGGCTCCCCCGGAGATTCCTTCCGGGATATTGTGGATGGTAACGGCAAGCACCAGCATGGTGGACTTTTTCAACGTACTTCTCGGCCCTTCGGATTCATCGCTTCCGATATGAAGATGCGGAATAATGCGGTCCAGAAGAAGCAGGAATACAATTCCCATTATAAAGCCAATGGCAGCAGGCGCAAACGCGAACTTTCCCATATGACCGGACATATCCATGGCGGGAATCAATAAAGACCACACAGAAGCAGCCACCATGACTCCTGCCGCAAAACCAAGCAGCGCCTTCTGGATTACCGGCTTCAGTTCATTTTTCATAAACAGGACGCATGCCGCGCCTGCGGTAGTTCCTATAAAAGGGATGATCAAGCCCCAAAATATCGTCATATTTATAACCTCATTTCCTATAACATTCCCCCTCATCATACCATATCCGTCCTTATGGGTACAGGGGGAAAATTCGATTTTATGGACCTGAAAAACGAAGAATAGGGCCCCTGCGCTTTGTAAAGCGCCTGGCCCCTATCCGATACAACTGTTCCCGGCTTTATTTATCTTTTAAAAGTTCATGGATTCCTTTTGCGCCAGCCTTTCCTGCACCCATGGCCAGGATTACGGTGGCAGCGCCTGTAACGGCATCCCCTCCGGCATATACGCAGGCTTTGGATGTCTGGCCGTTTTCTTCCTCAGCCACGATGCACTTACGCTTATTGGTCTCAAGTCCCTTGGTCGTAGAAGCGATCAGCGGATTTGGAGATGTCCCAAGAGACATGATCACCGTATCGACCTCTATCTCATACTCGGAGCCTGGAATCTCTACCGGACGCCTTCTGCCGGATGCATCCGGCTCGCCCAATTCCATCTTGACGACTCTCATGCCTTTTACCCATCCATTGTCGTCCACAAGGATTTCTTTCGGATTCGTCAGAAGATTGAAGATAACCCCTTCTTGCATAGCATGATGCACCTCTTCCACTCTGGCAGGAAGTTCTGCCTCGCTTCGGCGGTATACGATATGTACTTCCGCGCCAAGACGCAGTGCCGTCCTGGCAGCATCCATGGCAACGTTTCCGCCGCCTACTACCGCAACCTTCTTGCCTGCTACGATCGGTGTATCATAGGAATCATCGAAGGCCTTCATCAGGTTGCTCCTGGTCAGGTATTCATTAGCAGAGAATACGCCGTTGGCTGTCTCGCCTGGAATTCCCATGAACATCGGAAGGCCTGCGCCGGAACCAATAAATACGGCTTCAAAGTCTTCCTCCTCCATCAGTTGGTCGATGGTAGTGGACTTTCCGATCACTACATTCGTCTCAAACTTAACGCCCAATTCTTTTACTTTCTCAATCTCCTTTTTAACCACCTTTTCCTTTGGAAGACGGAATTCCGGAATTCCGTATACCAGAACGCCGCCAAGTTCATGAAGCGCTTCAAATACGGTCACTTCATAGCCCAGTTTCGCCAGGTCTCCGGCACAGGTAAGGCCAGATGGGCCGGAACCGATGACTGCCACTTTATGTCCGTTGGTCTTCTCTGCCTTCTGTGGCTTGATGTCATGCTCCAGGGCATAATCCGCAACGAACCTTTCCAGTTTTCCGATTGATACCGGATCTCCCTTGATTCCGCGGATGCACTTGCATTCGCACTGTGACTCCTGCGGGCATACGCGTCCACAGATAGCCGGAAGCGCGGAGGACTCGCCGATTACCTTATATGCACCTTCAATGTCCCCGTCTTTTACCTTGGAAATAAATCCTGGGATGTTGATCGCCACAGGACATCCCTGAATGCATTTCGCGTTCTTGCAGTTCAGGCAGCGGGTTGCCTCTTCCATGGCTTCTTCCATATTATATCCATAGCATACTTCTTCAAAGTTTGTCGCTCTTACTTTTGCGTCCTGCTCTCTGACAGGCACTCTTTTTAACACATCTGCCATTAGTTGTCACCTCCGCAATGGCCACATCCACCATGGTGAGTGTCGCCTTCTTGTGATTTCAGCATTGCACGTCCTTCTTCCGTCTTGTACATCTGCTGTCTCTTCATAGCCTCATCGAAGTTAACAAGGTGTCCGTCAAATTCCGGACCATCTACACAGGCAAACTTGATCTCATCACCTACATGAAGCCTGCAGGCGCCGCACATGCCTGTTCCGTCTACCATAATCGGATTCATGCTGACGATTGTCGGAATCTCCAGCTTCTTAGTCAGCAGACAGACGAACTTCATCATGATCATCGGGCCGATCGCAACGCACACATCGTAGTGATTGCCTTCTTCCACCAATTTCTCGATCTTCGTCGTGACCATTCCTGCATGACCATATGTACCATCATCCGTACATGGATAATAATTGCCTGCAACCGCCTTCATCTCATCTTCCAGGATGAGCATATCTTTTGTCTTAGAGCCAACAATAACATCCACATCGATTCCATGCTCTTTCATCCACTTAACCTGAGGATATACTGGTGCCGCTCCGACGCCGCCGGCTACAAACAGGATTTTCTTCTTCTTCAAGTCTTCGATATCTTCGCCTACGAATTCAGAAGGACGTCCAAGCGGTCCCGTGAAATCGCGGAAATAATCTCCGGCCTGTAATCCGGCTATCTTCGTGGTAGATGCGCCTACGGGCTGGAATACAATCGTTACAGTGCCTGCTTCTCTGTCATAATCACAGATTGTAAGAGGGATTCTTTCCCCTTTTTCGTCCATCTTAACGATGACAAACTGCCCCGGCTGGCAATGTCTTGCCACACGAGGCGCTTCTACATCCATAAGATAAATCACAGCAGCCAGTTTCTCGGCTTTTACTATCTTGTACATCTTATTTCCTCCTAATATTTAATACTCATTTCATCATAATGTATCCGGGCGAAAATATCAAGTATCTTTCGACATCTATACATCCGCAAAAACAGCTGGCTCAAAAGCACGCATTGCCTCTGCGCCCTTCATAACCGTCTCAACAGACTGCTCTCTTTTTACCGTCTCTATTCTCCCTGTGAAAGTTCCAGCACATAATTGCGAGTAGTCACTCCGCTGGTACGTCCCTTCGCATTGACCAGAATAGCCTTGAATATGGTCTCTCCCTCCGGCATGTCTATCGGCCCGACATACTTGGTGGAAGCGGTGGTCGGATCGCTTTTGTCCATCGTATAGTAGGCCTCATATCCTTCCGGAACCTTAATCTCTATCTGCGTGGCAGATTCATACTGCCCTGTAGATGGTGATACGGCCGGTGCGTCTTCGATCGGCAGTTCCACCGTATAGGTCTTCTTCACCGGAAGGCTGGGAATTCCTTTCTTGTTGACAGCAATTGCCGAAACTACGGTCTCGCCCTCGCCGATCTGAATTGGCTCCGCGTATTTCGTACTCTTTACCGTTGGATCCGTCTCATCCGTGGTGTAGTAGATGGTGCATCCATTTCCCGCGCTTAAGGAAAGTTCCTGTACATCTTCGAATGTCTCGCTGTCATCCAGGCTGAACTTCGGCCCTTTCACGATATATCCCGCAAGCGTCTCCCTGACATTATCCTGCGCATCTTCTAGTAGCAGCGAGATCTCTGCCTTCTGATCCGTGTCCATATAGAACTGGACGCAGGCTTCATATATATCTGTATTCTTTGGCTGCTTGTCAATAGCATTCAGGAAGACGGACTCCGCTTTATCCAGATCGTCCTGCTTCGTATATACTTTCGCCAGCCCTGCATAAGCTTCCGCTTTTTTCCCATTTTTAGCAATTGCCTTCTGGAAATATTGCGCTGACTTGTCGTACTCCTTACTTTCTATTGCTTTATACCCCTTATTCACGATTCCCGCATAGGATGTCTGATATATGGCAAAACAAGCCGCTATAACTGCGACTGCCAGCACTGCCAGTATAATAAGCGCTCTTTGTCTTCTCTTGCGGCGCAATGCTTTCTTGCGTTCCGCCTGCCTGCGCCTTCTCTCACGCTCAGGAAGACTGCCTCCTGAAGTATTCCTGCGTCCGGAAGTATTACGGCCTGCAGTATTGCGGCCGGCAGCGCTGCGCCCTGCAGTATTGCCCGGGGCTCCGTTTCGTCCTGTCCCCGTCCCGCGCCCTGCGGACGTATATCTTCCTGCGCCGGTGCTTCTTCCCATAGCAGTCGTATTTCTTACTGATTCATAGATGTCATCTTCAGAATAATCATTCTCCCCACTGATGGCACCTTTCACCTGAGCGGTAAGCATATCATCTAACGGATTATAGTCAGGAACAATGCGGACTTCCTTCCCGCATTCTTCACAATACAACATTCCATCCGGTATCTCGTGTCCGCAATACCTGCACTTCATCTTATGATAACCTCCTACTGCCAGTTTTATCATACATCGTTATCATTTCTTTTATAATCCCCTTAAAACAATCCTACAATATTACCTTCTTCTGATACATCAATCCCATTTGCAGCAGGTACTTTCGGAAGTCCCGGCATTGTCATGACGGCACCGGTAAGCGCAACTACGAATCCCGCACCCGCGCTGACGTATACTTCACGAATATGAATATCGAAATCCGTAGGACGTCCCAGCTTTTTCGCATCGTCTGATAATGAGTATTGATTCTTTGCCATGCAGACCGGCAAATTTCCAAATCCCATGGATGCGATCTTGGCCAGCTGCTTTTTCGCTGCCGGCTCATAGATGACTCCCCTTGCTCCATAGATTTCCTTGGATATAGTCTCTATCTTTTCTTCCAATGATAACTCATCTTCATATAATGTATGGAAATGGCTTTCTTTATTCTCTAAAGTATCTAATACTTTGTTGGCAAGAGCGATTCCGCCTTCGCCGCCCTTTTCCCACACTTCAGAAAGTGCGAATTCGCAGCCTTTCTCCTGACAGAATTGGCGGATGAATTCATTCTCCGCTTTTGTATCTGTGACAAACGAATTCAATGTCACAACTACAGGGATATCGTATTTCTGGATATTCTCAATATGCTTTTCCAGATTCACAATGCCTTTCTTAAGCGCTTCCAGGTTCTCTTCGGACAGATCCGCTTTTGCAACTCCACCATTATACTTCAAAGCGCGCACAGTTGCAACCAAAACTACCGCATCCGGCTTTAAGCCTGCCTTTCTGCACTTGATATCAAAGAATTTCTCCGCGCCTAAGTCTGCGCCGAATCCGGCTTCCGTAACCGTGATATCGCTTAATTTAAGCGCCATCTTCGTTGCCCTTACGCTATTGCATCCATGGGCAATATTGGCAAATGGCCCGCCATGTACCAATGCCGGAGTGTGCTCCAGGGTCTGAATCAGGTTCGGCTTGATGGCGTCTTTCAGAAGCGCCGTCATAGCTCCCGTTGCCTTAAGATCCTCCGCTGTCACTGGATCTCCATTAAAGTTATAGGCTACGATAATTCTGCCAAGCCGTCTTCTAAGGTCATGGATATCATCCGCCAGGCAAAGGATTGCCATAATCTCGGATGCAACCGTAATGACAAAGTGATCTTCTCTTACCATTCCGTCCATCTTGCTTCCAAGTCCGACTACGATATTACGCAGATTGCGGTCATTCATATCAAGACAGCGTTTCCATACTACCTGGCGGGGATCGATCTGCAGTTTATTCCCCTGCTGGATATGATTATCAAGCAAGGCTGCCAGCAGGTTATTGGCAGAAGTAATTGCATGGAAGTCTCCGGTAAAATGCAGATTCAAATCTTCCATAGGAACAACCTGGGCATATCCGCCGCCGGCAGCCCCTCCCTTTATGCCAAAGCATGGACCTAATGATGGCTCCCGAAGCGCAATGATTGCCTTCTTGTCCAACTTTGCCAGCGCCTGTCCCAGTCCAACGGTAGTGGTAGTCTTCCCTTCTCCCGCCGGAGTCGGGTTGATTGCCGTTACCAGGACCAGTTTGCCATTTGGCTTGTCCTTGACTTTCTCCCATACATCATCGGAAAGCTTTGCCTTATACTTTCCATAAAATTCTAATTCTTCCTCTTCAATACCAACTGTTGCGGCCACATCCTTGATATGGGCCATCTGTGCTTCCTGTGCTATCTGGATATCTGTTTTCATCGGCTACCAATCCTTTCTTTTGTTTTTTTAGACGTTTTCCTCCACATATCGTTCAAACTCTTCCGGGGACATCAATACCTTTCTTGGCTTGGTTCCCTCCTCCGGGCCTACAACGCCTGCCTCGAACAACTGGTCCATAATCCGAGCCGCGCGGTTAAAGCCTATTTTAAACGTACGTTGCAGCATCCCGATGGATGCCTTGTCCTTGTCTATAATGAGGCGGCCCGCATCTACAAAATGCACGTCGCGGTCATCACCTTCCGCTCCAAGTCCCCCGGACATTCCTGCCGCAGAACTTGTATTGACGTGGTTTACTATTTCCTCATCGTATGTAACATCCCCGTTGTGATTCTTGAGGTACTCTACCACGCTTTGCACTTCCTTGTCCGTAACAAAGGAGCCCTGTACTCTGGCCGGCTTCTGATATCCGGACGGATAGAACAGCATGTCTCCTTTTCCCAACAGTTTCTCGGCACCGTTCATGTCGATAATGGTTCTGGAGTCTACGCCGGAGGATACGGAAAAAGCGATCCTTGACGGCATATTCGCCTTGATAAGTCCTGTAATGACATTGACCGATGGCCTTTGTGTTGCCACCACCAGATGAATTCCCGCCGCTCTCGCCAGCTGTGCCAGACGGCAGATGGCCTCCTCCACTTCCCCGGGAGCCACCATCATAAGGTCGGCAAGCTCATCTACGATAATCACGATCTGCGGCATCCGCTCCAGCGCCTTTCCTTCCACCGGCGGCATAGATGCCACTTTTTCATTGTATCCCTTCATGTCTCTTACGTTATATTCTGCAAAAGCCTGATAGCGGCGGGTCATCTCCGCCACGCCCCAGTTCAGCGCTCCTGCCGCTTTCTTGGGGTCTGTCACCACCGGAATCATAAGATGCGGGATGCCGTTATATACGCTTAACTCCACCACCTTCGGATCGATCATGATCAGTTTGACTTCCTCCGGGGTTGCCTTATACAGAATACTCATAATTAGCGTATTGATGCAGACAGATTTGCCTGAGCCGGTCGCACCCGCGATCAGAAGATGAGGCATCTTGGCGATGTCCGCCACGACCACCTTGCCTCCGATATCCTTACCTGCGGCAAATGATATCTTGGACACGCTGTTCTTAAACACTTTGGATTCCAGCAGATCCCGGAGCATCACCGCCGAGTTCTCCTTATTCGGCACCTCGATTCCCACGGCTGCTTTCCCGGGGATCGGGGCTTCGATCCGGATATCCGCGGCCGCAAGATTCAACTTGATGTCATCTGCAAGCCCCACGATTTTGCTCACCTTCACGCCCATCTCAGGCTGAAGTTCGTAACGGGTGACCGACGGCCCGCAGCTGACATTGGTAACGGTCACGCTAACGCCAAAATTCTGCAGCGTCTGCTGCAGCTTCATCGCCGTCTCCCGCAGGCGGGCATCCGATTCTCCGCTTTGCTTGCTGCCCCGCTTTAGCAGGGATATAGGCGGGTACTGATAGGCTTTCTTTGGCTTCGTAGCACTTGCGGCTACACTGGCAGCCACATCCGCCACCTGGCTTGCCACATCTGCAGAGGCCATCTTGCCCCTTTTCTTCGGGACCGGCGTCTCATCAAAAGGCGCCGCTTCCATCACCGGATCTGCCTCCGGCTCCGAAACTGCGGATGGCATGTCGCCCCGGTTGATTACGAATCCTGGCTCCTTCGCAGCGTACGTGTCCGGTTCCTGCATCATGTCCTCTTCCATCGGGTCAATGGTCAATTCCTTTACATTCGGCGACTTCTTCGCTATCGTGGTGTCAAAAGAGACGCCCTCCACATGCTTCTCGCTTCGCTTTCCAGACCTGGATTGCTTCGGCTGCGCTTCCTTAAGCTTCCTCCGCTCTTGCGCCTGCTCGCGCCTGCGCTCGGCATCCTTCCTGGCTTTGTCGTATGCCTTGCCTCCCTGAGCCTTTACCCCCTTTAGGGCCGACTTCCCGGTAATGACCACAAGGCAGATGATCATCAGGATAACGTCTACCACATATGTACCGGCAATGCCGATGGCAGGTGCCAGGGCATCCACAAGGATATTTCCCAGCATCCCGCCTTTCTCATCCACCAGCTGCAGAAAAGTGCAGACCAGAGCCATCAAGATCAGGCATGTCGCCACTTTCATATATGCATGAAGGTTGCCTTTGTTCGAAATGACAAAAGCAACCGCTCCAAACAGGATAAATGGCATTACAAATGCTATCCATCCAAATATCCTGAATAAGAAATCTGAAATCGCTTCCCCTACAAAACCGCCGATTCCAAAATTACTGATCAGCATTAGAATGCTGACTGCAAGCGTGACCCAGATTATGATCTCGTCCCTGACAAAACTCTGCTGCGTGTTCTTCTTTGTCTGCTTTATACTCTTGCGTTTCTTGGACTTAGCAGCCATTATACTTCCCCCTTATTACTGGCAATACTGTTTATAGTATATCATTTTTAAAAAGGGCTGTCATTACATATTTTCATACTTTTTCTGTCTGCTTTGGTCGATCATTTCGTGCAATTTATTCAATGCCTCGCTCATGCCGCCCACTTCATCTATCAGCCCTTCTTTGACAGCTTCCTCTCCCTCCAGAAGCGTCCCTACGTCTTTCACCAGTTCCGTAGGATTGAGCATCAGTTCTTCGATTCTCTCCTGGGTCATGTGGGAGTGCTGGGAAAGGAACCTTGTGATCCGATCCTGGGTCCTGATCATATTGCGAAGGCTCTGCTCCACTCCAATGAACATGCCGTTGGAGCGGACCGGATGGATGATCATAGTACCGCTTGGGACAATAAAGGAATACTTTGCGGAGACGGCTAATGGGCCTCCGATAGAGTGACTGCCTCCAAGTACCAGGGACACTGTGGGCTTGCTCAAAGATGCGATCATCTCCGCAATTGACAGTCCTGCCTCCACATCCCCTCCCATGGTGTTCAGAAGAATCAGGACTCCTTCAATCTCTTCACTGTCTTCTACTTCCGCCAGCATAGGAAGAAGGTGCTCGTACTTCGTGGCCTTCGTGTTTCCGGCTACCGCCTCATGGCCCTCTATCTCCCCTATGATCGTCAGCAGCTTGATTCTGTGCCTGTCCTTATTTTCATTCAGATTAATGCTGCCCACTTCCTTAATCTGTTCCGTTTTTTTCTCTTCGCGTTCTGACTCTGCCATTAAAAAATACCTCCATACATTTTTCATTTAGTATGAAGGTATTTGCAATTTTTATACCTGCTCCAGTGCCTGCGAAAGGTCAGCGATGATATCCTCAATATTCTCGATTCCCACGCTGAATCGAATCAGATCAGGCTGAACGCCTGCTTCTTTTAACTCCTGGTCGTTCATCTGGCGATGCGTATGGCTTGCCGGATGAAGCACGCAGCTTCTGGCATCTGCAACATGTGTTACGATGGCGATCATCTTCAGGCTGTCCATCATCCGTACAGCCGCGTCACGTCCGCCCTTCAGGCCGAATGTAATCACCCCGCAGGTTCCGTTCGGCATATATTTTTTCGCCAGGTCATAGTACTTGTCTCCCGGAAGGGATGGGCTTGATACCCAGGCCACCTTTTCATGCCCCTCTAGATACTTGGCCGCATTCAAGGCATTCTCGCAATGCCTCTGCACTCTCAGATGCAGCGTCTCAAGGCCGATATTCAGAAGAAACGCATTCTGCGGCGCCTGGATGGAGCCCAAGTCCCGCATCAGCTGGGAGGTTGCCTTTGTAATGTATGCGCCTTTGCCAAACTTCTTCGTATACACAATTCCATGATATGTCTCGTCCGGCGTGGTAAGTCCCGGGAATTTATCCGCATATGCGTCCCAGTCAAAGTTGCCGCTGTCTACGATCGCTCCGCCGACGCAGGATGCATGGCCATCCATGTACTTGGTGGTAGAGTGGGTTACGATATCCGCTCCCCATTCGAACGGCCGGCAGTTGATCGGCGTTGCAAATGTATTGTCTACGATAAACGGAACCCCATGGGAATGGGCTGCTTTTGCAAACTTTTCAAAATCCAGCACGACCAATGCCGGATTTGCAATGGTCTCTCCGAATACCGCCTTGGTATTCTCTCGAAACGCGTTGTCCAGTTCTTCTTCCGTGCAGTCTGGATCCACAAAGGTAGCGTCAATGCCCATCTTCTTAATCGTATGGGCATAGAGATTATATGTACCGCCATAAAGGGCAGAAGCGCACACGATATGATCGCCAGCCTCCACGATATTCATGATGGCATAGAAGCTTGCCGCCTGTCCGGATGAAGTCAGCATGGCAGCGACTCCGCCTTCCAGATCGCAGATCTTTGCCGCTACCGCGTCATTGGTAGGATTCTGGAGCCGCGTATAGAAATACCCACTCTCCTCCAAGTCAAACAATCTTCCCATCTGGTCGCTGGAATCGTATTTGAATGTCGTACTCTGGTAAATAGGCAGCACCCTCGGCTCGCCGTTTCCCGGCTGGTAGCCGGACTGGATGCATTTTGTCTCAATCTTATAATCGCTCATTTATTTCCTCCTGTGAATTTCAAGATAGATATTTGGTCTGCAGATGGCGCACCATGTCCATATACAGTTTTTTACATTCTTCATTCTTTCCGGATTCGGCAAAATGGATGCATGGAGTCAGATAATCCCTGTAAATCCCTTCATAGATCCTGGAAGAATCATTCTGCATGCCGATCGCAAGTACGATACGCGGAGCGATCTCATAATATTCTTCTACGATACGCTTTCCTTCTTCGGTCTGCATCAGGTAACTGTCACGGTAGTGCCTGAGAATCATCAGTTCATAGCAGTCATCCGGCTTGTTCTGGCTTTCGCACACCGCAGTCGTGATATAGCAGAAGCCTTTCCGGAACCCTCCGGCGATATCCTCAAAAGAAGATCTTCCTAGTTTCATGGATGTAATCTGCTTCTTATTCCACAGTTCCACCATCCGGTCAGCGATTCTTTCGCACTCCGGGTCCCGGGAATAGGTAAGCAGCGGAATTATATACACGGCCATAGCCATATTATAATCCACGGAAAACATCTCTTTCTTCCTTTTCGGGACTTCCTGCATCTTCAGATAGGCATATTCTGGTATCACTGACGCCAGTTCCGCTATCAGCCCTTCCTTGTCCTCCTCTTTGGCCTCCTCGCACATCCTGGCAATAGAGGCGAATAGTTCCTTATGCCCTTCATAAAGGCTTTCAAAAAGGGAGTGGTAGGATTTCTTCTTAAAGTATTTGATATTGCCCAGCATCTCATCAAATAAAGATTCCAGCGCCTTCTTCGTATCTTCCATCTGTCTTCCTCCGTTGCCCGTCAAAGCGGATTATTCATCCCAGTTGTGGTATACATCCTGGACGTCGTCGTCATCATCCAGCATGTCCAGAGTCTTCTGGATGCTTGCGATATCCTTCTCATCCGTAAGTTCCACATAAGTCTGGGGAATCATAGTTACTTCTGCCGCCGCCATAGGAATGCCAGCCTCCTCCATTGCAAGACGCACTGCGCTGAAGTCTTCCGGATCAGTTAGAATCTCGTAACTGTCTTCTTCCTCCACGAAGTCCTCTGCTCCGGCATCCAGAGCCAGCATCATAAGCTCGTCGGAATCGCCTTCGTACTCTTCTTTATCTACTACGATCTGTCCCTTCTTGTCGAACATGAAGGATACGCAGCCGGGCGTTCCAACATTTCCGTTGCCTTTTGTGAACGCATTCTTTACATTGGAGGCCGTACGGTTCTTATTGTCTGTCAAAGCCTCCACGATGATCGCCGTACCGTTTGGCCCATAGCCTTCATATGTAATATGCTCGTAATTTGCCGCATTGGCATCGCTGTCGGCTTTCTTAATATTTCTTTCAATCGTATCATTCGGCATGTTATTGGCTTTCGCCTTCGCGATTACGTCACGCAGCCTGCTGTTATTAGCCGGATCGGCGCTTCCGCCTTCCTTGACCGCTACCGCAAGTTCCTTTCCAAGCTTCGTAAATATCTTCCCTTTTGCCGCGTCGTTCTTCTCTTTCTTATGCTTGATATTGGCAAATTTTGAATGTCCTGACATAGTTCATACCTCACTTTATATCTTATCATTTCGTTGTATATTCGCACTTTTCCTATTTTATCACTCTTCGCTGCGTTTTTCAATCTTAACTCTCTGGATTGTGTTATTATCAACAAAAAGGACTGTAAAGCGATATCCTTCGTATTCGACCACGCATTGCTCATCTTCCCCGGGAATTCGGTCCAGCTGGTCTATCAGGAATCCGTTCAGAGTCTCATACTCTTCCTTTTCAAATTTTACGAAAATCACGTCTTCCAAGTCTTCCAGATCCATCATGCCGTTTGCGGTATAGCTGCCGTCGGCATTTTTTGTAATCAGCACTTCCTCCTCGTCATGCTCATCCAGGATATTTCCAACGATTTCTTCCAGGATATCTTCCATGGCCACGAGTCCTGAAGTCTGTCCATACTCATCCAGGACGATGACGATATGGTTTTTCTCCGCCTGCATCTCTTTAAACAGGGTGTCAATGCTCTTCGTCTCCGGAATAAATGTAACCGGCCTTATGTAATCCTTCAGATCCTTCACAGGTACCGGCCTTAATCGTTCATCCAGATAGCAGGTCATCGCCTCCCTGAGATGTATGATTCCTACAATCTCGTCAATGTCTTCTCCGTATATTGGGAATCTGGAGTAACTCTCCTCCAGCATGAACTTCAGCGCCACTTCCAGTGGCTCATTGCCATCCACCGCAACAATGTTCTTGCGGTGGGTCATAATATCTTTCGCGTCCTTATCCATATATCGGAATATATTGCGAATCAGACCGGCTGCCTCCTTAACCGTGTCTTCGTCCATCTCTTCTTCCACCTGGAATATTCGCTTCATCCGGTGAAATAAACCGCCCTCTTCCATAACTTGCTAATTCAAACTCCTTTTCTATGTATGAAGCTCAAAACTGATCTTTAAAGCCTCATCTACTTTGTTCATTATTTCTTTATCCAAATGACATACTAAATCCTTCAGCCGCTGCTTGTCAATGGTTCTTACCTGTTCAAGCAGAATGACTGAATTCTTGACAATCTGATATTTCTTTGCATCAATCTCCACATGCGTCGGCAGTTTTGCCTTATTCATCCTTGAAGTAATGGCGGCACAGATGACCGTCGGGCTGTGTCTGTTGCCCACATCATTCTGTATGATCAGAACCGGCCTTATGCCGCCTTGCTCAGACCCGACAACCGGGCTTAGATCTGCATAAAATATATCTCCGCGTCTTACTTGCACTCTATTCACACTCCGATTTTTCTAAGATAAAATTAGTATTTCCATCTTTTTCGGATGTATTCCATAGAGTTTGCAAATCAGGCAATTAAGCAAACCAATCCATCTGTTCCACAACCTCGCCGTGACGGATGAACTCTCTTGGGATTCTCTTTCCAAGGTCGCAGACGAACTCATAGTTAAACCGTCCGGACAGATCGCTTAAGGTTTCCACCGGAAGCTTCTCGTTCCCGTCGCAGCCTACTAACGTAACCTTGTCAGCGTACTTTACGTCGTCAATCTCCGTCGCATCTACCATGAACTGATCCATGCATACCCGGCCAAGGATGGGAGCCTTCTTTCCATGGATCAGGACATAGCCTTTGTTGGAGAGGCTTCTCGGGTATCCATCCCCATAGCCTACCGGTATGGTCGCGATCTTGGTAGGACGCTTGGTAATAAAGGTTCCGCCGTAACTTACAGGGGTCCCCTCCTTCACCCACTTGACATGGGCCACATGGCTGATCAGTTCCATCGCAGGCTTCAGCGGCACATTTTCTTTCTTTACTTCGCTGGAAGGATAAAGCCCGTATGTAGAGATACCGGCTCTTACCAGATCCAGATTCGCCTCTTTGACGTCTATGATCCCCGCGCTGTTGGAACAGTGATAGAACTTGAACGTCACCCTCCTTTCATCCAGGGCTTTCTTCATCCACAGATAGCCGTCCATCTGGGAATGGGTAAACGTCTTATCCGTCTCATCTGCCTTGGCAAAATGCGTATACATGCCTTCCATAATCAGGTTGGGCATCCTGCTGATGGACTCGATCTTATCGACGCTCTCATCCTCAATCAGGAATCCCAGCCGGGACATGCCTGTGTCCAGCTTGATATGGATATATGCCTGTTTTCCCATGCTTCCTGCCAGTTCAGAGACCTCTTTTGCCATCTCTTCGGTATAGACGGTCATCCGGATCTCATTTTCGATCATAGCCTTTCTCTGATCCGGGAAAATGCATCCAAGAACTAAGATCGGCTTCTTGATTCCGCCTTTTCGCAAAACGACTGCCTCATCTGGCGTAGCAACCGCATAGCCCCACAAATATTCCTTGCCCTCCAGCATCCTTGCGATCTGCAGTGCGCCATGGCCATATCCATCCGTCTTGATGACGGAAATCATCTGCACTCCTTCTTTGATGTTCTTCTTCATCATCTCCATATTATATTCTATTGCATCCAAGTCCACCCTTGCACAGATTCTAGTATAATTGTTCATAATTTTTTTCCTCCTGTTCCTTAAATGCTTCACTTAAATATTCTATTAAATCTCCCGCCATCACGCTGTAGCTGCCCTTTTCCCGACGGGCCAGATCCCCTGCCCGGCCGTGCAGGTAGGTCCCCAGGATCCCTGCCTCCTGGCAGTCCATCCCCTGGGCCATAAGCCCGGCCACGATGCCAGCCAGCACATCTCCTGCGCCTGCCTTCGCCATGGAAGCGTTGCCGGAGCGGTTGATATAGGCGCGTTCCCCGGGGGATGCCACCACGGTGCTGGAGTCCTTTAAAACGCAGGTTATATGGTGCTTTTCTGTAAACTCCTTTAGGATCTCCATCCTGCGGCTTTTCAGTTCTAAAACGCTGATGCCCGTAAGCCGGGACATCTCCTTCATATGAGGCGTGATAATCAAATGATCATGGGGAATCCGGTCCATATATTTCCTGTGCTCCGCGATCAGATTCAGGCCGTCCGCGTCGATCAGGCATGGGACGCTTAGATTTTCCAGCGCCGTCTTCAGTATTTTCTTAGACTTTTCACTGGTTCCCATCCCTGAGCCGATACATACCGTATCTGCCCATTTCAGCAGGCGGATAAGTTCTCCCTCGTCAAAAAAGTCGTAGGTCTTAACAATCGCCTCCGGAAGAAGCTCCTGCAGGATGATTCGGTTATCTTCGGGCGTATAGATCTGTACCAGCCCTGCCCCTGCCTTATAAGCCGCCTTTGCATTCAGGTAGGCAGCCCCTGACATGCCCTTGCTCCCGGCTATGATCAGCAGTCTGCCATACATTCCTTTGTTAGAATCTTCCATTCTTCTAGGCAGCAGTTTCCGGAATTCCTCCGGTTCATAAGTATAAGCCACGCCTATATCGGCTACGGTCTTATCCGTATCTATTCCGATATCTGCCACGATGACCTTGCCGGCGTATCCTTTTCCCGGATACAGGCCAAGTCCCACCTTTTCCATCTGGAATGTCACAGTAATATCCGCCTGAAATGCCACTCCCAATATGCATCCTTCATCCGCAGAAACGCCGGATGGGATATCCACAGCGAATTTAATGGCATTCGCCTCGTTCATCTGGCGGATAACCTTGAGATAGCGTCCAATGATTTCCCTGCCAAGCCCGACTCCGAAAATAGCATCTATTATGATACTATATTCGCCAGGCTTATACTCGTTGCAGATATCGGCGCCTGTTTCTTTTAATAGCCGCATCTGGCTCCTGGTCTCTTCCGTGCGGTGGGATTCATTTCCCACAAAGCAGACGGTTACGGGGTATCCCTTCTGGTTCAGAAGACGCGCGATGGCGAATCCGTCGCCGCCATTATTTCCCGAGCCGCATACGATGCAGGGCCTGCTTAGATCCAACCTTTGCGCTTCCATTACTTCCACGCATTTTAAGGCTGCTCGTTCCATCAGTTCCATTGATGGAACTCCCAGTTCCTGCATGGTATACTGATCTGCCATCTTCATCTGCCGGCTGCTGGCCAGATATCTCATTCCATCACCTCCATCAATAATTGAACATATAAAAGAACGTGTAAAGACCAGCCTGTCTGCACATGCCTGTCATTACACGTTTTCGTCTTGCTATTTCTTATGTTCTTCGTTATATCTGCTGATATTGTAGGATAACTGCATAAGACTTTCTGATAAGTGGACGTTTTCCACAATGACATACTCCGGCAGATTCAGGTCTGTGTGCGCAAAGTTCCAGATTGCACGCACGCCATTCTCCACCAGCATGTTCGCCACTTCAATCGCTTTATCCTTTGGAATCGTCAGCACGGCAATCTCTACGTCATTGTCCTGTACGAAAGTCTTCAGCCCGTCCATCATACGGATCGGCACGCCTCTGATGGATACGCCTTCCAGTCTCGGATTCACATCGAAGATTCCTTTCAATATGAATCCACGCTTTTCAAATGCCGCGTAGTTGGCCAATGCCTGTCCCAGATTACCCGCTCCGATAATGATAATATTATGGTCTTCTTCCAATCCCAGAATCTTGCCTATCTCTGTATATAAATACTTTACGTTGTAGCCATAGCCCTGTTGTCCGAATCCACCAAAGTTGTTAAGATCTTGACGAATCTGAGATGCAGTAACTTTCATCCGCTTGCTTAAATCATTCGAGGAGATACGCTCCACACCATTTTCGAGTAATTCGCCTAAATATCTGTAGTATCTTGGCAGCCTGCGAATCACCGCCTGAGAAATCCCTCTATCTTCCACTCATATTCACCTTCCCATTTTGTTCTAAGAATCATTATATAGAATTGTGGTTGCAAAGTCAAACTTTTAGTTGTATTTTGTCCTATTTTCGATATAATGGAAACGGATGCGTATGAAGGAGGATATTATGATATTAGCATGTCACGGGATCAATAAATCCTTCGGCGAAGAGGTAATCGTGGCCGATGGATCTTTTCATATAGAGGATAATGAGAAGGCTGCCCTGGTCGGTCCAAACGGCGCCGGGAAGTCCACTCTCTTAAAAATAATCGTAGGGGAACTGCCGTCTGACGGCGGGGATGTCATCCTTACCAAAGGCAAAAGCCTGGGCTATCTGGCCCAGCATCAGGAGATGATGAGCGGCAACAGCATATACGAAGAAGTCCGGCTTGCAAAGGCAGATATCATTGCAATGGAAAAGCAGATCCGCACTATAGAACTGGAACTGAAGCATCTAAGCGGCGACGCCCTGGATTCCCGCCTTGAGACGTATAACCGTCTTATGGCGGCTTTCGAGCGCGCGAACGGTTATGCCTATGAAAGCGAGATCACCGGAGTTCTCAAAGGACTCGGCTTTATGGAAAGCGACTTTAAGAAGCCAGTGGATACCTTGTCCGGAGGGCAGAAAACCCGGGTTTCTTTAGGCAAGCTCCTGCTGACCCGTCCCGATATCCTGTTATTGGACGAGCCAACCAACCACCTGGATCTGAATTCCATCGCATGGCTTGAGACCTATCTGCTGAACTACCCGGGCGCCGTACTGATCGTGTCCCACGACCGGTATTTCCTGAACCGGGTCGTAACCAAGGTTCTGGAGATTGAGCAGGGAAAACTGATGACCTATCTGGGCAATTACAGCGAATATGCCCAGAAAAAAGAGCAGATCCGGGATGCGCAGCTAAAGGAATACCTGAACCAGCAGCAGGCAATCAAGCACCAGGAAGCCGTCATTGAGAAACTCCGCTCTTTCAACCGGGAGAAATCCATCCGGCGGGCAGAAAGCCGGGAAAAAATGCTGGAAAAAATGAAGCCGGTAGAAAAGCCGGTGGAGGCAAGCACGGAAATCCACCTGACGCTGGAGCCATCCTGTACCAGCGGCAATGACGTACTAAACGTCGAGCACTTAAGCAAGTCCTTTCCTTCCCAGCCCTTGTTCTCGGATGTAAGTTTCGAGATCAAGCGCGGAGAGCACGTTGCCATTATCGGAGATAACGGTACCGGCAAGACAACCTTGCTTAAGATACTGAATCAGGTCCTTGCGGCCGACAGCGGCACATTTACCCTGGGCACCAATGTAAATGTGGGATATTATGACCAGGAGCACCATGTACTCCATATGGAAAAGAGCATATTCGATGAAATATCCGACGACTACCCTACGTTGACCAACACGGAGATACGCAATGTCCTGGCTGCATTTCTATTCACCGGAGACGACGTATTCAAACGTATCGGCGATCTGAGCGGCGGGGAAAGGGGCAGGGTCTCCCTTGCGAAGCTGATGCTCTCGGAGGCCAACTTCCTGATCCTGGATGAGCCTACCAACCATCTGGACATCGTTTCCAAGGAAATTCTGGAACGGGCATTGAATGATTATACCGGAACGGTGCTGTACGTGTCCCATGACCGGTATTTTATCAATCAGACTGCCACCAGAATCTTGGATCTTGTCAACCGGACCTTTGTCAATTACATCGGCAATTATGATTATTATCTGGAAAAAAAGGACGAATTGACAGCCGCCTACGCTGGCGATCCTGACGCGGATGCCGCTGCGGCCAAAGAAACTGTATCCGAAGCCAAATTAAGCTGGCAGGAGCAAAAAGAAGCCCAGGCAAAGGAACGCAAGCGCCAGAATGAATTGAAAAAGACAGAGGAGCGCATCACGCTGCTGGAAGAGCGGGACGGCGAGATCGACTCCCTGATGATGCAAGAAGAGATCTTCACCAATTCCGTCAAATGCCAGGAACTGGCCTCAGAAAAGGCCAGGATCGCTGGGGAATTGGAGGAACTCTACCAGAAATGGGAAGAACTTGCGGAATAAAGCAGAATACGGTTTGCTCAAACAATAGAATCACAATTTCTTAGAAAGCGGCTGACTGCCCGGTTGAACTCTTCCGGGTTCTTAGCCGCTATAAAATGATCTCCTTTTATTCTTACAAGCCTGGCATTTGGCAGGCTTTCACAAATCAGCAAAGAGTGGCTGTCCTTAATCATATCATTTTCCCCTACGATCACCAGGGTTCTGGCTTTCACTTCTTTTAACTGCCGTGGACTTAGATCAGGCTGGGTCGTCATAAGCCCCAGCATCTCGGCCTTCTGCCTGGATCTATGATGAAACCTGCCAAAAAAGGATGTGATCTTATACCCCAGGACGATCGGAATCTGCACGCTTGGCTTTACGCCCGCAGGGCAGAGATTGGCTCCATTAAGAATCAGGCTCTCCACTTTTCCCGGATACCTGAGCGCAAAAGCGAGCGCGATATTGCCGCCGTCGCTGAATCCCAAGAGATGCGCCTTTTCCATCCCCTGTTCTTCCATAAATCCGTTCAAATCTTCTGCAAACTGCCTGATTGTAAAAGGCTTCTCTCCTCGCGGCGATTTTCCGTGGCCTCTGGTATCAATTGCAATGACTCTGTAATCTTTTGAAAAATATTCCATCTGATGCTTAAAATAAGTCCCGTCTTCTCCATTGCCATGAAGCATTATCAACGGCTCCCCATCCCCTGCCTTTTCATAATAAAGTCTGATATCCATCATTCTTCCACCTGCTGGCCAGTCTTGTTCTTCCATGGCCTTTCCTTGGCAAGCCATCCCTTTTCTTCCCAATACTTCTGGTCAGCCGGATTGTTTCCATCCCGAACCACCTTGCGCATGATATAGAATAAAATCTTTGTCTTAAGCCCCGGCTTTACAGCGGCTGGCTCTCTGTGTATTTTTAGGGCAAGCTTCCGGATATTTTCCGTCACCTGATCCTTTGCCGCCTGTTCCATATGTTCAAAGCCGGAGGTTCCCACCTTGACTCCAAGGGTGTAAATTCTGCCTACGCCCCAATACAGCAGGCTGTCTTTGATATCTTTAAGCGCAGACCTTATGCCGCCTCCGGCAGCCGTAACGATGCAGATAGCCTGCTTGCCAAACATGGATGCTTCCGGGCGGTGAATCATGCACCGGTATCCATAATGATCCAGCAGAGCCTTCATCGCGCCGGATACGTGCATCACATATACCGGAGAAGTAAATATAAGCAGATCCGCCTCGTCGATCATTCTGGTAAACCGCTTCATGTACATAAGATAGTCCAGGCATCTCGTCTCGCTCTTCCGGATGCAGGCAGCGCATCCCCGGCAGAATTCCGGCATGTCTTTGGGAAGGAACAGTTCTGTGAGCTGGTCCCCTTCCTGCATGATCTCTTCAATCGCCAATTTCCCGACCTGATAAGTAGATCCTTTCCTCATCGTGCCATTAATCATCAGTATATTCATCTTGTCCTCTCCCCTTTTCTTTTGCATTTACATCTGGTGCCTGACAACTGCATACTCGTCCCCATAACTGTAATAGGGACAGTCATGATATGTATTGTTCACAAATTTATAAAGTTCGTCTTCATCCAGATTCATCTGGCATGTGTAGCATTCATAGTCTTCATCATATTCATAATGAGCGCAGGACTCGCAATTACTTTTCATATCCAAGTCTCCTTCCAGGAAAAAAGTATAGCACAATTTTATCTTCCGCTCAACCACCTTGGCAGGAAGTTATGGAAAGCAAACTTGACATTTATGTATTGCATGCTATACTGGAATTATGGAAAGTAAACCTGACATTAGATAAGGAGGGATATTCTTGAAAAACAGGCTGGAAGAAATCCGCAGAGAACACGGGCTTAAACAGGAAGAACTGGCCGATATCCTGGAAGTCTCCAGGCAGACCATCGGCTCCCTGGAAAACGGACGATACAATCCTTCCATCATTCTGGCTTTTAAGATCGCCCGGTATTTCCACAGGAATATTGAAGATATTTTTATCTACGAGGAGGAATCAAAATGAAAGAAATAAAATCCTACTGCTGGCTATAGGCATAATCCTGTACTTCGTCTTTGGCATACTGGATAGCATGCCAACCTTTCCCGCAACGTCCGTCCTCGAAAAAACAAATCAAGCCACTTAAAGTCTCTCCCCGATAGCCTTAATAAACTCCTCGCTATTTAGCACCGTAGGATTCTCAATCGTAGTGATCAAGGCCAGATCCTTCGTCATCTTTCCGGATTCGATGGTATCAATGGTCGCCTTCTCCAGCCTGTCGGCAAATTCCATCAGTTCAGAATTACCGTCTAATTCGCCTCTTTTCCTGAGCGCTCCCGTCCATGCAAAGATGGTAGCCACAGAGTTGGTGGACGTCTCCTCGCCCTTCAAATGCTTATAGTAATGGCGCTGCACGGTTCCATGGGCAGCCTCGTACTCATAATAGCCGTCCGGCGATACCAGTACGGAAGTCATCATGGCAAGAGAGCCGAACGCAGAAGAAACCATGTCGCTCATCACATCCCCGTCATAGTTCTTGCATGCCCAGATATATCCGCCTTCCGACTTCATAACGCGGGCAACCGCATCGTCGATCAGGGTATAGAAATAAACGATGCCTGCCGCTTTGAACTTCTCATCATATTCCGCATCATAGATTTCCTGGAAAATGTCCTTGAACGTATGGTCATACTTCTTGGAGATTGTGTCTTTTGTCGCAAACCACAGATCCTGCTTCGTATCCAGGGCATAGTTAAAGCAGCTTCTTGCAAAACTTGCAATGGACTGGCTCACGTTATGCATTCCCTGCACGATTCCCTCGCCCGTAAAATTATGTACCAGTTCCTTCGTCTGAGTGCCATCCTCGGCCGTATAGACCAGTTCTACCTTTCCGGCCCCCGGGATCTTCATCTCAGAGCCTTTGTATACATCGCCGTATGCGTGTCTGGCAATGGTGATCGGCTTCTTCCAGTTTTTCACGCACGGCTCGATTCCCTTTACCACGATTGGCGCGCGGAATACGGTTCCATCCAGGATCGCGCGGATGGTGCCGTTGGGGCTTTTCCACATTTCTTTCAAATCATACTCTGTCATGCGTGCCGCATTGGGAGTAATGGTCGCGCATTTTACCGCGACCTTGTATTTTTTCGTCGCATTGGCGGCATCCACCGTAACCTGGTCGTTGGTCTCATTCCTGTGCTCCAGTCCCAAGTCATAATATTCCGTATTCAGTTCGATAAAAGGCTCCAGAAGATTCTCTTTTATCATCTTCCAGAGGATCCTGGTCATCTCGTCGCCGTCCATCTCGACAATTGGTGTTGTCATCTTAATCTTTGCCATCTTGCATGCTCTCCTTCTATTGTTAGTTTTCCATATGAAGATTTTCCATTACCTTCATGATGTGCTGATTTGCCAGCCACTCTGCCTTATCGGGATCCTTATCCTTGATCGCCTTTAAGATGTCCCTGTGCTCTTCTATGGAGCGCTCGGCCCTGTCTTTGGCTCCTACGGACATCATCCTTGCCATCTGGACATATTTATGGAAATCGGATAATACGTGTTCCAGTATACGACTATTAGAGGCTTCGTACAAGACTTTATGGAACTTTCCATCCAGTTCCGACACCTGTTCGGCCTGCTCGGCACTCTTTTTGCGCAGGTGGAATTCTGACAGAAGAATGATCTCTTCCAGTTCTTCGATCTGCCTGCCTGTGATGTGTTCCGTCGCCCATCTGGCACAAAGCCCTTCCAAAAGAGAACGGATCTTGTAGATGTCATGCACATCCTGAGGGGTAATTCCCGTGACATAGGCTCCCTTGTTCGGCACAATCGTCACCAGTCCTTCCAGTTCCAACTGCCGCAGTGCCTCTCTGACCGGAGTTCTGCTTACACCCAGTTCTTCCCCAATACTTACTTCCCGCAGTTCGTCATGCTCTTTGTAGACGCCTGTCAAGATATCCTCCCTGATTTTTTGAAATACTCTTCCACGCAATGAGTGGTCATGATACTCTTCCATTCCTACATCTCCCCAATTAGATTACGCCTACTTCCTGGCATGTCTCATGAATGACCTTCAGCAGTTCCTCATCCGTCAGCGATGTCACGCGGCCGTTCTCGTACTCTGCATCAACCCACTCTTTGACCTTCTTCACCAGTTTGGAATTCTTGTCCACAGCCTTTTCTTCCGACAGTTTGAAGTAAGTATTGATCCAGTGGGCAATTCCCGCAAGCCCGGAAGTATTAGACACAGCCACCAGCGGAGGCCGGTTCAGGAACTTATCTGTATCAAATATATTATATATTTCCTCATTTTTCAATAGACCGTCCGCATGGATTCCTGCTTTTGTCACATTAAAGTTCTTTCCTACAAACGGTGTCTGGGCGGGAACTTTATATCCGATCTCTTTTTCGTAGTATTCTGCCAGTTCCGTAATCACCCGCGTATCCATGCCGTCCAGGGTTCCTCTTATCTGCGCATATTCAAATACCATGGCCTCAAGAGGCGTGTTCCCTGTCCGCTCTCCAATGCCGAACAAGGAGCAATTGATTCCGGATGCTCCATACAGCCATGCTGTCGTAGAATTGCTCACTGCTTTATAAAAGTCATTGTGTCCGTGGAACTCGATCAATTCACTGGGAACTCCTGCATGTATCCTCAGTCCATAGATGATTCCCGGGATAGACCTTGGAATCACCGCTCCCGGATAATTCACACCATAGCCCATCGTATCGCAGACACGGATCTTCACGGGAATCTTATACTCATTCATCAGATTCATCAATTCCAGGCAGAACGGAATTACGAAACCATAGATATCTGCCCTGGTGATGTCTTCCAGATGGCATCTCGGGCTGATCCCCGTCTCCAGGCATTCCCTGACGACAGACAGGTAATGGTTCATGGCCTCCAGCCTGGTCATCTTCATCTTGAAGAAGATGTGGTAATCCGAACAGCTGACCAGGATGCCCGTTTCCTTAAGCCCAATGTCTTTTACCAATTGAAAGTCCTTCTTGCTGGCTCTGATCCAACTGGTAATCTCAGGAAAATCATAGCCTTTTTCCATACATTTATAGACGGCATCGCGGTCCTTTTTACTATACAGGAAGAACTCGCACTGGCGGATCTTCCCATTCGGGCCTCCAAGACGGTGGAGATAATCGTAGATCTCCACGATCTGCTTCGTGCTGTAAGGCGCTCTGGACTGCTGTCCGTCACGGAAAGTCGTATCTGTGATCCAGATCTCGTCCGGCATGCTGTGAGGCACTATACGGTCATTGAACGCAATCTTGGGGATCTCGTCATAGCGGAAAAGGTTGCGGAAGATGTTGGGCTTTTCAATATCCACCAAGGGGTACATATGCTCTTCTAATTGCAGCAGGTTCGAATGTTTATCCAGATACACTTTCCTATCTTCCATTTTCTTTCTCTCTCCTTTATAGGCATTATGTTATAGTAAAGCATTAAACTCAATATGTATAATTGTATACAATTATACACTTTTTGTCAATATCTGGATGAAAAAATACAGGGATTTCTAATCCGTTGTTGCTAAAATATGATCCTGCTTATTTGCCATAATGGGCAGTGTGATTCCAGCGAATCACACTGCCCATTATAACTTTCCCGAAAAAGAGGCCCTTTTTTTAACTAGATTATGTCGTCACAAAAAATATCTTCTACAGGTCAAGATGCAACTCATAAACTTTCGTTGGACGCCCTTTCGTGTTGGTTGTCCGTGCATAAGCAATTCTGGCAACACCACCTTTCTCCATATTATGGAGAATCCGGTTGGCGTTGCGTATGGTTCCTCCCAAACGACTGGCCAGTTCCTGCGTTGTAATTGTATCTGATTCATTCATCTTCATGCATGCAATCACCTTCCTGACAGTAATAGTGGAAAGGCTGCATTTTTTTGCGATAGCACCCACCTCTTGAATATAATGTTTCTCCATGATCGTCGGATTATCGGAGCAGAGAGATCCGATCAAATCCCCTTTTTCGTTCATGATAAAACTACCTCCGGCAAATATTGCTTCTTTGCTGGCAGAGAGCGCATTTTTAATAGCCATATCAAGATTGATTCCAATACCGTATCCGACAGCAACTTTGAAGCCAAGTTTTGCTTCCAGATAGATGCTGAGTTTGCATTTTCTGCATCTCCCCGTAAGATGATCCATCATCTGTACGGTGGTTATGGCAGAACAGTGATCCTTGCTTTTATAGGAAGTACATTCCATCAAGTTTTTCCTGAGAAATTCCTTAATATAGCGATCGATCAGACTTAGATTATCTGAGTTGCACAGTTCAGAATCATAAGGAACTGCATTGATGACAACCGGAAGATTTGCATGCATATGCTCCAATTCTACTTTACAAAGAAGTTCTTCAATCAGTCCTTCCAGTCGGATATCTGACGGATAGGGATAAAAGTAAGCAATTCCATGTTCCTCCAATGCAGGTATAATATTACTGTATTGACAGATTACCAGGTCGATGGCATCCTGGTTCCACAGATGAATGGCCTTCTGGATGGTCTGCTCTTCGATTGCCTGAATCTGTGCGCTGTCAAGTGAATTAATCCATCTTTCAATAAGAGGAGAAATCGGACGAATTCCAAGTTCTTTTAGAAATGCATCCGCAGTAATCTCATTTCCAATTGGAATTAAAAAATCAAGAACAACTCGTTTCAGATCCTGATTCCGATTCTCAAGCAGCAAATCCAAAATGCTTTTGTAAAGTCCTGCAAGATCAATATCCAGAGAAACCATGGGTCGCATAATCTCGTGCTCCACTGCCTTTATTGCATACATAGCGATTTTACCACTTATAAGAAAGGCATCAGCATCAGCGGCATAAGTATCATATACCTCTGGAATATTGGTGAAATTATCATAAGTTACCAATTTAATTTCACAGTCTGCCTTAATGCGGGAAAGGATTTCCCGAATGGGATTATGCAGGAAATGGCTGGTAATTACTATTATTCTAGTCTTCATTATATCACCCCTTGTCTATCTTAACCTAAAGTATTCTGAAAATCAATTCTCTTCTTCCAAAATCGTCAAATGTTACAAAATTATTGATTTAGTTTCAAAAGTTATCTGAATATTATTGACGTCAAAAAATGAATATTGTAATATTCTAAGTGTATTACTGTTCTTTAAATATTCTATAATTAACAAAAGTATAAACAGTGTACTAAAAAAAATAAGGAGGAGCATATGAATTATTTCGAAAAAGCAACGGAACCTATATGAAAAAAGTGGCAGTGAAGACGGCAGCTGTGTATGGAGGTTCTGTGGAAATTGAGATGACCTCAGAAGTAGCTCCTCTTATCTGTGTGCAGGCTATACGGATGAACGAGGAGAGCACAATACTCATAACCCAAAGGTACAGTTCAATGAAGAAGTATGCCCAATTGAAGTATCCTGTCTGGCGCACTGCGCAACCCAGTGGTTAAAGAACCATCAATAGAAAAAAATTCAGGAATGAGGAGAAAAATATTATGTCTGATGTACAAACTAATGTAGCAATTCCATTGCCGAAAGCGAAGAAAAATATGGTACAACTAGGATGTATTTGTCTGATGCTCTCTATCGCAATGTTCGGCTTGAGCCTTGCAACCTTGCAGGCACCAGTTTTGGAAGAGATGAATGCCATGAACTATTTCTCATTACTTACCATCTTTTCTTCCCTTGGTCTTGCGATTATGACGCCCATTGGAGGGAAACTAGGAGATTTACTGGGTAGAAGGAATATCGTAATTATCTCTGGGACAATCTGTGCTGTCTGCGGTATCGGAATGGGCTTCGTCCGAGCACTGATACCGTTTATGATCTTACGGCTTCTTCTTGGAGCCGCACAGGGAGCCTTTACCGCAGCGCCATATATTCTCGTTCGTGAGATTAATGAACCAAAGGATGTTCCAAAAGCGATGGGCCTGCTATCCAGTTCTATTGCAGTTGGTGGCTTCGTGGGAAGTATTATCGCCGGTATTTTAACAGATATGGGATTCTTGAATATTGCGATTATGTTCCCAGCGATTCCGTTAATTATCGGCGTTCTCTTGATTGGAATGAATCTTCCAAATAAGAAGCAGGAAGGCAAAGTAAATGTAGATGTTCCTGGTATCGTAGCTCTTACAATCGCATTATCCGGTATCCTGCTTGCCCTTAATTATGGTCCTAGAATCGGTTGGGGAGATGTGAAAATCATCGTAGGATTTATCATCGGGATCATTGCTGTGTTTATATTTGTGAAAGTTGAGAACAAATCTCAGGAGCCAGTTATACCAATGCATTTGTTCAAAAATAAAAATTATATCTCATTGTTAGTTGTCGGATTCATCTGCTATTTCTATATGAATGCAATGAATACTTTTGCACCTCTGGCAGTGCAAAAAGTGATCGGTAGTTCAACCGCGGTATCTGGTGCTCTTCAGATGCCTCGCACTATCATTACAATAGTCCTGCCGCTGATTGCCGGCGCATGGGTTGGTAAGAAAGCGCAAAATGTATGGAAATCCATGGTGATTGCGACGTTGCTTGTTGGCGTGCCGCTTGCCGTACTTGGATTTACGACAACGAATACTTCTGTTATGATTTATTTTGTGGCGATCGCCATCACAGGTATCGCAGAGAGCTTCCGGGCAGTTTCTATCACCCCTGCAGCACAGGCAACGCTGGAGCAGAAGGAACTGGGCGTTGGGACTTCTCTGGTAAACTTTGTAAACTCATTGTCCGGATTGATTGCGGCGGCTGTATTTGGTATCGCCTATGATATCAATACAAAAGCAGATCCGCAGAGCGTATCTAATATTGCAGCTGGCGTTAATTCGGTATTCTTGATTTCAGCATTGGTAAGTATCGTTGGGCTGGCAATTGTTCTCTTAGTAGTAAGAAAACAGATGAATGCCCAGGCAAAAGCAGCATAAATCCTGTTAATGAATTCCATGTACACCTGAAATGAGACAAAGAGAGCATTCCTGCAAGGAAACTTGGTATTGAAAGCCAAAATTGCTGCAGGAATGCTCTTCTCGTATGTAAGAGGGATTAAAAATCGGTTTTAACCGACAAACCCGCTGTTTTTCTGCATGATAGCAGATAATTCATGATGCAATTAAAAAAGCGATTAGGAAGGAAAATATCACCCGCTCGGCTGTCATCTTTGTACAATGACGGATCTTATTTTTGGGACCGCCGCTATAGCGATTCCGATCACCAGCAGTAAGGCTCCCAGACCGCCTATGATAAGAATCGCTAAATTTTCAGGCGCCATTTTTAATAAAGCTTAGCGCCGATTTCGCGAGGACGGAATCCTTCATCCTCCAGCGCTTTCATAATCTCATGCTTATGCTCGGTTCCAAATGCCTCCATCGTAATACGCAGTTCCACAGCCGCATTACGGTTGGTGCTTACAAACTGGTTATGATCCAGCTTGATGACGTTGCCCTGGGCGTTGGCTATCGTTGCCGCAACTCTCACCAGCTCGCCCGGCTTATCCGGAAGCAGTACGGATACGGAGAAGATCCTGTCTCTCTGGATCAGGCCATGCTGTACGATGGAAGACATGGTAATCACATCCATGTTGCCGCCGCTTAGTACGGACACTGCCTTCTTTCCCTTCAGATCCAGCTGCTTTAACGCCGCAACCGTAAGAAGTCCTGAATTCTCTACGATCATCTTATGGTTCTCTACCATATCGAGAAAAGCGCCGATCAGTTCATCATCTTCCACCGTCAGAATACGGTCAATGTTCTTCTGGGCGTATGGGAAGATGGTTTCTCCTACGCGCTTTACTGCAGTTCCGTCTGCGATCGTATTGGCGCTATCCAGCGTTACAGGCCCTCCGGCCTTGATAGCCGCCGTCATGCTGGCCGCCGCTGCCGGCTCCACGCCGATCACCTGGATCTTTGGATTCAGCATCTTTGCCAGGGTAGACACGCCGGTGACGAGTCCGCCGCCGCCGATTGGTACTAGTATGTAATCCACCGTAGGAAGTTCCTGCACGATCTCCATAGCGATGGTTCCCTGGCCGGTAGCGATATCCAGGTCGTCAAACGGATGGACGAACGTATAGCCGTTCTCCTCTGCCAGCCGGATCGCATGCGCGCAGGCATCATCATAGACATCGCCGTGAAGCACGACATCTGCCCCGTAACTCTTGGTACGGTTCACTTTGATCAGAGGCGTGATCGTGGGCATAACGATGGTTGCCTTGCATCCAAACTTCTGGGCAGCGTATGCCACGCCCTGGGCATGGTTGCCTGCGGATGCGGTAATCAACCCCTTCTCCCGTTCTTCCTCGCTCATTGTACTGATCTTGTAATATGCCCCGCGCACCTTGTATGCCCCGGTATACTGCATATTCTCCGGCTTCAGGTATACTTTTCCGCCAGACTGGCTGCTTAAATATTCGCTGTAGACCAGTTTTGT
The DNA here is from genome assembly GCF_004295125.1 of [Clostridium] scindens ATCC 35704. Lineage (NCBI taxonomy): Bacteria > Bacillati > Bacillota > Clostridia > Lachnospirales > Lachnospiraceae > Lachnoclostridium > [Clostridium] scindens. The sequence goes on along the minus strand of NZ_CP036170.1, from coordinate 2,868,274 downwards.
AGGGGTGGTTACCTTTTTTACAATTTCACTTGCCTGTTCAAATTTGTCCAATGTTAACATTGCAATTCCCTCTCTTTCTCTCTCGGTTTGGCTGGGTTATCATTACTCTATGCTTGTCTGAAAAAGTGCATTGACAAAAGTGTCTGCATCAAATTTCTGTAAATCTTCGATGGTCTCCCCTACGCCGATATATTTTACCGGAATTCCCAGTTCAGCCTGTATGGCAACCGCGATTCCTCCTTTGGCCGTTCCGTCCATCTTGGTCAGTATGATTCCCGTAATATCTGCAACTTCATTGAATTCCCTGGCCTGTTGCAGGGCATTCTGTCCCGTGGTAGCATCCAGCACCACCAGGGTCTCCCGGAAGGCCTCCGGATATTCCCGGTCAATGATACGGTTCATCTTCTTCAATTCTTCCATCAAGTTCTTCTTATTGTGAAGCCGTCCCGCCGTATCGCACAGCAGCACGTCCGCATGCCTTGCCTTGGCGGCGGCCACCGCGTCGTAGACCACGGATGCCGGGTCGGATCCTTCCTGTCCTCCGATCAGGTCAGCCTGGGCCCGGTTAGCCCATTCCTTTAACTGCTCTCCCGCAGCAGCGCGGAAAGTGTCTGCCGCCGCCAGTACTACCTTCTTATTCTGTGCCCGCAGTTTTCCAGCCAGCTTGCCAATGGTGGTGGTCTTGCCTACGCCGTTGACGCCAATCACCATCACTACGGATGTCTGATCTTCAAATTCGTAGGCTGTCTCTCCTACGTCCATCTGTTCTTTGATGCTGTCAATCAAAAGCTGCCTGCACTGAGATGGCTCTTTGATATGCTGCTCTTTTACCTTAGCCTTCAGGTCTTCCAGGATATCATAGGTCGCGGTAACTCCCAGATCCCCCATAATCAGCACTTCTTCCAGTTCCTCATAAAAATCATCGTCAATATGGGAAAAGCCGCTGAAAATGCTGTCGATGCCTGATACGATATTATCCCTGGTCTTTCCAAGGCCAGACACCAGGCGCTTGAAAAAGCCCATGCTTTCTTTCTGTTCTTCTGCCATATAGTCCTCCTATTGATCTAATTCGTCTTCCAGCAGGCTTACGGATACCAGCGTGGATACGCCTTTCTCCTGCATGGTGATTCCATATAGCCTGTCGGCCGCCGTCATGGTTCCCCTTCTGTGGGTGATGACAATAAACTGTGTATTTTTCGTCAATTTATGCAGATACTGGGCAAACCTGCCTACATTGTTGTCATCCAGCGCCGCCTCGATCTCGTCCAGAAGGCAGAACGGCGATGGCTTCAGGTTCTGGATCGCAAAAAGCAGGGCAATGGCTGTCAAGGCCTTCTCGCCGCCGGAGAGCTGCATCATGTTCTGCAGTTTCTTCCCCGGAGGCTGGGCAATGATCCGTATGCCCGCTTCCAGTATATCCTCATCTTCCATCAGTTCCAGCGTTCCTTTTCCGCCTCCGAACAGTTCCTTAAATACGGTATCGAATTCTTTCGCGATCAGCTGGAATTGCTCCTGGAACTGCTTGCGCATTGCAATATCTAGTTCTTCTATAATCTGCTCCAGGGTAGCCTCTGCCTCCACCAGGTCATCATGCTGGCCTTTCAGGAATTCATAGCGGTCAGATACATTCTTATATTCTTCAATCGCATTGACGTTGACATTGCCAAGCCCTTTGATCTCGCTTTTGAGTTCCAGGATGCGCTTCTTCATCTTTGACAAGTCTGTAAGGTTTGTATCCCGCAGTTCTCTTGCGCGGTTAAATGTGATCTCGTATTCTTCCCACATGTAATTGATCTGCTTCTCCGAGGCTGCCTCGTAGCCTTCCTTCTGGCTGTCCAGACGGAAGATTTCCTTGTCAAGGTCAGACATATGCTTCGACAGGTCTTCCCGTTTCTGTAGGAATACTTTGTGCTTTTGATTCAAGTCCTCCCGTTCCTGCTTGAACTTTTCAATCTCCAACTGAATCTCGGCAAACAGATCCTTAGAATCCTCAATCGTCTGCCGCAGGTCCGCAATCCGGCTTTCTTTATCCTCGATCTCTTTGGATGTCCCGCCTTTGCTTTCTTCCAGTCCTGCAAGTTCTGACTGGAACTTTTCAATCTCTTCCCGGATACGCGAGGTATTCTCCATCACAAACGTGAACTTCTGCTCCAAGCTTGCAAATTCCAGATGAATCGCCTCATTGCTCTTAAGCTTCCCGGCCTCCTCCTCGTGTACTCCATTCAGTACTTCCTGCTCTGCTTCAATCTGCCGGGTCAGTTCCTGTTCCAGCGTCTCGGATGTATCCAGTTCTACATTGATGGATTCCTGGTTATCTATGATATCCGTAATCTGCGCATCCAGCTCGTCTGCTTCCTTCTGCGCCGTCTCGGACATCTCTTTAGCATTCTTGATCTTTGCCAAAGCCTGTTCGGCATTCATCTTAGCCGTATTCTGAATGACATAATCTCTCTGCAGCTTGCCGCTGATCTCATCCATCTTCTCATAATATCCGGCCCGTTCCCTCCGCAAGCGTTCCGAGGAGGCTTCCATCTCATCCATTTCCCGTTTCAGCTGCTTGACCGTCTTTTCGAATTCTTCAATCTCCCGCCGCCTGCTAAGCAGGTTGCTGGAGTTCTTGAATGCGCCTCCGGTCATGGAGCCTCCCGGATTAATCAGTTCGCCTTCCAGGGTCACGATCCTTAGCGACTGATTGTACTTCTTGGCAATGGCCGTCCCATGGTCGATGTGATCTACCACCAGCGTCCTGCCAAGCAGATAGTCTGACAGGGTCTGATATCTGGCGTCCACTTTGACAAGCGTATTAGCTGCTCCAATGACGCCCGGCTCTTTTAACGCCTCCTGTCTGCTGATACCGCCGTTTGCGCGGATACTAGTAAGAGGAAGGAAGGTGGCACGTCCGTACTTGTTCTTCTTTAAGTACTGGATCATTCGTTTTGCAGTCTCTTCATCCAAAGTGACGATATTCTGAATGTTGCCTCCAAGCGCCGTCTCCACGGCAATCTCATAGTCCTTGTCTACTTTGATAATATCTGCCACGACGCCTAATAGCCCAGGCTCCTTGTCCTTGTTATCCATTACCCGCCGGATGCTGTTGCCATATCCGTCATAACGCTCCGTAATATTCTTCAGTGATTCCAGCCTTGACTGTTCCCTGTGGTACGCGGTCTGTCCAATGCGGAACTGTTCTGTCTGCCTGGCAAGCAAGGCTTGAAGTTCCTGGATCTTCGCTTCATACTTGCTATTCTCCTCAGACAGGACGATGATCTTTGCAGATACTTCCTTTAACTCCTTTTGAAATCCTTCCAGGCGCTCTTCCTGCTCCTGAATCTCGCTCCTGGCTTCAATCATCTGCTGGGTCGTCCTTGCTTTTCTCACCTGGATCTGTTCCAGCATCGTGTCATACCGCTGAATCTTCGCCTTAGTTGAGGCCCGGCTGTTCAGCAGTTCGATAATATCGCCCTTATTCTTTTCAACGGATGCCGTAATGGTGGCAATCCTGGTCTGCACCTCAATCAGTTCGGCCTTGGCCTGCTCTTTTTGCTTCGTCTTCTCTTCCAGCTGGGCATGGATTGCATCCTGCTCGGCTTCCAGCTCTTTCAGCTGCTTCTCCCGGATATCAATCTCGGAATCAATGGCCCTTGCACGCTGGTCATAGTGGGCGTCATTCATGCGGGCGCTGTGGATCTGCTCTTTGAGCAACTCGATCTGGTTCTCCAACTGCTGCTTGAGCATGGTGGTCTCGCTCAACTGGCTTTTTGCCTTCTCAATAGATGCGTCAATGCTATCCACCTGCTCCTCTACCGCCTCATACTCTGTCTTCATGTCCTCATACTGCTGGCTGGCTGCTTCCAGCTCGCTTCTGGTAACAGTAAGTTTTCCGTCGATCTGCCTTATCTGGTCCTGTATACGGTCCGTCTCCAGCAGGAACATGTTAATATCGTAAGTCTTTAATTGTTCTTTCTTCTTCAGGTATTCCCTGGCTGTCTCTGCCTGGCGCTCCAGTGGTCCAACCTGCTTTTCCAGTTCCGCCAGTATGTCGTTGACACGCAGAAGATTCTGGCGTTCCTCCTCCAGTTTCTTTACCGACATGTTCTTGCGCCGCTTGAATTTGACAATGCCTGCGGCTTCATCAAAAAGTTCCCGGCGTTCTTCCGGCTTGCCGCTTAATATCTTATCAATCTGTCCCTGGCCGATGATGGAATATCCTTCCTTGCCGATTCCAGTATCATAAAACAGTTCATTTACATCTTTGAGACGGCAGGCACTTCCATTAATCAGATACTCGCTCTCCCCTGACCGGTACAGTTTGCGCGCTACCGTGACTTCCTCAAAATCGATCGGCAGCTGATGGTCGCTGTTGTCCAAGGTGATCGCAACCGACGCATAACTGAGCGGCTTGCGGTTTTCAGTTCCAGAAAAGATGACATCCTGCATGCTTCCGCCCCGAAGCTGCTTGATGCGCTGTTCTCCCAGCACCCATCTCACAGCATCGGCGACGTTGCTCTTCCCGCTTCCGTTGGGGCCTACGATCCCAGTAATACCGTTATGGAAATCAAATTTTATCTTATGTGCAAAAGACTTGAATCCTTGCACCTCTATACTTTTTAGATACATTCTTCACCTACTTTATGTTTTTCTCATGCAGTTTCAGGATGCTTTGGTAGGCGGCCTCCTGCTCCGCGGCCTTCTTTGTACGGCCCTTTCCAAGACCATACTCCTCTTCCCCGATGTATACCATTACATGGAAAGATTTATCGTGATCCGGGCCTTCTTCCCTCACCAGCCGATAGGAAATTGTCTCTTTAAAGTTTGCCTGGACGATCTCCTGCAGGATAGTCTTGCTATCAAAAAAGAGTTTCTTATCCTCCAGGTCCTGTAGAATAAACCGATGTATAAACTCTTTTGCACTAGCAAAACCACCATCAATATATATGGCTCCAATCAGCGCCTCCATCGCATCCGATGTGATAGACTCCCTCTTCCTTCCGCCGGTAGCCTCTTCTCCCTTCCCAAGCAGCAAGTACTCTCCTAAGGACAGTTCCCTGGCGCAGAAAGCCAGCGCCGGCTCACAGACCATGCTTGCCCTCGTCTTGGTCAGTTCTCCTTCCGGCATCTTCTCATGCTCATAGAACAAGAATTCGCTGGAAACCAGTTCTAGGACCGCATCTCCCAAAAACTCCAGCCTTTCGTTGCACTCGTATTTGGGAAGGTGCTTCTCATTTGCATAGGAACTATGAAGCATGGCCTTTTTCAACAACTGCAAATCCTTGAATGTATATCCGATCTTCTTCTCTAATTCTTTCAATTCCTGATTCATAATCTTCCCCATAAAATGAAAAAGCCCTACCGGGCTTTTTCATCCTCTAAATGCCTAGTTATTTGTTGCGTTTTTAATCTGTTCGACAGCGTCGCCTACCGTCATGATCTTCTCAGCATCCTCGTTGTCGATCTCAATATCAAATGTCTCTTCTATTCCCATAATAATCTGGAAGATATCCAGGGAGTCCGCTCCCAGATCATCTACAAATGTAGTCTCCATCGTAATATCATCCGTCTCGACGTTCAGCACGTCCGCGATGATTTCCTGCAATTTTTCAAATTCCATACCAATTCTCCTTTTCTCATACATAGTGTCGTATTTATTCAACGGATGCCCCATCCGATTGAATACATTCCTTAATCTTTTCGTTAATCTTCTGTCTTTTGAAGGTTACGCACTGGGTCAGCGTATTGCTTACCTCTTTTGCCTTTGCGCTTCCATGCGTCTTCACTACAAGGCCGTTTAGTCCAAGAAGCGGCGCTCCGCCATACTCGCTGGCATCGAAAGTCTTAAGCGTCGCCTTAAGCGCCGGCTTGATCAGCAGGGCGCCTATCTTGCTGCGAAGGGTTGTCATCATCCCTTCTTTTACCTTCTGGATCAGGACTGCGCCTACGCCTTCATATAGTTTCAGTATGATATTTCCTGCAAAAGCCTCGCAGACTACCACATCCGCCTGCCCGTGAGGAATCTCTCTTGCCTCCACGCTTCCGATGAAATGAATTCCTTTTTCTTCTTTCAAAAGCGGAAATGTCTCTTTTACCAAAGCGTTTCCCTTTTCTTCTTCCGCTCCGATATTGACGATCCCTACTCTGGGGTTCTGAATGCCTAGCACATGCTCCATATAGATGGATCCCATCTTTGCAAACTGGACCAGATGGGACGGGCGGGCATCCACATTGGCTCCGCAGTCAATCAGCAGAGTCACCCCTTTCTCCGTTGGGATCAACGGTGCAAGAGGCGGACGTTCCACGCCCTTGATCCTTCCTATCAATACCTGGCCGCCAACCAGGATCGCGCCGGAACTTCCGGCAGATACAAAGGCATCGGCCTTACCTTCCTTTACCATCTTCATTCCTACCACAATGGAGGAATCTTTCTTCCTGCGGATGGCATTTACCGGAGGTTCTGCCGTCTCAATCACTTCGGTAGCGTTTACCACCTCGATCTGTTCTTTATTATATTGATAATTTGCAAGTTCCTTTTGAATGACGTCTTCCCGTCCAACCAGGAATACCTTCATTAAAGGTTCTTTTGCTATGGCGTCCATAGCCCCTTTTATCATTTCTGCCGGGGCATTGTCCCCGCCCATAGCATCCAGTGCTATGTTTGTAATATCAGACATTTCTATTCCTCCTAGCATTGCTAGGATTAATTCTACTAGACATTATTATAAAAATCAATGATTTTATAAAGAAAATAGGAACTGACAGGCAGTACTGCCGAAAAATACCAAAAAATGCCCCGAACAGATAGCGCCTGTTCGGGGCATTTTGCCTTCCTCATTAGTCCTGAGGAATGATTTCTTTTTTGTTGTATGAGCCACAAGCCTTGCAGACTCTGTGAGGCATCATTAATTCGCCGCATTTGCTGCATTTTACCAGGTTTGGAGCACTCATCTTCCAGTTTGCTCTTCTTTTGTCTCTTCTTGCTTTAGAAGATTTATTCTTTGGACAAATTGACATAGGTTACACCTCCTTAAAATTCTTAAATAAATCGCGGATAACTGACATTCTAGGGTCCAGGCCCGTATCTTCGCAGTTACAGGTACCTTCATTCAGGTTCTGACCACATACATTGCAAATCCCTTTACAATCTTCGCTACACAGAATTTTTGTCGGCCACCCTACTAATAACTCGTTGTAAACTAACTGGTCTACGTCAAAGTTATATCCGTCAATATAATTGGTTTCGTCTAGTTCCTCCATCCGCTCCACATTCTCCAGGTCTAAGCATACCTTTCTTTTAAAATCAAGAGGTATGTCCACTTCCACATCTGCAAGACAGCGGTCACAGGGAATCGTCACGCGAACTTCGCCCTTTCCTGCTATCTTAAGTTCCTGATCGCCTGCGTATTCGATGCACAGAGCCAAAGGAGACTTCCAAATAATGGGAAACGTTCCTGCTTCTGACCGGAAACTTGTCATCTCGATAGGAACGGACTCTTCAATTGTGCTATGTTGTTCGGACAGAACATTGGATAGGTCTAATATCATAACTAATACTCCTATTCACACCTAGACTATTATATCATGTAGAATGATTTTGTCAACACCAATCTTCTAAACTAATGCAACTGTTTCCCGTGCAATTGCCAATTCCTCATTTGTAGGAATTACCATTACCTGTACTTTTGAATCTGGCGTTGAGATAGTAACTTCTTCTCCGCGTGAATCATTAGCCGCCCCATCCAGCTGGATTCCAAGATATCCAAGATAACTCATGATATCCGCGCGTACCGGGCCTGAATTCTCGCCAACGCCGGCAGTAAACGCGATCACGTCTACTCCGTTCATGGCTGCCGCATAACTTCCTACGTATTTTGCAACACGGTAGGCAAATACTTTCAGCGCGATGGCTGCCGGCTTGTTGCCTTTGCTTGCAGCCGCATCCAGATCACGGAAGTCGCTGGAGAGATTATTGGAAAGTCCATATACTCCGGACTTTTTATTGAGCATGTTCATCAGCCCCGCAATATCAAGATTCTCTTTCTTAGCGATGAACTCTAAGATGGCCGGATCAATATCTCCGGAGCGGGTTCCCATTACCAGGCCTTCCAAAGGCGTAAGGCCCATGGACGTATCTACGGATTTGCCGTTCTTTACAGCGCAGATGCTGGCGCCGTTTCCGAGGTGGCATACGATCGTTTTAAGCTGGTCATATGGCTTTCCGGCAAGTTCTGCCGCTCTCTTTGATACGAAACTGTGGCTTGTCCCATGGAAGCCATAGCGTCTTACCTTGTATTTCTCATAGTATTCGTAAGGAAGTCCGTACATATACGCTTCCTCCGGCATTGTCTGGTGGAATGCCGTATCAAATACCGCTACCATCGGCGTGCCAGGCATTAATTTCTGGCAGGCATTGATTCCGATCAGATTTGCCGGGTTGTGAAGCGGAGCCAGGTCATTGCACTCTTCGATCGCCTTCATAACCTCGTCCGTGATTACTACAGAACTTGCAAACTTCTCTCCGCCGTGTACCACGCGGTGTCCGACTGCCCCAATCTCGTCAAGACTTTTTACAACTCCGGTCTTAGCGTCCGTCAAAGCGTCGATCACGAACTGGATTGCTTCTGTGTGGGTCGGCATAGCCTTATCCGTCTTCACCTTCTCCCCGCCCTGCGGCTGGTAAGTAAGACTTCCGTCGATTCCGATTCTCTCGCAGAGTCCCTTTGCAAGAACTTCTTCAGAATCAGAGTTGATCAGCTGGAATTTTAAAGATGAACTTCCACAGTTAATAACTAATACATTCATTTGCTCTATACCTCTCTTTTATTATTTTCCGTTCTATTTACTCTTCTGCCATTGCCTGAACAGCCGTGATCGCAACTACGCCTTCGATATCCTTTGCGCTGCATCCGCGGGACAGGTCATTGACAGGCGCTGCGATTCCCTGTGTCAGAGGTCCGTAAGCTTCTGCCTTTGCAAGTCTCTGTACCAGCTTGTATCCGATATTTCCGGCATCCAGATCTGGGAACACAAGTACGTTGGCCTTGCCTGCTACCGGGCTTCCCGGAGCCTTGGACGCTCCTACGGATGGAACGATGGCTGCATCCAGCTGGAATTCTCCGTCAAGAAGCAGTCCCTCCGGAGCATTCTCCTTGGCGATGCGGGTTGCCTCTACGACTTTGTCAACATCCGCATGCTTTGCACTTCCCTTTGTAGAATGTGAAAGCAGAGCGACTATCGGCTCTTTCTCTGTCAGAAGCCCGAAAGATTCTGCGGAAGAAAGGGCAATGGCTGCCAGTTTCTCAGGATCTGGATTCTGCTCCAGGCCTGCATCCGCAAATACAAATGTTCCATCTGCGCCCATATCACAGTCCGGTACTACCATTACGAAGAATGCAGATACCAGTTTGGTTCCCGGCTTCGTCTTCAGGATCTGCAGGCATGGCCTTAAGGTATCTGCTGTCGAGTGGCATGCTCCGGATACCATGCCGTCTGCATCCTTCATCTTAACCATCATGACTCCGTAATACAGGTAGTTGGTAAGCAGCAGTTCTCTTGCCTGCTCCTCTGTCATTCCCTTCTTTTGTCTGAGTTCTACCAGTTTTGCGATGTATGCATCCGTTTTTTCATATGTTGCAGGGTCTACAATCGTTGCTCCGGTAATATCGAAAGAACCTTTGTTCTTAGCGATCTCTTCTTCGCTTCCGACCAGAATCAGGTTGGCGGTCCCCTCTTTCAGTACTGCTTCAGCAGCTTCATAAGTCCTGATGTCTTCTGTCTCTGGAAGTACGATTGTCTTTTTGTTCGTTTTTGCTTTTGCTTTGATTTCATCTATAAATCCCATGATTGATAGACTCCTTTCCATTCCATATTTTCTCAGTATTTCTATTATAATACAAAGAGACCTTGCAAACAAGGTCTCTTTATAGAATCTTCTGTCTATTTTTGCATACAATCTCCTACAGGGCAAATGCCGTGCTGACAATGGCAAAGTATACGCTGATGGTACTGATGTCTACCAGGGTAGAAATCAGCGGCGTAGCCATGATAGCAGGATCCAGTCCCACCTTCTTTGCCAGAAGAGGCAGGGTACAGCCTACCACTTTGGCGATCACTACCGTGCAAGCCATGGTAAGCCCGATGGTAAATGCCATCATTGCATCCCCTTGTCCCATCAGCAGAATCCGAAGGCCGTTAACCACGGAAAGAATCAGGCTGATGCAAACCGCGATGCGCACTTCCTTCCAGATGACCTTGAACAGATCCTTAAACTCGATCTCACCGACCGCCAGACCCCGGATGACCAGCGTGGAACTCTGGGAGCCGCAATTGCCTCCGGTACCGGTAAGCATGGGAATGAATCCGGCCAGCTGCGGCATGACCGCAAGGGCCGCCTCATAACTGTTCATAATCATCTGCGTCACCGTGGCGGACAGCATCAGAAACAGAAGCCAGGGAATGCGGCTCTTCACATGCTCCAATACCGTCGTGCCAAAGTAAGTCTCCTCATTCGGATTGACACCTGCCATGATGCTGATATCTTCCGTCGTCTCTTCCTGCAGGACAACCATGGCATCGTCAACGGTTACGATTCCCACCATGCACATCTCATGATCCACGATAGGAAGCGCGATCAGGCCGTACTTGGTGATGGTCCTTGCCACGTCTTCCTGGTCATCCGTCGTATGCGCATACAGCATATTCGTGTCCATGATCTCTTCCACCGTCTTGGATTCGCTGGTGGTAAGAAGTTCCTTTACGTCTACCTGGCCGATCAGCTTGCGCTTCTCCGTGACATAGCAGGTATAGATGGTCTCTTTATTGATACCGACCTGGCGGATCTTCAGGATGGATTCTGCAACCGTCATCTCTTTTCGCAGCGCGATATAGTCCACATTCATCACGCTTCCCGCGCTGTCCTCCGGATACTGGAGCAGCTGGTTAATCTGGACTCTTGTCTCCTCATCCGTGGCCATCAGAAGCCTGTCCACCACATTGGCCGGCATCTCTTCCAGAACGTCTACCGTATCGTCTAAGTACATCTCTTCCATGACTTCTTCCAGTTCGGAATCCGTCAGTGCATTGATCAGCAGCTCGCGCATATCGCTGTTCATATACGTAAATGTCTCTGCCGCTTCTTCCTTGGCCAGAAGCCTGAATACCATAACCAGATGCTTCTGGTCAAAATTTTCCAGTATATCAGCCAGGTCAATGGGATACATATTATTTTCGAGTTCTTCTTTTAATTCCTTATACTGGCGCTCTTCCAGCATCTCCAGTATCCGTTCTTCCGTCAGTTCCTCCCGTTCTTCCAGATAGTCCGTTTCTGCAAGATCCGGCATGTTCTTTGATTCTTCGACCAAATCTTCAACCTTTTGACGGGCGGCCTTCCAATCTTCGCTCATCTATGCATCCCCTCCTCTCCTGTCATTCATTGCATCCCCAATCTTTCTATAGTATAATCAATTTCAAAAGGATATACAAGGAGATTCTCATGAAAATAGTAGGATTGATCACTGAATACAACCCATTTCACAACGGACACCTGTACCATATTCAAAAAGCAAAAGAGATATCCGGGGCGGATGCCGCAGTCGTCGTTATGAGCGGCAACTACGTGCAGCGGGGCGCTCCGGCCATCATGCCCAAGCATCTGAGGGCAGAGGTCGCCCTCGAAGCCGGCGTGCCTGTCGTCATGGAACTTCCTGTATGCTACGCTGCTGGAAGCGCCGAATATTTTGCCGCAGGCGCCATCTCACTGTTTGAGCAGCTGGGCTGCATAGACTCCATCTGTTTTGGCAGCGAATGCGGAGACTACAAAGTTCTGGAACGGATTGCCCGCGTGACTGCCGACGAGCCGGAGGAATACAAGTTCTCCCTTCAGGAGGCATTAAGAAAGGGCATCTCCTTTCCCCGGGCAAGGCAGATGGCCTTAAAGGCCTATTTAAAGGATGATTCCCTGGATGTCATACTGGAACAGCCCAATAACATTCTGGGCATTGAGTACATCAAGGCGCTCTACAAGAAAAAAAGCAGCATAAAGACTTATACCATCAAACGCATGGTATCCGGCTACCACGATGAGGAACTGACTGGCAGCTACAGTTCCGCGTCCGCCATCCGCAAACTGCTGGCCTACGCCAGCAGTTCCATCCATCTGGAGGAAGAAGGCATGTTTGACGAGCCCGCCATGTCCGAGGTGCTGACCCGGCTGGAAGGCCAGGTGCCTCCGTCCTGTATCCGCCTTCTGGAAGAGATGCACCGTACCAGGTATCCAATCTACTCCAATGACTTTTCACTTCTTCTTAAGTACAAACTGCTGACCGAGACCAGCGATACTCTGGTCAAGTACAAGGATGTGACCGAGGACCTGGCCAACCGGATCATGAACCATGCCAATGATTTCATCACGTTTGACCAGTTCTGCGATCTTCTCAAGACCCGGGATATGACCTACACCCGCATCAGCCGCAGCCTGTTTCATATCCTGCTTGATATCACCAATGAAGACATGCTCTCCTATCAGGAGGAAGGCTACTGTCAGTATGCCCGCATTCTGGGATTCCGCAAGGATGCCGGGCAGATCCTCTCCTGCCTGAAGAACAGTTCCTCCGTGCCGATCATCACCAAATTGACCCAGACGGAAGACTTAACCCCGGTGGGGCTAAATATGCTAAGCAAGGACATCTTCGCCTCCAACCTCTACGAAAGCATCATTACGAACAAGTTCAAGCTGCCTTTCATCAATGAATATCAGCATCAGATTGTGAGAATCTAGACGCGTTCCCTGGATAAGAAAGGCAGCTGCCAGAAAAAGATTACTCTTTTCCGGCGCCTGCCTTTTTCATGCCTCTCTATTCAATTACCCGACTGCAGGCAACTGCCATTGCCCCGCTGCCGATATGGCAGGCCACGCTCAAGGACAGCCTGTCCAACTGTATCTCATAGCCCGGGAATTTCTTCTCAATCTCAGACTTCCATGCCTGCGCCTCTTCATCCGAGCAAGTATAGGCAGCTTCCAGATGTACCTTTTTCCCCGCAAAACGTCCGTTCATATCCTTTTCCATTGCTTCCAGCATCGTCTTTTTCGCCGCTTTCCAGCCCCGTACTTTGGCAAAGGAGTCCAGTTTTTCTCCCTGGATCTGGAGCACCGGCTTAATATTAAGCACCGTTCCAAGCGCTGCCGCGGCAGGCGTTACTCTGCCGCCTTTCTTCAGGTATTTCAACGTATCCACGGTAATATAGATGCTGGCTTCCAGCCGTTCGCGCATCAGGGTCTCCTCAATCTGCGCGGCACTCAGCCCCCTTGAAGCCATTTCAATCGCGTCCAGAACAGACTGCCTCTGAGTTACCGATATCCTCTGGTTGTCGATTACATGAACCTTTCCGTCAAACTCCTGGGCAAGAGCCATTGCTGTCTCGCAGGAACTGCTCAGGCCGCTGGACATCGGGATATGGATCACTTCATCATAACTCTCCAGTAATTCCTCCCATAATTCCATGACATCTGCTGGCGCCGGCTGCGAAGTAGATATATCCGCATCTTCCGCCAGCCTCTCATAGAACTCTTCCTGGCTCAAAGTGATATCCTCATAATAGAGTTCCCCATTGATATAAAACGGCATCGGAATCACCTGGATTCCCAACTCCTTCGCTTCATTCTGGGTAATACCGCTATTGCTGTCCGTGACAACTGCTATTGTTCCCATCCAAACATCCTCTCTAATTCTTAAAACTGTGAATCGGCGCAGGGATTCTTCCCTGCCTGTTTACAAAGGCGCTGCAATCATACTCATTCACCGGCATGATTGGGGCATAGCCCAGGAGGCCGCCAAATTCAGCCGTCTCTCCTACGTCTTTGCCAATAACCGGAATCAGGCGGACTGCCGTCGTCTTCTGATTCACCATGCCGATTGCCATCTCATCGGCAATAATTCCGGATATTGTAGTTGCTTTTGTCTTTCCAGGTATGGCGATCATGTCAAGTCCTACGGAACAGACGCAGGTCATCGCCTCCAGTTTTTCCATGGTAAGGGCTCCCATCTTCACCGCATCGATCATTCCCTTGTCTTCACTGACCGGAATGAATGCGCCGCTTAAGCCGCCCACATAGGAAGAAGCCATGACGCCGTCTTCTTTACTTCATTGACTTATCCTCCTACTGTGCCATGTCGCTATAATGATATAATATCTGATACTATATCCCTCTTTGCTACCATCATAGGGATATCTTCTCCTTTATATGGGTTGTCGCCGATGCTGACCTCCAGCTTGACAGTCTCGTAGGCCAGCTCTTCGTAATTGTTCTCCTTACTCAGATGGCCCAGCACCACATATTGAAGGTTGTCATGCAGTATATCACAAAGAAGCCTGCCTGACAATTCATTTGACAAATGTCCTTTATCTCCTGCCACTCTCCTTTTAAGAGGATAGGGATAGGGACCCACTTCAAGCATGTGGATATCGTGGTTTGCCTCCAGGACTACCGCATTCAGATCCTTCAGATGCGCTACCGTGTATTCGTCGTATTTCCCCAGATCTGTCGCTACCGCCACGGATTTCGTCTCATTCTCGATCCGGTATCCGGAAGGCTCCTTGGCGTCATGGGAGATCGCGAAAGGCCGTATGCTCATGCCTCCAAGCGAAAATGTCTCATCCACCGGGACATCATGCAGCAGTCCTTCCGGCATCTTCCCCAGGCTTGTGCAGCATCGGATTCCTTCAATCGTCCCCCGGGTGGCATAGATGGGTATCCCATACTTCCTGCTGAATACCCCCAGCCCCTGGATATGATCCACATGCTCATGGGTGATCAGAATACCGTTCAGTTCTTCTCCCTTGATTCCTAATGTATGTAATCCCTGTTCAATTCTCTTCTTGCTGATTCCTGTATCCACCAGCAGATGAGTATCGTCATCTCCTACGTAGATGCAGTTTCCGCTGCTTCCACTGGCAATACTGCATAATCTCATAATCTGTCTATTCTGCCTTTCTTATAAATCTGCTAATATCTGATCCAGCTGCATCTTCGTCTCCTCAAAGACGCCGTTGTTGTCGATGACTCTGTCGCAATGCTTCAGGAATACATCCTTCGGCAGCTGGGCGGCAATGATATCGTCCACTTTCCGGGCATCATAGCCTCTTGCGTAGATCAGCCGCTTTTTGCGGATCTCGTCTTCCACATAGACATACCACAGTTCATCGCAGATCTCTTCATAATTATCTTCAATCAAAAGCGCTGCCTCCACGATGAACAGATTCGTATTCTTCCGCTCCTCTTTGGCTATCTTCCTGCGGATCTCTTCCTTCACCGCAGGATGGATGATGCCATTAAGCATGGATAATTCTTCTTTCTTCGAAAATACGATTTCTGCCAGCCTTTCTCTGTCAAGCTCGCCCTTCTCATCCAGGATATCCGTCCCGAAATGCTCCACAATGGCCTCAAAGCATGGGGTCCCCTTTTTCTGGAGTTTCTTCCCCACTTGATCCGCCTGACAGATGGTGGCTCCGTATTTGTTATTTAGGTACTCCAGTATCTGCGTCTTTCCTGCCCCTACTCCGCCAGTAATTCCAATAATCTTCATAAGTCTGCACCTCTACTTTGCTTCGTACCAGTTTTCTCCTGTATGCATGTCTATCTCCAGCGGCACATCCAAAGATGCTGCCTGCTCCATCTCTTCTTTCAGTATCTTCTTTACCTGGTCAAGTTCCGGCTTGTACGCCTCCACCAGAAGTTCATCATGAACTTGCAGCACCAGCCTTGACTTCATCTTCTGCTCCTTAAGCCGCCTGCCCACTCCTGTCATCGCAATCTTGATGATGTCCGCCGCCGTTCCCTGGATGGGCGCATTCATGGCAACCCTCTCGCCGAAAGAGCGCTGCATGTAATTGCTGGAAGACAGTTCCGGAACCGGGCGCCTGCGCCCGAACAGGGTTACCACATACCCCATCTCTTTTGCATGCTTCACCGTATCATCCAGGAATATCTTGATGCCCGGATAAGCGGTGAAATAGTCTTCAATATACTTGGATGCCTCTTTCCTGGTGATGCTCAAATCCTGGCTCAACCCGAACGAACTGATGCCATATACGATTCCAAAATTGACCGCCTTGGCATTGCGCCGCTGCTGGTCCGTAACCTCGTCAAACGGAATGTGGAACACTTGGGATGCCGTAATCCTGTGGATGTCCTTCTTTTCCTTGTAGGCTTCGATCAGATGGCTGTCCCCGGAACAATGGGCCAGCACGCGCAGCTCAATCTGGGAATAATCCGCGTCTACGAAGACGAATCCGTCTTCCGGGATGAATACCTTGCGAATCAGTCTTCCCAGTTCCACACGGATCGGGATATTCTGCAAGTTCGGCTCCGTACTGCTCAGTCTTCCGGTGGCCGTGATCGTCTGGTTGAACTTGCTGTGGATCCGTCCGTCTTCCCGGATGTAATTGGCAAGCCCGTCAGCATAGGTGGACTTTAACTTTGTATACTGCCTGTACTCCAGGATCTTTGCGATGATCGGGTAATCCGGCGCTAGTTTCTCCAGTACGTCCGCCGCCGTAGAGTAGCCTGTCTTCGTCTTCTTGCCCCCCGGAATCTTCATGTTTTCAAAAAGAACCACGCCCAACTGTTTCGGAGAATTGATGTTGAAGTTTTCTCCCGCTTCCTCATAAATATCCTTTTCCAGTTCCACGATCTTGGCGCCCAGTTGGTCGCCGTAATACTTAAGCGCCTCAGCTTCCACCCTTACGCCGTTTACTTCCATGTCATAAAGGGTAAATACCAGCGGCATCTCGACATCCATAAACAGTCTGTCCATCAGACATTCCTTCAGCCGCTTCCACAGAATCCCGGATGCGGCATACGCCGTATAGGCTTCATAGCATGCCTTCATCCAGGCATCCAGTTTATCTTCTATAATCAGGTTCAGTTGTTCCCTTGCAACATCCTCATAGGTATAATTACTTTTCAGGGGATTCAGAAGGTACGCCGCCACCGTCACATCAAAACAGTTATCCTGGCGGGCAATGCGGATATGCTCCAGAGCCTCCTTGATGTCAAACATGGCAAAGCGCCCTGCATCTTTTGCTACACCCTCCAGCTGTTCCAGAAGCCAGGATAGTTCGATCCCCTGGCCCGCGCGAATGCAGTAGACATCCTTTTTAGAAAAACAAAGTCCAATGCCGTCAATCCCGGCCTGCCCTGCGAAAAGCGGAAGCACATTCTGGGTATCCTTGAATATGCACGCGCCTATCTCATCGGCTCCTTTTGCTGCCGCAAATATGGCTTCTGCCTCTTTTCTATCCTTAACTTCCTGAAACGCATCCTCTACCTGGTTGGATGGCGCGGTCACATCAAAACGCTGCAGCAGATTCTTAAACTGCAGTTTCTGGAAGTATGCATAGGCCTCTTCCGTGTAGATATTCCCAAGTTTTGCCTCTTCCAGTTCATATGGAAAATCCGCGTCCACATTGATCGTAGCCAGTCTCTTGCTCATGACCGCCATATCCCAATGTTCCTTTAATGCCTTCGACGCCCTGGGCGGCTTTACCTCATCCACATGGGCATAAGCTTCTTCGATCGAATGATACTCCGTGATAATCTTTGTCGCCGTCTTCTCTCCAATGCTTGGCACTCCTGGTATATTGTCGGACGCATCGCCCATAAGCGCCTTAAGGTCGATAAACTCTGTGGGAGTTACCTGATAGCGTTCCTTGACATCCTGGGCATAATAGTCCTCCACTTCCGTCCGGCCCTGCTTCGTCTTGGGAATGCGGATTTTCACCTGCTCTGTCGCCAGCTGCAGCAGATCCCGGTCTCCGGAGATGACAGACACTTCCATTCCCTTCTGCGCGCATCGCTTGGACAAGGTTCCGATCAGGTCATCCGCCTCCAGCCCCGCCTGCTCGATAATCCGGATGCCCATCGCCTTTAACACTTCCTTGATCACCGGCACCTGCTGGCGTAATTCATCGGCCATAGGCTTTCTCGTCCCTTTGTATTCCTCATACATCTCATGGCGGAACGTAGGCGCATGTACATCAAAGGCAACCGTCAAATAGTCCGGCTTTTCTTCTTCTAATATCTTGAACATAATCGTCAGAAAGCCGTAAATGGCATTCGTATGAAGCCCGTCTGCATTGGTCAGATCCGGGAGTCCATAGAACGCGCGGTTCAGGATGCTATGTCCATCTATCAAAACAATCTTACTATTCATATCAGATTCTCCACCTATTTTAAAATTACCATATTACTATACACCATATCCTTCGTTTTTAAAAGGAGTTTATTTCTACATGCCGGCAATCTCTTTCAGCCGTTCGATGATTGGCAGATGCTGGGTGCACTGTCCTTCGCACTTTCCGCAGGCAATGCATTCTGCCGCCTTTTCCTTAGGAATGTCCCAATGATTGTCAAGCCTCGCCAGGATTGCCTTGTCATTCCCTGTCAGTATCTTCTGGTTATAGGCATCCATGTATTGGGGAATGGGGATCTCCTTCGGGCAGCCCTTGCAGTAGGCGCAGCCTGTGCACAGGTCATTAAGCGCCACTCCCTTGCCTTCGTATTCCTTCGCGATCTCTTTTGCCGGCTTCTCTTCCAGATGTTCTACCGCTTTTACTGCATCGTCAATATGTTTCTTCGTGGTGCACCCTGCCAGAGTCACCGTGATCTCTTTATGGGACGCCACAAAACGAAGCGCTGCCTGGGGAACCGTCAGGTCTGTCCCTTCCGTCAGATACCGGAAGGCATCCGGATTGGCGGGAATCATTCCGCCGCCCAGCGGATTCATGACGACCACTCCCATGCCTTTATTGTAAGCCGCCTCGATCCCGCTCTGGCGGAAACGATAATTCAGCGCATTGTACCCTATCAGCATTCCCTTAAACTTACCGGAATCTACCACTTTCTCTATCTCATTTCCCTGCATATGGGAAGAAAATACGATATTTCTTATCAGTCCGTCCTTCTTGGCTTCTTCGAAAAAGCCGTATAAGGCATCCATGTGTTTTTCCCAGGATTCCAGGCTGAGCATGCACCACATATGATAAAAGTCAATATAGTCAGTCTTAAGCCTTTCAAGGGAAAGTTCCAGCCTCCTGCGGAAATCCTCCTTTGTCGGATGGTCTCCTACATCCAGTGTGCCCAGATTTGTCTTGGATGTTACATATACATCGCTTCTTTTTACCTGGGATAGCGCAATCCCGGTGACAATCTCGCTCTTATCATGGCAATAGTTCGGAGCCGTATCCCAATAGTTGATCCCTTTTTCAAAGGCATAAAGAGGAATCTCGGCGCACTTTTCAAGCCTCCCCGCTTTGATATCCTCCTCGTCATACCGCATGGTCCCAAGACCGATCGCCGACACTTTTAATCCCGTATTTCCATATTGCTTGTAATACATCTCTTCCTCCCATCCCGGAGCAGCACGCTCTCCGCGTATCTCTTTCTTCTGCACTTGATGCAAATCCGTTATATTATACCATAAACAACTGAAATTTTGAATAAAATTTCCAGACAAAAGGATTGACAACCCTTCCATTTGAGGTTATAATTTATCATGTTGCTGCCGGAGATAACGGTAGTACAGGCGGATGTGGCGGAATGGCAGACGCACAAGACTCAAAATCTTGCGGGGGTGACCTCGTGTGGGTTCAAGTCCCACCATCCGCATTTTGACGAAGCGTTAGGTCTCTTTTATTAAGAAGAGATTTAGCGCTTTTTTGTTTTTGAATCTTATAGTCCATGATTTTTGAGTTATGCTAATAGACAGGGGAGTATTTAAAAACCGCAATTCCAATATGTGAAATTGCGGTTTTTCTATTCGAGTTCGTTTAGCATCACCCATGGCGCACAAGCAAAAGGCAGGCATTTATCAAGCAATTACAAATTGTCAGCAGGGAACAAGGTATTATCCAGCTTGGTCAGTTCATCCTGCGGAATGTAGTATACTCCGTCAGAGTCAGGCTTTACGTGAACGGTTACGCTCTCCTTCTCTCCGAAAGTCGGATTCTTCACCCTCTCTGCCATAATGTCGTACATCCTTTGATAGAAGAGTTCATTAATCTGCTCTTCTCCAGGTATCTCTTCCATATTCCTGACTTCTTCCGTAACCTTTGTGGTCACTTCATCCTGTATGCCGTCAAATCCGGTGAAAGGCTCTACCGTTATTTCGATGGAATAGGCATCGTCATCGGCCTCTTTTGCCTCTCCCACCTCATATTTTGCCTGTTTTACCATATCGACGAACATCTGCCTGTAATTGGCTGACAGTTCTTCAGAAAGGCCCAGGTCATTGAGTCCGGACTCCTTCATGGTCGTGTCGATGTTCTCCTCATACAGTTCTTTTGCCTCTTTCTCAGAGGACTTGGTCCATTCTACATAGTCTTTGAACTCCCCCTTATAGTTGGCGTCCAAGACAGACTTGGCATAGGACTGAGCGTCCTCCGCGCTCATTCCGCACCCGCTCAGCACCATCATCACAAGGATGACCAGAGCCGCAAGCAATCCCTTCTTCCTCATCTCTTTTTCCTCCTTTACTTTTATATTCTGGAATTATTCTTCCAGCAATTTCTTTCCAATATCAAAGCAGTCAAACGTCGCAAAATAATCTGCCGGCGTTTCCGCCCTTCGGATCAGCTGCACGGTGCCATCCTCCTTAAGCAGAAGTTCCGCTGATTTTAGTTTGCCGTTATAATTATACCCCATGGAGAATCCATGAGCGCCTGTATCATGAATAACCAGCAGGTCCCCCTTGTCAATCTTCGGAAGCATTCGGTCTATTGCGAATTTGTCATTGTTCTCGCACAGCGAGCCCGCAATATCATACTTATGGTCGCAGGGAATATCTTCCTTGCCCATTACGGTGATATGGTGATAAGCTCCATACATAGCCGGACGCATCAGATTCACCGCGCATGCATCCACGCCTACGTATTCCTTGTGGGTATGCTTCTCATGGATGGCTTTGGTTACAAGGCATCCATAAGGCCCCATCATGAAACGCCCCAGTTCCGTATAGATTGCCACGTCTCCCATGCCAGCCGGCGTAAGAACTTCCTCATATACCCTGCGCACGCCGTCACCGATCATGCGGATATCGTTGGGCTCCTGGTCTGGCGTATAGGGAATCCCGATCCCGCCGGAGAGGTTGATAAACTTGATATGTACGCCAGTCTCCATCTGAAGCTTGACTGCCAGTTCAAACAGAATCTTCGCGAGCATCGGATAATAATCATTGGTAACCGTGTTGCTGGCAAGGAAGGCGTGGATTCCGAATTCCTTTGCGCCCTTCTCCTTCAATATTTTGAAAGACTCAAATAACTGCTCCGTGGTCATGCCATACTTGGAGTCTCCCGGATTATCCATGATGTCATTGCTGATCTTGAACAGGCCGCCGGGATTATAACGGCAGCTGATGGTTTCTGGAATATGGCCGATGGTCTGTTCCAGAAAATCAATATGGGTGATGTCATCCAGGTTGATGATCGCCCCCAGCTTCTCTGCATAGGCAAACTCTTCCGCAGGCGTATCATTAGAGGAAAACATGATGTCCTCGCCCGTCACTCCAATAGCCTCTGAGAGCATCAGTTCCGTATAGGAGGAACAGTCGCAGCCACAGCCATATTCCTTCAGAATATTGATCAGAAACGGATTAGGGGTCGCCTTTACGGCAAAATATTCCTTATATCCCTTGTTCCATGCAAACGCTTCCTTCAGCGCCTTCATATTTCTTCGAAGCCCTTTCTCATCGTAGAGATGGAATGGCGTCGGATACTCTTTTACAATCTCTTCCAGCTGTTCTTTGGTTACAAATGGCTCTTTCTTCATACGTTCTTATTCTCCTCTCGTATTGACAGTAATTTTATCTCATTCGATAGCGCGGTCTTGTATAATTCAACAAAGTTCTTCTGGCCGGAATACAGGCAGGTGTTCATGCTCCCTTCCCCATACTCGCCGGTAAGGACATACTTAGAATCCGCAATGATGCCGATCTGCATGCCCCTGTTTTCCCCTACATAAACCTTGGCATTCTCAAAAGTCGCAGGCTGATCCGTAATGATCACCACTTTCTTCTTGCTCTCCATCAGTTCTTCCAGTTCCCGCACAAGCAGAAGCAGATAGTTCCGTGTGCAGGTAATATAGACTCTCTTCTCTACCTGGGACAGCAGGTTGCGCATCTTGTCCAGAATATGATTTGCGCCCTCTATCGTTATGTATCCTTCCAGATGAGTCTTCTCTGTAGGCTCATGGGATACCAGCCATTTTTTAGACTCCTCCAGCCTCCGTATCCGGTTCTTGCAGAATTCCTCTAAGGGCACCGGCACATATTTGCGCGTGGTTCCCTCTTCTACCAGATAGGACGCGCCCTTCTCCGTCATATTCGCCAATGAATTATATGCATTGGACCTTGATATGCCCGTCAGTTTGGCCACCTCATACCCTGTAACCTTGCCTTCGACAAGCAGACACTGATATATGCTGGCTTCCTGCCGGGTAAGTCCAAATTCCATCAAATATTCTACAAATGATGTTTTTTCCACCTGATCACCTCGCCTTTTTCTTATAGTAGTTCTCTATGGGAACACTATAATATATAGAAAGACGGCTGTCAATATGTTTTGAATTTTTTTGGTTGTCGTATGCGTGTCGGGAGGGGGAGGGATTCTTGCGACGCTACTGGGGCTGCGACTAATGCACTGATCTGTAAGGCTGCAGGAGAGTCGCCGATCGCGGCTCCTCTCCTACGGCCTAACATCTCAGGCATGGATTCTCCGCCCCATCCGCTTACCTCCAGAATCCCTCCCCCTCCTGACACGCTCCCGGCAATTCGTTGGCAATTCTGCCCCGGTTATTGACTCGAATCATAAAATAATAAAAAACCAGTACCCAGGGGAGACTGTAACATCATCTCATTCTTCCTTTGTACTGGCCTCTTTTCTTTTATTTTCCATGACTTCCACCCCAAACTTCGAACGGCGTACCCAAACGCAGGCGCCAAAGCGTCGCAGGAATCATCCTCCTGCCCTCGCCGGCGGCGCCACAACTTCACAATTCTCCTTAATCCACTACCGCAATCCGCATAATATTGCTGACGCTGGTCTTTTGAGCCTGTACGTTCGGGGAAGGGATTCCTGCCGTCAGCACGATAATATCCCCGGACTCCGCGATCTGCTTGGCACATATCAGTTCGATGGCTCCATTGCAGATATCCTCCGTTGTGCTGAATTCTATGGATTTTAATGGTCTTACGCCCCAATAGATCTGCATTCTTCTTAAAGTCGCCTCATTTGGCGTCACGCCGATGATCTCGGTCCTCGGCTTGAACTTTGATACCACTCTTGCCGTCGCGCCGGATACGGATGGCGTAATAATGCATTTTGCGCCAAGGTTATTGGCCGTGGTAACCGTTGCATGTCCCAAAGCGCTTGACGTGCTCTTCATCCGGTGTTCTTCCGCTTTTTTGAGAAGTGTTTCATAGTCCAGATGCTCCTCGGTATTCTCTACGATATGCACCATCATCTGAAGCGCTTCCACCGGATATTTGCCCTGGGCTGTCTCGCCGGACAGCATCACCGCGTCCGTACCGTCGTATACGGCGTTGGCAACGTCGGTAACTTCCGCCCTGGTAGGACGTGGATTGCGGATCATGGAATCCAGCATCTGGGTTGCCGTGATGACCGGCTTATAATTGTCATTACATTTCTGGATCATCATCTTCTGCAGATAGGGCACTTCCTCCGCCGGGATCTCTACGCCCAGGTCCCCGCGGGCCACCATGATTCCGTCCGCGCAGCGGATGATCTCATCGATGTTCTTAATCCCTTCCGCATTCTCGATCTTAGCGATAATTGGAATATATGGCGCGCCGCACTCCCGAAGGAATGCCTTGATCTCCAGGATGCACTCTGCATTGCGGACAAAGGAAGCCGCGATAAAGTCAATCTCCTGCTCTACGCCGAAGCGGATATCCTCTCTGTCCTTATCGGTAATGGCAGGCAGGCGCACCGGTACATTGGGCACATTGACGCCTTTGCGCTCTCCGAGTTCTCCTCCATTGATTACGGTACAGACGATCTCCTTGGCTTTCTTTTCCTTTACTTTCAGGCCAATCAGACCATCGTCCACAAGAATCGTGCTTCCAACCTGCACGTCCTCAACCAGACCCGCGTAAGTAATAGACACTTTGCTCTCGTCGCCAACAATATCCTCTGTCGATAATGTAAAGAGGTTACCGGCCTGCAAGTTGATCTTCTTCCCATCTTTTAATATCCCTGTACGGATCTCCGGCCCCTTGGTATCCAGAAGGATCGCCACCGGCTTGTTTTCTTCTTCCCGGATCTTCTTTAGCATATCCATTCGGTCTTTCTGCTCCTCGTGATCTCCGTGAGAAAAATTAAATCTTGCGATATCCATTCCATTCTGGACCAGCGCCCGCATCAGTCCTGCATCGTTGGTATTTGGTCCCATGGTACATATAATCTTCGTTTTCTTCATATTCTTTTGCTTCCCTCTCTCGTTTCTATTTTACATGTGTATGTGTGAACAGATGATCCTGGCAATACTCATAGTTGCCGTTACATTTCGAGCAGTAGCGGAACTCCAGGCTCGGATCATCCAGTTCTGTCCTTCCACAGACAGCGCATTTGTGTTTTGCCCCATTCTCATATACGTGTGTGGAACGCTGCGCCCGCTCCATCTTCTTCTTGTATTCCCTTTTCCTCTTCATCTCTTTAGGCGAATAAGGATTCGTATTCCTTGCGCTCATAAAGAAGATCAGGACATTTATCACGGATACTGCGGCCGCCAGTGCCGCGTTCGCGCTCCCTCCGTTTCCGAACGGCAGGAAGTAGCTGACAATCGCATAGCCAAAGTAGATGGCGTCAATCCAGGCAATCCATTTCCCTTTGATCGGGATGGCAAAATACAGCATAAACTGTGCTTCCGGAAATAATGCCGCGAATAAAAAGAACATGGACATAATAATATACTGTGAATCCATAACCACCGGCATACCGGTCAATACATATACTACGACTGCCGCAATCGCGTGAAGCAGGATGCCCTGGATCACGAATACATTGAATCGGAACGTTCCAAGCACTGCCTCCAGCTGTCGGCCGATCAGATAATCTACATACAGCAGCAACGCGCACAGAAATATATTGGTAGACGGAGGAAACGCTAAAAATGTTATAATCCTCCATATCTGCCCATGCATGATCGCAACAGGATCAAGGCAAAGGTATTGAAAATATATCATTGGGTTCAGCATGACAATTACATATCCCAAAGCATACAGTATGACAATATAGTTGATGAGATTCGGAATCGCGAATCTTCCAATCTTTTTTTCCAGTTTATTCAGCCAATTATTCATAAAATCTACTCCCTGCTTTCTTCGTTTCACACTGTAGTCATTCTACCGTTTTGAGGTTTGTTTGTCAATTCTACCATGGAAGTTTAACAGGTTTTTTATATTTCTATCACATTTGCGAATTGTCATTTCAAATATTTTGTCGTATAATGTTACAAGTTGTAAACCAAGGAAACACATATTAATAAGAAGATACCCTTCCTCTTCCCGAAGCCCCAGTTTTAAAAATGCGGGCATGAACGGACAATGGATGGATATACATTTGTAATAAGGAGTTACATATTATGAGCCAGAAAGAATTATATACATTAGGGATTGATATCGGCTCCACTACGGTAAAAATCGCCTTGGTGGATGAGAATAACGATATCGCTTTTTCCGATTATGAGAGGCATTTTGCGAATATTCAGGAGACTCTTTCCGACCTGCTTGGAAGAGCCATCTTCAAGCTGGGCGCAGTCCATGCTTCTCCTGTGATTACCGGGTCCGGCGGTCTTACGCTGGCCAAGCATCTTGGCGTTCCCTTCGTACAGGAAGTGATCGCGGTATCTACGGCCCTGCAGCACTACGCGCCTCAGACCGACGTGGCCATCGAGCTGGGCGGCGAGGATGCCAAGATCATTTATTTTGAAGGCGGCAATGTGGAACAGCGTATGAACGGCGTATGTGCCGGCGGTACGGGCTCATTTATCGACCAAATGGCCTCCCTTCTTCAGACGGACGCCTCCGGCCTCAACGAATATGCCAAGAACTACAAGGCATTGTACTCGATTGCCGCAAGATGCGGAGTATTTGCCAAATCAGACATACAGCCTCTGATCAATGAAGGGGCTTCCAAGGAGGATCTGGCCGCTTCCATCTTCCAGGCCGTCGTTAATCAGACGATCAGCGGACTTGCCTGTGGCAAGCCAATCCGGGGACACGTAGCGTTTCTTGGAGGACCGCTTCATTTCCTGTCTGAACTTAAGGAGTCTTTCGTACGTACCCTCAAGCTGGATGACGAGCACGCCATCGTGCCTGTCAACTCGCATCTGTTTGCGGCGATCGGATCTGCCATGAACTCGAAAAAAGATCTGGACGTCTCTCTCCAGGAGATGCAGAACCGTCTGGAAGGCAAGATCAAGATGGAGTTCGAGGTAGACCGCATGGAGCCTTTATTCTCCAGCGAGGCGGATTATAAGGAATTTGCCGAGCGCCACGCGAAGCATCAGGTTCCGGTTAAGGATCTGGACACCTATACAGGCAAGGCCTTCCTTGGGATTGATGCCGGCTCCACCACCACCAAGGCAGCCCTGGTAGGCGAGGACGGCACCCTTCTGTATTCCTTCTACCACAATAACGAGGGAGACCCGCTGGGCACGACCATCCACGCGATCAAAGACATTTACAGCAAACTGCCCGAGGGCGTCGAGATCGTCCACTCCTGCTCTACCGGATACGGCGAGGCTCTGATCAAGGCCGCCCTCCTGCTGGATGAAGGGGAGGTAGAGACGGTATCCCATTACTATGCCGCCTCCTTTTTCGAGCCGGATGTGGACTGCATCCTGGACATTGGCGGTCAGGATATGAAATGTATCAAGATTAAGAACCAAACCGTAGACAATGTCCTGTTAAACGAGGCATGCTCATCGGGCTGCGGCTCATTTATAGAGACCTTTGCCAAATCCCTCAACTATACGGTGGGGGACTTTGCCCACGAGGCGTTATTTGCCAAGAATCCGATCGACCTAGGCACCCGCTGTACTGTTTTCATGAATTCCAAGGTAAAGCAGGCCCAGAAAGAAGGAGCGGAAGTATCCGATATTTCCGCCGGGCTTGCGTACTCGGTCATCAAGAACGCGCTG
Organism: [Clostridium] scindens ATCC 35704; assembly: GCF_004295125.1. NCBI lineage: Bacteria > Bacillati > Bacillota > Clostridia > Lachnospirales > Lachnospiraceae > Lachnoclostridium > [Clostridium] scindens. The sequence continues at coordinate 2,841,072 of NZ_CP036170.1, read as the reverse complement.
TTCAAGGTAATCAAAGTATCCGACGCCAGCGAACTTGGAAATCATATCGTCGTACAGGGAGGCACATTCTATAACAATGCCGTGCTGCGAAGTTTTGAAAAGATTGCAAATTGCCACGCCATCCGTCCGGATATCGCAGGCATCATGGGCGCTTTCGGTGCTGCCCTCATAGCCAGGGAACGATACATAGACTGCGAAGGCACGACCATGCTGTCCATCGAGGACATTGAGGCGCTAGAGTACTCCACCACCATGACCAAGTGCAGGGGCTGCACCAACAACTGCCGTCTGACTATCAACCATTTCAGCGGCGGTCGCAAGTTCATCACCGGCAATCGCTGCGAGCGGGGACTTGGCAAGGAGAAGGCACAGAACAGGCTTCCCAACCTGTTTGAATATAAGCTGAAACGTTACTTTGATTACCAGCCTCTCGGCAAAGAGGAAGCAAAACTCGGCGAGATTGGAATCCCACGGGTCCTGAATATGTATGAGAACTACCCGTTCTGGTTTACCTTCTTTACGAGCCTGGGCTTTCGCGTGATTCTTTCTCCTTCTTCTACCAAGAAGGTATATGAGTTGGGAATCGAATCCATCCCCAGCGAGTCCGAGTGCTACCCTGCCAAACTGGCTCACGGCCATGTGCAGTGGCTGATCGATCAGGGCATCCGGCACATCTTCTACCCCAGCGTTCCTTATGAGCGCAACGAGTTCGAGGATGCCAACAACCATTACAACTGCCCGATCGTTACCTCCTACCCGGAGAATATCAAGAATAATATTGACGCCATTGTAAATGGGGACGTGGATTTCATCCATCCGTTCCTCTCTCTCCAAAGCGAAGAGACCATCTCCTACCGGCTGGTGGAAGAATTATCTTCCAAGTTCTCTATTCCCGAAGGAGAGATCAAGTCTGCCGTGCATGCGGCTTGGGAAGAACTGGCAGCCTGCCGCCAGGATATGCGCAGCAAGGGCGAGGAAACCATCCGGTATCTGAATGAGACCGGCAACCGGGGCATCGTCCTGGCCGGACGCCCTTACCATATTGACCCGGAAGTAAATCACGGGATTCCGGAACTAATCAACTCTTATGACATCGCAGTGCTTACAGAAGATTCCGTCTCCCACTTGAATCCGGTAGAGCGGCCGCTTAACGTCATGGATCAGTGGATGTACCATTCCCGTCTTTACGCTGCGGCGAACTATGTGAAGACCACCGATAATCTGGATCTGATCCAGCTGAATTCCTTCGGATGCGGCCTGGATGCAGTAACCACTGACCAGGTAGCCTCCATCCTGAACGACTCGGATAAGATCTACACATCGCTGAAAATTGACGAGGTAAATAACCTGGGCGCTGCCAGAATCCGTGTCCGTTCTCTTCTCGCCGCCATCCGGGTAAGAGAACAGAGAAACGATAAGCGTAAGATACAGCCTGCCGCCATCACCAAGGTTCCGTTTACCAAGGAGATGCGAAAAGACTACACCATTCTCTGCCCGCAGATGTCGCCCATTCACTTCGATCTGCTGGAAGTCGCCTTCCAGGCGTCCGGCTATCATGTGGAGGTGCTGCCCAACGACAATAAGCAGGCGGTAGATATGGGGCTTAAATATGTGAATAATGATGCCTGCTATCCATCTCTGATGGTAGTCGGCCAGATCATGGAGGCCATCCTGTCCGGCAAATATGACACCGATAAGCTTGCCGTCATTATCAGCCAGACGGGAGGCGGATGCCGTGCTTCCAACTATATCGGCTTTATCCGCCGGGCGCTTAAGAAAGCCGGATTCGGGCACATTCCGGTGATCTCCATCAACCTAAGCGGCCTGGAAGGCAACCCTGGATTCAAGATTACGCCTTCCCTGGCCCTGCGTGGAATCTATGCGGCAATCTTCGGAGACATCTTCATGAAATGCGTCTACCGGATGCGGCCTTACGAGGCAGTGCCTGGCTCTGCCAATGCTATGCACGAAAAGTGGAAGAGCGTCTGCAAGGAGTTCCTATCTCAGGGCTATCCTTCCAGGAGGCGGTTCAAGCAATTATGCAGGGAGATTATCGAGGACTTCGACAATAATCTGGAACTGCTGGATGTGAAGAAGCCGCGGGTAGGCGTGGTAGGCGAGATTCTGGTGAAGTTCCTTCCCGCCGCCAACAATCATCTGGTAGATCTGCTGGAGAGCGAGGGGGCTGAGGCCGTGGTGCCTGATCTTCTGGACTTCCTGCTCTACTGCTTCTATAACCAGAACTTTAAAGTGTCGCACCTGGGTATGAAGAAGTCCAAGGCAACCATGGGGAATCTTGGCATCAAGGCTCTGGAATGGTTCCGGGAGCCTGCCACAGAAGCGTTTAAGAAGAGCCGGCATTTTTATCCGCCGGCAAAGATTGAAGAACTTGGCAAGATGGCTTCCGAGATCGTATCTCTTGGCAACCAGACCGGCGAGGGCTGGTTCTTAACCGGAGAGATGCTGGAACTGATCCACAGCGGAGCCGCAAACATCGTATGTACCCAGCCGTTCGCCTGCCTGCCCAACCATGTGGTAGGAAAGGGCGTGATCAAAGAACTCCGGAGGCGTTATCCAAACTCCAACGTGGTGGCCATCGACTTCGATCCAGGAGCAAGCGAAGTAAATCAGCTGAACAGGATCAAGCTGATGCTGTCCACTGCCAATAAGAATATGGAAGCAAGCCAGAATTCATAATCTGATTCCTAGCCAATGCGAACAAAGGCCATCAGACATATGCCGTATATATCTGATGGCCTTTTTCTATTCTAATCTAAGATATAGCGTTACTTCCCCGCCGCCTGTCTCTTTGGAGTTGGAAAGCCGGATCCTTCCTCCTTGGGCCGCGGCAAACCTGGCCGCCGTATAAAGGCCAATACCGTGATGGCTCCTGTCATGGCGGCTTTCATCACCTTGATAGAACTGCTCTGTAGCATGGGCCAAGTCTCTGGCATCAAATCCCCTGCCCCAGTCCGTCACCTTTGCAGCAAGATATGCCTGCCCTTCTTCCAGGACAATCCGGAGGTCTATTCGTAGTTCTTTGCCTTCGGGATTATACTCCAAGGCATTGCCGATCAGATTGTTCCATGCCCGTTCAATCTGGCTGTAATCGCACCTGGCCTCTCCTGCCAGTTCCCCCTTTATGGAAAGGACTTCCTGCCTGGAGGCAGCCGCAAGAATCCTTGCCTGCTCTTCCAGCCGCTCTCCCAGTTCCTGACAACTGATCTTCTCTTCTCCGGCGGATTCTTTTGGGGACAGCAGCATTTCTCGAAGCATGGCAAGATAATGCTCGATTTCCGCTATATTCCTCAGAATATACTGATTATACTCCTGCTCCTCTTCTGCAAGGCTTCCTTCCTCCAGAAGCTGCGCGTTTCCCTTGATAATCGTAAGGGGCGTCTTGATATCATGCGCCAGAGCCGCGATCTGCTCCTGCTTCTCCTTCTCCTGATTCCACTGCTCTTCCAGGGATTCCTTTAACGCGCATTTCATCTTGTATAGGGAATCCATCACCTCATCGATCTCCTTGATATCGGAATGTTCCTCATCGAATTCCAGATCTCTCCTCTGAATCTTCTGCGTCATCTCATTCATGGCCTCAAGCCTCCGTGACAGATGTTTCCCAAAACTGCGCGCCAGTATAACTGTCTGAAAAAGGAACAGCAGGACAAAGAGGATCACCGTCATGATCACCGGACTTGGCAGGTAACGGTTCCATGCTGCGTTCGTATATCTGGCCTCAATGAAATAGTTAACGATACAGAGTTCCCCATCTTCCTTTGCAATGAACCGATAGTATCCCTTGCCCCTTGCATAGATATTATCTTCCATATAGTCCGTCCACGCTTCCTTGGCTTCTATCTCCCCATAAGTCCCATAAAGATAGGTGCCGTCCTTGTCGTAAACGCCGTAGCCGCACCCTTCCGGAAGAATCTCTTTTGTAACCTTGTCAGCTTGCTTGATGGCGGAAACGTTTTCGTTCAGCCGGGTCTGCATATCATCTGCCCTGCGGATTCCTCCTGTATTGATCAGCACACTGAAGGCAAGGAAAAGGATGCCTAGGATCAAAAGCGTATTGACGCAGAACAGGCTGATATATCGAATGAATATGGCTGCTATCGCCTTTGGCTTTCTTTTTACTTCCATCGGTATCCAATCCCCCATACGGTCTCTATCGGCGCGAATCCCGCCTTCTGGCACTTACCCCTTATGTTCTTGATATGTTCTGTAATCGCGGAACTGTCGCCTTCCCCGTCATATCCAAAAACATGCTCATAGATTCTGTCTTTGGAAAACACCTGTCCGTGGTTCAATGCCAGGTACTCGCAGATCGCGTACTCGCTTTTGGTCAGTTCCAGCGCCTTTCCTTCATACACCGCTTGTTTTGCCTGAAGCAGGAACTGTACGTCTCCCACCGAGACCGCATTCTTCTTCTCTCGTCCCTCTCTTCTTAGATGGGCCGCAACCCTTGCCCGCAGTTCTCCGATTCCAAAGGGCTTGGTAATGTAGTCATCCCCGCCGATGCCAAGGCCTTCCATAATATCCGCCTCCTGAACCTTGGCCGTCAAAAACAGGATGGGGCAGTCTACCTGGTCCCGGATGTCCCGGCACAGGGAAAATCCATCCTGCCCCGGCATCATCACGTCCAGCAGGATCAGCTGGTACGCATTCAGATTCACTTCTCCGATCTTCAGAGGATCGCTTAGAAGCGTCACGTCATAGCCCTCCTTTGCCAGCGCGTTCTTGATCAGCATCAGTATATCTTTTTCATCGTCAATCGCCAATATCCTAGTCATTGCATTGCCTTCCTTCATAGAGTCCAAACCACAGGAATACCAGGATCCAGATGCATGCCGATACCAGCAGGCAGACCAGCATAGTTTCTCCCTTAAGGCCTGCGGCTGCGATCTCTTTTCTCCCTGAGTAATATAATAGCAGATATGAAGTCCATCTTCCAGTGTAAGCGCATGGGACATACTGCCAGATTCCTTCCCCCAGGCCCGTAAGGAACAATGCCGCCACCAGGGACTCGCTGATTCCTATGCACATAGAGATACCTTTGGATGCCTTCAAGTTTAAGAACAGATGGATCAGATACAGGTTTGCCAGGCTTACTGTCATAGCCACAATGATGGCCATATACGCCTCCTGGCTGACGAATGCCTTTCCCAACAGGTACCGGTATCCCAGCGCAAAGCCCTCCACCGCCAGGCAGATAGCGCCAAATCCCCACAAGGTAAGGACGATCCATTTCCCCAGCAGCGGGCTGTGCTTGCGGGTCGTCGTGCTCAGGAACGTCTGAAAATGATTCTGCGCCTCTAATTCCACCGACATGGAGCACAGCACGCTTGCCACCACAGGCAGCGCGATGGCCAGCACCTGTATATAGCCGCTGACCTGCCCCATATCGCTAAATGCGGCGAAACGATAGTAGCCCAGGAAGATAGCTGCCCCTGCGGCGGGAATCAGCAGATGAAGAAGCGGCAGCAAGGTGTGCTTCATCTTCCAGAATTCCGCCTTTAGCGTACGAAACACTTCTCTCATTTAACCTCTCACCGCCCTTTCATATAATTTCCTTCCAGCGAACCAGAAGACAGCTAGCCATATTACGGACGCGGCGATCCCAGGCAATATAGCGCTTGTATCCAGTAGTTCCTGCGAGAATGTCATCTCTCCGGGTCTTGCCGGAAGCCCGTTGGGAAGCACCCCGATCACGCTGCACATCAGCCTGGAGGCAATGGCCTGCGGGATCAGGAAGAAATAGGACTTCAAGGAAGCCGAGGCGGCTATGACGGAGTATGTGCCCATATTTAGAAGCAGCATCGGGAAGATTCCCATAATCTGCTGAAGCATCAGGCAGAATGGCACCTGCCAGACAAACGAGACCAGCAGCAGCGCCGTCGCCGCCACCTGGCTCCCAAGGGACGGATACACTGCAAAAGACATCTGCATGCCTTTTTGAAGGATCGCGGCAATTACGACAGACGCGGCAAATATGATAATCAGAGCCACAGCGGCTTCCCGTATGACGTATAGCACCTTGCCGTCCCAGACATGCTTTGGCTCTTCCGGCAGTGTAAGGATGGGACGGTTCCCCATCTTCTTATCCCTCTGTCCCGCAAGCCCGCATATCAGGCTTACGAACCCTGGAAACAGCATCATATACCACCAGTTGTAACTGTCAATGGTGAAGAATCTGTTGGTCAGTACGGCTGACAGGATCACGCTGATAAGCGGCATCAGAATCGTCAGTTTACCGATGGCTGAATGACAGTTTTTTAACTTTTCCGCCTTATAAAATCTATGCATGTCTCTCCCTCCCTGCCTGCTCCATAGCAATCTTCATAAATAATTCTTCCAGATGGTTCTTCTTTGGCATCCCGCCCTGATATCCCAGCGTCCCGCCGGCAATAATCCCGATATAGTCTGCCGTCTGCTCGATCTCGCTTAGGATATGGCTGGAGACAATAACGGTAATCCCCTGTTCGGGAAATCTTCGTATCATCTGGCGCAGATCCTGGATGCCGATAGGATCCAGCCCGTTCACCGGTTCATCCAGAACCAGCAGTTTGGGACGATTCAGCAGGGCAATGGCAATTCCAAGCCTCTGCTTCATTCCCAAAGAGAATTCTCCCGCCTTCTTTTTGCCGGTATCTTTTAAGTCCACTTGATCCAGCACCTCTTCGATTCTTTCATCCGGCACGCCCAGGATGATGGCGCGTACCTTCAGATTTTCCCATGCTGTCAGGTTCTCGTATACGGGCGGCGTCTCAATGAGCGCCCCGATTTCTGCCAGATCCCTTCTGGACCATGGGTGTCCCTGGAAGCGTATCTGCCCCGATGTGGGCCTTAAGATACCTGTGATCATTTTAAGAAGCGTGGACTTGCCTGCCCCGTTTGGGCCAAGCAGCCCGTATACGCAGTTTTCAGGGACGCACAAAGAAATATTTTTTACTGCCTCCTGGCTGCGGAATGTTTTGGTCAATGTCTGGGTTTCTAGTATTGTATGATTCATATCTGATTCCTCCTTATGAAGACAGTATAGAAGGAATTTCTAAAGAATTTATAAGGAAATGGAACGAAGTTTCCTATGATACAAATAAAGAGCCGGATATGCAAGCAGATTATGCTTCCATCTCCAGCCCCCTATGCGCTTTGCCATACAGCGATGCTAGATCAAAACTTTATTCAGAAAATCAATGGTTCTTGAGTTCTGCGGATTGCCAAAGACTTCTTTGGGCTTCCCTTCTTCCACAATCACGCCATCGTCCATGAAGATAACCCTGTGCGCCACTTCCTTGGCAAATCCCATCTCGTGAGTAACCACGACCATGGTCATGCCCTCTGCGGCCAGGCGTTTCATAACTTCCAGCACTTCTCCTACCATCTCGGGGTCAAGCGCGGAGGTCGGCTCGTCAAAAAGCATGATGTCCGGATTCATGGCCAGTGCCCGGGCAATTGCCACACGCTGCTTCTGTCCTCCGGAAAGCTGCGCCGGATAGACATCCGCCTTTTCCTCAAGCCCTACAGTCTTGAGAAGTTCCTTTGCCTTCTTATCGGCTTCATCCTTTGACATCTTCTTTAATTCTACCGGAGCCATGGTGATGTTCTCCAATACGGACAGATGCGGGAAGAGATTAAAATGCTGGAATACCATACCGATATTCTCTCTTACCTTATTGATATCAATGCTTTTATCCGATATCTGGTAGCCGTCCACTACAACAGTCCCGTCCGTGATATCCTCCAGTCTGTTCAGGCATCTGAGGAATGTGCTCTTTCCTGAGCCGGAAGGGCCGATGAGGCATACGACCTCGCCTTCTCTTATCTCCACATCCATTCCTTTCAATACCTGAAGCTTGCCAAAATTCTTCTTTAGTCCTTTTACGCTAATCTTACTTTCCATATGACACCTTCCTCTCTACCAGTTTTGCTACTCTGGAAAGGATCGTGCATACCACCAGATAGAATAACGCTACAACAATCCAGATTGCCATAACCCTTGTGGATGAATTGGCAGCAATGATCTTGCCGTTCTGAGTTAGTTCTCTTGGTCCGATTACAGATATCAAAGAAGTATCCTTCAAGGAAATGATAAACTGGTTGATGATGGACGGAAGCATAGTGCGGAATGCCTGCGGAAGGATAATCTTCCACATTGCCTTCCTATAAGGAAGGCCCAGGCTCCTTGCCGCTTCCATCTGCCCCTTATCCACTGCCTCAATACCGCCTCGGATGATCTCCGCCATATAGGCTCCGGCATTAAAACTGAGCGTTACCACGCCTGCAACGAAGGCTGATGTAAATCCTCCGATCGCCGGCCACTGGAACTGCAGGAACTGCGTCAGTCCATAGTACATGATAAATACCTGGACCAGCAGAGGGGTTCCTCTGACAATGTCTATGTAAATATTGGCAATGAATTGCAGCGGCTTGATCTTGGAAACGTTGAATAATCCCACAATGGTTCCGATGATCGTCGCAAAGATCAGGGAAAACACCGTCATCTCCAGCGTGATCATCAGCGCTTTGCAAAAAGATGGCCAATATTCCTGTAGTACTCGAATGATATCCATGGTAAGACTCCTATCTACTTCTTAATGTATGTATCTAATATTTCATCATATTTGCCGCTTTCCTTCAGGTTCGCAAGTCCTGCATTGAACATCTTAAGAAGTTCCGCGTTCTCGCCCTTCATAACAGCGAAGCCATAAGGCGCGCCTTTTTCCATATCTAAAGGAAGCTTCAGTTCCAGCCCGCGGGAAATCTCATATCCCATTACCGGATAATCTTCAAAACATGCAACCGTATTTCCGGATATAACATCCTGGTACATAGTAGAAGAATCTTCAAACTGTGTCACCGTAAATCCATACTGGTCTGCGATAGACTCCGCAAATGTGCAGCCTTCCGTACCGAGTTTGGCTGCTACTGTCTTGCCCTTTAAGTCTTCATAAGAATCAATGTCAGAATCCTTCTTTACTGCCATTCCTACGCCGGACTGATAGTATTCATCTGAGAAATCATACTTCTCTTTTCTTTCATCCGTAATAGACATGCCAGCGATCACCGCATCGGCCTGTCCTGCCTCAAGAGCGTTGACTGCGGCCTGGAATCCGACGATCTGCAGTTCGTATTCAAATCCCTGGTCCTCGGCGATCGCGGCCAGGATATCCAGATCGATGCCTACCATATCGCCTTCATCATTTTCAAATTCAAATGGGGCAAATGTCGTGTCCGTGGCAACCTGGTACACTTTCTTGCCGTCATCTTTGCTGTCCTTCTTTTTGTCAGTCTTTCCTGCATCTTCGCTGTCTCCGCATGCCGCAAGTGAGAATGCCATCGTAAGACATAAAAATGCTGCCAATAACTTCTTCTTCATACTCTTCTCTCCTTCTGCTTCATAAATCTCATAATTGTATGTCTATGGATTTTGTATTTAATACTCCTATTATACACTGTTCCGTGCTAAAGCACCAGCATAATTTTTCGAATATTCCCACTATTTCTCACATTTCCACGAGATCTGGCTTCCATCGCTTACCGCCGTGATGGTTCCTCTTAGATCTGTTCGGTAAATCTGGACATCATCATTTTCCAATTTGTCCAGAACCTCTGAATGCGGGTGGCCATACCGGTTCTCTTTTCCACAGCTGATGACTGCCCACGTGGGATTGACAGCTGCAAGAAATTCATCGCTTGTAGCCGTATTGCTTCCATGATGGCCACACTTTAGCACATCGCATTCCAGACTGCTTCCAAAACGCTTTACCATCTCCTGCTCCGACTTCGCTTCGGCGTCCCCGCACATAACGAAGGAATTCTCTCCATGAACCAGTTTGATGCCAACGGAAGAATTGTTCATGTCATCCTGGCTTACAAGTTCCGGTTCAGGACACAGGACGGTGAATTCCGCGTCCCCCAGCGTAAAGATATCCCCAACTTCCGGGTACTTTACATCCACATCGTAGCGGCTGATCTCTTCCATTACCTCCTGGTAGGTCATGGTATCATTGGCTACCTCCGGCATGATCACCGTCTGTACTTCAAAGTTCTCCAGGACATTATCCCCTCCTCCGATGTGGTCTGCGTCCGGATGGCTGAGAAGAAGGTAATCCAGTTTCCCGATCCCTTGCTCCTTAAGATAGGAAACCACCCGCTCTCCCTGGTCATTATTGCCTACATCCATCACCATGTTCTGTCCGCCTGCCTGGATCAGCGTGCAGTCTCCCTGCCCTACATCCAGAAACGTGACTTTCATCTCGCCTTCGGCGGTCGTATCTGCAATCTTCGCCTCCGGCTCGCCCAGCATGCCAGCCACATCGTCCAAGCTTGCATATCCCGTGGCAACCAGCGCGGCTGCAATCACGAATGCCACGATTTTTTTAACGTTCTTCATATTTTTACTCCCCTTTTCTGTCTTGTCTCCCCTAATATGTATCAATCCTTCTTGTCGTCTTTATCGTCTGAGCGTCTTAGGAACTCGATGAAGGCAAAGATAATGGAAATCACGGTAAGCACGTCACAGTCATCTTTACGCCTACCAACTGCAAAAGCGGAAAGCATTTTGCTTTCCGCTCGTGATTTATACAGTTCCGATCCCATCGTTATTGTTCTATGTCAATTTCTGCAGTTTAGCACTATATAATTGATTCTGTGTCAATCAGGTAATAGTTCTTTCCCTCCTAGTTAACTCTCCTTAGAGTGCTTCAAGAATAGTCTGTTCCCCCCTGAACCGGAAGTTAACTTCAAACATATTTGTGTGCTGCTTGTGCGCTACTTGTGTTCTACACACTCATTTTCAACACTTCTCAGTACAACTCACAATTTCTGGAATCATTATAAAATGGGCTTTTCTTAGAACTTTCCAGCCTTTGCCGCTTCTTCTACAGAAACCGCTACTGCAACCGTCATACCTACCATAGGGTTGTTGCCTGCCCCGATCAGGCCCATCATCTCAACGTGAGCCGGTACGGAAGAGGATCCTGCAAACTGAGCGTCAGAGTGCATACGTCCCAATGTATCTGTCATGCCGTAGGAAGCCGGTCCTGCAGCCATGTTGTCCGGGTGAAGGGTACGTCCTGTACCGCCGCCGGATGCTACGGAGAAGTACTTCTTGCCCTGCTCGATGCATTCTTTCTTGTAGGTACCTGCAACCGGGTGCTGGAAACGTGTCGGGTTGGTAGAGTTTCCTGTGATGGATACGTCTACGCCTTCCTTGTGCATGATGGCAACGCCTTCGCGCACATCATTGGCTCCATAGCAGTTTACTTTAGAGCGGAGCCCGTCAGAATAAGCAATTCTCTTTACTTCCTTCAGTTCTCCTGTATGATAGTCATATTCGGTCTGCACATATGTAAATCCGTTAATTCTGGAGATAATCTTTGCCGCGTCTTTTCCAAGACCGTTCAGGATTACTCTCAGAGGTTTCTTACGAACCTTGTTGGCCTTCTCCGCAATACCGATAGCGCCTTCTGCAGCTGCGAAAGACTCATGTCCGGCAAGGAATGCGAAGCAGTCTGTGTCTTCTTCCAGAAGCATCTTGCCTAAATTACCGTGTCCAAGGCCTACTTTACGCTGGTCTGCTACGGAACCCGGAATACAGAAAGCCTGAAGTCCCTCTCCGATTGCTGCCGCTGCGTCTGCGGCGTTCTTGCAGCCCTTCTTGATTGCGATAGCCGCGCCTACGATGTATGCCCAGCAGGCATTCTCGAAGCAGATCGGCTGAATCCCTTTTACCTGGTTGTATACGTCAAGTCCGGCATCCTTCGTAATCTGCTGAGCCTCTTCGATAGAAGCAATGCCATAACTATTTAATACTTCATTGATTTTATCAATTCTTCTTTCATATGATTCAAATAAAGCCATTTGCTTGTCCTCCTGATTTTCTACTCTTTTCTCGGGTCAATGATTTTCACTGCGTCTGCAACACGTCCATACTGTCCCTTTGCTTTCTCCCAAGCATCGTTCGGAGTATCGCCTGCCTTGATGAAGTCAGTAAATTTTCCAAGGCTTACGAACTGGTAACCGATAATCTCATCATTCTCATCCAATGCGATTCCTGTTACATATCCCTCAGCCATTTCAAGATAACGAGGACCTTTTGCCAATGTGCCATACATGGTTCCTACCTGAGAGCGAAGTCCCTTTCCAAGGTCTTCCAGGCCTGCTCCGATCGCAAGTCCGTCTTCGGAGAACGCGCTCTGTGTCCTTCCGTATACGATCTGGAGGAATAATTCCCTCATTGCTGTATTGATGGCATCGCAGACAAGGTCTGTATTCAATGCTTCTAAAATCGTCTTGCCCGGAAGAATCTCTGATGCCATGGCTGCAGAGTGCGTCATTCCAGAGCATCCGATGGTCTCTACCAACGCTTCCTGGATAATACCGTCTTTAACATTTAATGAAAGTTTACAGGCGCCCTGCTGCGGAGCACACCAGCCGACACCATGCGTAAAACCTGAAATATCTTTAACTTCCTTAGCCTGTACCCACTTTGCCTCTTCCGGAATCGGAGCTGGCCCGTGATTTGCACCCTGAGCTACAGGACACATCATTTCTACTTCATGTGAATAAATCATTTTAAAACTCCTTTCAAATTTGCATGATTTTCTGTCGTAAGGTTCGTTATATCTTTAACACCAAACTTACTTTATTTTCTCATATTATTCAATATTCGTCAATTGTCACTTTCTATCAAATTCCACAGTTCATTCCCCGTCATATATGGTCGAATTTCAGCCCAGGAGTATTCGGAAGGTATCCATCCCCGGGAAAGCCTGCCGCCATCCTCGCTTCGGAATGCAAAGGTGAATCCGATTGCAAGACCCCGGCCATGTGAAGCACCGTGGCTATATCCGTGCTTTCAATAATACGTATTTCCATATTATAACCCTGTCCAGAAATCGCTGTCTGTCCTGAATTCTGCGATCTCGTCATAATCAAACGGCGCCGTCACCCAGATGTAGCCCAGATTGTTGGCGTCTCCTTCTTTGTAATTCAGGTTATAGCCAATCTCAATTCCATCTGCGTCCAGGAAGAAATTCGCCTCGTACACGCCATCCATGGAATCTCCTTCCAGCGTCTTTTTCATGGCATCTTTATCCAGCTCAGACAGAAAAGCGTCATTGTCCGCCTCGTCCCTCATAGTGTCAGCCCATTCAGCCAGAAAGGCATCATCCAGCCTGACAATGTCCTTGACTTCATAGACCTTTCCGTCTTTGAGGCTGATATTGCAGGTCCGCAAGTCCTGATCGGAATACTCGGCTCCGCCCTGATAACTGTAATCCTCGAATGCTACGCTTAACAAGTCTTCCGATGCATAGGCCACCTTATACTTTACGTAACTAACCAGCGCCGGCTGGGAAGAAGACAACACTCGCTCCTTCATCTCGTCAGAGGGATTGTCATAGATCTTATCCACCGTCTGCAACGCGCAGTTCTTCAACGCCTCATTAACCTTTTCTTCCGCTTTGGCATCCTTAAGCCCGCTGATGACCGGATAATTGACGTTAAAGTCAATCATCGTAGTCTGTTTCTTATCATCCTGATATGTATATGCATCTTCTTTCAGATCATAGGACAGACCGTCCGCGATCTTCTGGGGGATTGCGTCAATCCCTGTCAAATCCCCGGCATCCGTGCTGTTCTGTCCGGCTCCCTCATCCCCGAAGTAATCATAGTCATGATGGTCATCATAATCATGGTCTCTGTCATTATGATTATATGGCTGCGTATATATGCTCTGCTCCCGGAGCATATGCCTTACCTTCCTGCCAATGGCCACTCCTGCGATGATCAGAACCAGTACCATCGCGATGCACACCGCGGTCACGATGATCACAGGCGCCTTCGATTTTTCTTTCACCGGCTGCACGAGTCCCGGTATCACTTGCATCTCCATAGGAACATAGCGTATGCCATTTACCTGCCGCTCTTCCCCCATCGCCTGCATACCCATGTGGGCATACTTGGGAACTGCTCCCGGAGCGGCATTCACAGTGATCTTGCTGACACCCAGTTTCTGCGCGCAATAGTTATAGACGGCCTGGAACAGCCTCCGTCCTACACCTTTGCTCTGGCAATCCTTTCTGACATAGAACAGGCAGATGTGGCCCACGGACTTCACCGCCATGGTGCCACATAATTTAGTTCCTTCAAAGGCTCCGAAGAAGGTAATCTCTCCCTTCTGGTACATGTCGCTGATATTGTCATACTTAATAAATTCCTGAAAATGGGCTACGCCTTCCGGCGTATACGCAGGCGCCACATCTTCTGCGAAGACTTCCCATATCAGATGGAGAGCCGGAAGAATCTCATGCTGCTTTAATATTCTTACGTCCATCTTCTACCTCCTTTCAAGCAACTCCTCCCGGAGCAGCGTCAATGCCCTTGCCACCGCATATTCCCGGTTCTTGTCCCTATTGCCTGTAAAATAGAATTCCTCTACCCTTACATGGCCTTTTACATAGCAGCCGATATAGACAAGGCCGACCGGCTTTTCCTCGGTTCCTCCGCCTGGTCCCGCAATTCCCGTTATGCTTAAGGAAGCATCCGCCCCAGCGGCGAACGCCACGCCTTCTGCCATCTCGTATGCCGTCTGAGGGCTTACCGCCCCATGCTGCATCAGCGTCTCCCTCTTCACATGAAGCAGACGTTCCTTGGCATCATTGGAATAAGTGATATAGCCTTCCTTATAGACATTGGAGGCCCCCGGCACATTCGTGATCCTGCCGGCCAGAAGTCCGCCGGTGCAAGACTCCGCCGTCGTCACCGTCATGCCATCTGCTTCTAACATCCGTACAATGGCTTCCTCCAGAGTCACATCTTCCTCCGTCGTATAGATCTTATCGCCAAAGCGCTGGAAGAGTTCCTCCATCATAGGCGCCATCAGTTCCTGCGCTTTTTCCTCGCTGTCTGCTTTGGCCGTCACCCGAAGATGCACCTCTCCTGTCTTGGCATAAGGCGCGATCGTCGGATTCGTCTGGGCATCCATCAGGTCAGAGATCATGGTCTCTGCCTTGCTTTCCCCGATGGAGCAGATCTTTGCCATCTTCGAATAGATGCCTTCCGGCTGCAGTTTATTCAGATACGGCGCAATATCCTGCTCGAACATAGGCTTAATCTCATTCGGCGGTCCGGGAAGGAGAATGGCGATCTTTCCATTTTCCTCCAGAATCAGTCCCGGGGCCGTTCCGTTATGGTTATCCACTACCTTTGCGCCTTCCGGTACCAATGCCTGCTTCCAGTTGTTCGGCGTCACCTGGCTGCTGTGGACCTGCCGAAAATATTGCTGGATGCGCTCCTTGGTATGGGCATCCTCATAGAGTTCCCTGCCAAATACCTTGGCCGTCACCTCTTTTGTCAGATCATCCTTGGTAGGTCCAAGGCCGCCGCTTAAGATCAGGATATCGGACCTTGACAGCCCCAGCCGGATTGCATCCTCCAGCCGCTCCTCATTGTCTCCTACCACGCTCTGGTAATAGCAGGATAATCCAAGCAGCGCGCATTTTTCCGCCAGATATGCAGCGTTGGTATTCACGATATTTCCTAATAATATCTCTGTGCCAACGGATATCATTTCTACAGTCATCTCTTACATGCCTCCCTGTGTCAATACTTGTACGTTCTTTGCAATATAGTCAAACAAAGATACGATCGTCAGTATTAAGGATACCCAGATCAGTATCGTTCCAATCATGTCAAATACACCGCCCAGATCCGCAATCAGCACGATGATCATGAACATCTGGGAAACCGTCTTGAACTTGCCCCAATAACTTGCGGCGATCACGATTCCAGCGTCAGATGCCACCAGGCGGAATCCGCTGATAATAAACTCTCTGGCAATAATCACGATCACGATCCACGCAGCCAGTTTCCCGGATGGAATCAGGCAGATCATGGCAGAGCATACCAGCAGTTTGTCTGCCAGCGGATCCATGAACTTTCCGAAATTGGTCACCAGATTCCTAGCGCGGGCAATCTTCCCGTCCAGCATGTCCGTAAGGCTGGCCACGCAGAATATCACCAGGGCAATCCACTTATTGACTGCTCCTCCTACATCCGTCAGCATGAAAAACACGAAAAACGGTACCATAATCACTCTTAATACTGTCAACTTATTTGGTAAATTCATTCCATCAACTCTCCTATCAAATCGTATTCTAAGGCGCCGGTCACCTTCACTCTGGCAAAATCTCCCGACATCAGTTCTGCCTCTGTATTTATGAAAATGAGGCCGTCCACATTGGGTGCATCCTTATAAGTCCTTCCGACATAGGCATTTTCATCGGCCACTTTCCCTTCGATCATGACCAGCACTTCCCGGCCGATCATAGCCTCTGCCTGGTCAAATACAATCTCCTGCTGCAGTTCCATAATCTCCGCCTGACGCTCTTCCTTCACTTCTTCCGGCACCTGATCCGGCATGCCTGCCGCAGGCGTATCCTCTTCCGGAGAATAGGTAAATACGCCCAGACGGTCGAATTCCATCTCATCTACGAATTCCATCAGTTCTTCATGCTGTTCCTTCGTCTCTCCCGGAAATCCGGTGATCAGCGTGGTACGCAGGGCAATGTCCGGAATCTCTCTTCTGAGCCTTCCGATGATCTCTTCCAACTGATTCTTGGACGTCCTTCTTCCCATCCGCTTCAATATATCATCATTGGCATGCTGGATTGGCAGATCCAGATAATGGCAGATCTTCTTCTCTTCCTTCATGATCTGGATCAGGTTCTCATCAATCTCTTCCGGATAGCAGTAGAGAAGCCGTATCCATCGGATACCGCTGATCCTGCACAGTTCCCGAAGAAGCCTGTGCAGGGACTTTTCTCCATAGAGATCCTTTCCATATAAAGTGGTCTCCTGAGCCACCAGAATCAGTTCCTTAACGCCCTGCTC
This sequence comes from [Clostridium] scindens ATCC 35704, assembly GCF_004295125.1. NCBI lineage: Bacteria > Bacillati > Bacillota > Clostridia > Lachnospirales > Lachnospiraceae > Lachnoclostridium > [Clostridium] scindens. The sequence continues at coordinate 2,824,170 of NZ_CP036170.1, read as the reverse complement.
AGCCAGCTCCCCGGCTTCTTTTACAAGGCGCTCCATCGGAACGCTTCGGAAATCCCCCCGGATTTTGGGAATAATGCAGTAAGTACAATGCTTATCGCATCCTTCTGCAATCTTCAGATAGGCAAAATGCCCGCCCGTCGTCACCAGGCGCCTCGTATCCACCAGCGGCAGCGCGTCGATGTCTTCCACTTCCACGTGGCCTTTGCCAGCCAGCGCTTCCTCCACCGCTTCTACAATCTTGTCATAGGATGTGGTTCCCAGCACCGCATCCACTTCCGGAATCTCATCCAGAATCTCCTGCTGGTATCTCTGCGCAAGGCAGCCGGTCACAACCAGCACCTTAAGCCTTCCATCCGTCTTGTACTGTGCCATCTCCAGAATCGTCTGGATGCTCTCTTCCTTGGCGTCATGGATGAAACAGCAGGTATTGACGATAATGATATCCGCCTGCATCTCATCATCCACCATCCGGTATCCTTTGGCAGCCAGAAGTCCCAGCATAACTTCTGAATCCACCAGATTCTTGTCACAGCCAAGGGATATAAACAATATATTCATTCGTTCCTCCTTTTGAAAAACCATGCTCTCTATAAAGTAAAGGTATTTAGAAGAAAGGCAGATACCGCCCCGGCATCTGCCTTGTATTCTCACATACGTATTACGTATTAATCCTCTTCCTCGCCGACTACTTTGATCTTCGCCTGGTTCAATTCGTTGATTGCGATGGACAACGGCTTCTCGCCACTCTTTGCCGCAACCAGCGGCATAGCGCCGTCTATCAGTTCCCTCGCCCTCTTGGCGGTAGCCATCACAATAGAGTAGCGGCTGTTCACTACCTTGGTAGCGCCCTCTTCTACGTCTTTGTTAACGACCTTCATTAAATCTGTGTAAGATGGGTGTAACATGCTTGTTATTCTCCTTTCAGCTCTTCCTTCATATGCTCTATAAATGCCTGATTACGAAAACTTCTTCTGTGCTCTCCCTGAATGATCTGATGCACTTCTTCTACGCATTCTGCAAGTACATCATTGACAATCAGGTAATCATACTTATCCATGCCCTCGGCCTCTTCCTTGGCACGGTTCATGCGGAACTCAATCACATCCATCGTCTCTGTGCCACGGCCTACCAGGCGGTGCTTCAGTTCCTTCGCCGTCGGCGGAGTCACGAACAGAAGCAGCGTCTCCGGAAACTTCTCCTTAACCTTGAGGGCGCCCTGGATCTCTATCTCCAGGATCACGTCCTTGCCAGTTTCCAACTGCTCCTCCACATAGGCGCGCGGAGTCCCATAGTAATTGTCCACGTATCTAGCATACTCTATCAGTTCATCTTTCGCAATCATTTTTTCAAATTCTTTCACCGTTTTGAAAAAATATTCCCTGCCCTCTTCCTCTCCCGGGCGGGGCTTTCTGGTGGTTGCAGAGATGGACAGCGCATAATTGTCATACTGCTTCAGCAGTTCTTTCATGATCGTGCCTTTGCCGGCTCCCGAGAAACCGGATACGACAATAAGAATTCCTTTTTTAGTCATGGTCTTTTCCTCTCTCCCACTACTCGATATTCTGAATCTGCTCTCTTACTTTCTCAATCTCCGTCTTCAAGTCGATCCCAACGTTTGATACTTCCAGGTCGTTGGCCTTGGAAAGGATCGTATTGGCCTCCCGGTTCATCTCCTGGGCGATGAAGTCAAGCTTGCGGCCAATCCCGGCCTCTTCAGACTGCAGGGTCTCCTTCATATGTATGATATGGCTGCGCAACCTTACCACTTCTTCATCCGTGCAGATCTTATCTGCAAATATGACCACCTCGGCGGCAATCCGGCTCTCCTCGATCTGTGTATCCTCCAGCAGTTCCCGAACCTTGGCTTCCAGCTTCTCTCTGTATTCTGCCACGATCTTCGGCGTACGTTCCTCAATGTAGCCCACCAGATCCAGAAGCCCGTCTAACTTTTCTATAATGTCCTTCTTGAGGTTGCTTCCTTCCAGCGTCCTGGTCTCCACAAACTGGCCGATCGCGCCTTCCAGCGCCTTTTTAAGGCCATTCCAGAGTTCTTCCTCGTCAATGACCTGCTCTTCCATAGTCAGCACTTCCGGACAGCGGGACAGCGTAGATACCCGGATGTCATTTTCCAAGGAGAACTGCTCCTTCATCCGGCCGAAGCAGTCCATGTATTCCTGCGCCAGAGACTCATTATACTTCAGGGACATCTGGTTCTCGGTAAAGTCCTCATAGGAGATGAAGATATCTACCTTTCCCCTCTGGATGCTCTGCTTTAACAAACTGCGGATTGCTGTCTCGAAAAAATTCAGTTTCTTTGGCATACGGATATTTACATCCAGGTAGCGGTGATTTACCCCCTTCATCTCAACCGTGAACTTGCGCTCCCCTTCCATCACTTCGCAGCGTCCGAACCCTGTCATACTTTTTATCATGATATGAACCTCTTCTTATAATATATTTGCTATATGTCTCTTAATTGCCACTGATAATTATAAGTCATTTGGCATATCCCGTCAACTATGTTATAATCTTCTTATTTCAGTAAGAAAGGACGGACATATCTATGGCATTTGACGGAATCACGGTTGCTGCAATGGTCCAGGAACTAAAAAATGCGCTGGCAGACGGACGTATCGCCAAGATTGCCCAGCCGGAGCCAGACGAGCTGCTGCTCACCATCAAGACTCCGAAGGGACAAAAAAGACTCTATATCTCGGCCAGCGCATCCCTCCCTTTGATATATCTGACAGACGAGAACAAGCCAAGCCCAATGACGGCCCCCAACTTCTGCATGCTTCTTCGAAAGTATGTCGGAAATGGACGGATTACCGGCATCTCCCAGCCCAAACTGGAGCGCATCATCATCCTTGATATCGAGCATCTGGATGAGTTGGGAGATCTGTGCAAGAAGCAGCTGGTAATCGAGATTATGGGCAAGCACAGCAATATCATATTCTGCGATGATCAAGGCAGGATCATCGACAGCATCAAGCATGTCTCCGCGCAGATGAGTTCCGTGCGGGAGGTATTGCCCGGACGGGAATATTTTATACCGGATACCATGGCAAAGCACAATCCGCTTGCCATTGACGAGTCTTCCTTTGGCCAGGCTCTTAAGGAGAAGCCCATGCCTCTTGGCAAGGCGATCTATACCAGTTTCACGGGAATCAGCCCTGCAGTGGCCGAAGAGATCTGCTATCTGGCCGGCCTGGAATCCGGCATAACTGCCGGAGACTTAAGCGGCGATATGATGGCCCACCTGTTCCGGCAGTTTGCCTACTATATGGAAGATGTCCGCCAAGGCGCTTTCCATCCGGTCATCTACTATGAAGGGAGCGCCCCCAAGGAGTTTGGCGCCCTGCCGCTGACGCACTACAACAGCCTTGCAAGGAAGGAATTTTCCTCCATCTCCCAGGTGCTCAGTACCTACTATGCGACTAAGAATACCCTGACCCGCATCCGCCAAAAAAGCGCGGACTTACGCCATGTGGTACAGACAGCCCTGGAACGGAACCGTAAAAAGTACGATCTTCAGGCCAAGCAGTTAAAGGATACGCAGAACCGGGAAAAATACAAGGTCTACGGCGAATTGATCAACGCTTACGGCTACGATCTGGCTCCAGGCTCCAAGAACCTGACTGCCCTTAATTATTACACCGGCCAGGAAGTTACCATTCCCCTGGACCCGACTATGACACCCCAGGAGAATTCCCAGAAATATTTCGCCAAGTATAATAAGCAGAAACGTACCTTTGAGGCACTCTCAGACCTCATCCAAGAGACAGCCGATGATATCCAGTACCTGGAATCCATCAGCAATGCCTTGGACATCGCGCTGAGCGAGGCAGATCTGGCCCAGATCAAGGAAGAACTGATCCAGAGCGGGTATGTGCGAAGAAAGTTCACCAAGAAAAAGGTGAAGCTGACCAGCAAGCCTCTGCACTACCTCTCCAGTGACGGCTACCATATGTATGTTGGCAAGAACAATCTGCAGAATGATGAACTGACCTTCTCCTTTGCCGCGGGAAATGACTGGTGGTTCCACGCTAAAGGCGCGCCGGGCTCCCATGTCATCGTCAAAAGTAATGGAGATGAATTGCCGGATCGCACCTTCGAAGAAGCCGGGCGGCTGGCTGCCTACTACTCCAAGAACAGAGGCAGCGACAAAGTAGAGATTGATTATGTAGAGAAAAAACATGTGAAAAAGCCTAATGGGGCAAAGCCGGGGTTCGTGGTATACTATACCAACTATTCCCTGATGATTGATTCCGATATTTCCAATATAAAGGCCGTGCAGGACTAACTGCGCGGCGTTTGGTTATAATGTCATTGTCTATCGTTTCAAATATGTGAATCTATTATACAACTTTATATATGGAGCGTTTTCATCTGAAATTATATTTCTCAACAATATTCTTCATAATTCACTTTATTAGTATATGCAAATTCTACAAAATAATATATAATATACCTAGTTCCAGTCAGAAAATTTCTAACAAAATAATTTATGAAAAACAAAAGCGAAAGAGAGGTAACAGGAATGATTGATTTTAAGAACAGCGAATATGTAAAAATGAAAGAGATAGACCCCGGATCAATATTTGCAGAAGTCCAGCCACTGTTAATCAATGGCGAGGAGGTCATCGGTGCTTATAAAGCCATGAGAGACTACTGTGTATTCACGAACAAGCGAGTAATCGCAGTTAATATACAAGGAATGACCGGCAAGAAAAAAGACTTTTCTTCTCTTCCCTATTCTAAAATAACGGCTTTCTCCGTAGAGACTGCAGGCGTATTTGATATGGACAGCGAACTGGAAATGTATTTCAGCGGTCTTGGCAAAGTCAAGTTTGAATTTACAGGTAGAAGCAATATCGTACAGATCGGCCAGATTATTGGAACCTTTGCATTATAATATCCTTTCTAAGTTTCGACTGGCCCTGCATGAAAAGCCGGGCCAGTCATAATTCCTTTCAATTTCTCTACCACATTCTACAATTTCTATTCCCATCCTCTGCTACAACAAATTTAAGAAAGGAGCGCGGATATCTGTTCCACGCTCCTTTCCTATACTTATTTATCTGTTCCTCTATTCGTCCTTCTTACCGCATTCCGGCCAGATAATCCACGAACTGCTGCGCTGTCCGGCCGGACAGGCCGCCGTGGCTTAATTCCCACTTGTTGGCTTCCAGAAGGAGTTCTTCTTCCGGCATGTCTATGCCGCTTTTCTGTGCCAGTTTTCGCACGATCTCCTGGAATTCTTTCTTATCTGGTTTTCCGAAATAGATGGTCACGCCGAATCTGGCGACCAGGGAGAGTTTTTCCTGCACCGTGTCATTGGTATGCAGTTCTTCGTCCCGGTCTGCCTTGTCCTTGAAGGTCTCCCTGATCAGGTGGCGCCTGTTGGAGGTGGCGTAGATCAGCACGTTCTCCGGCTTTCGCTCCAGTCCGCCTTCAATCACGGCTTTCAAGTATTTGTATTCGATCTCAAATTCTTCAAAGGACAGGTCATCCATATAGATGATAAATTTATAATTGCGGTTCTTAATCTGAGCAATGATATCGTTCAGATCCTGGAACTGGTGCTTATAGACTTCTATCATCCGAAGGCCCTGGTCATAATACTGGTTCAGAATCGCCTTGATGGAGGATGACTTTCCCGTGCCCGCGTCACCGAAAAGCAGGCAGTTGTTGGCTTTTCTTCCTTCCACAAAGGCTTTCGTATTGTCGATCAACTTCTTCTTGGCAATCTCGTATCCTACCAAGTCATCCAGATGCACATGGGCAATCTTGGTGATCGGCACGATCTCGGTACCCTCTTCCCTATGCTCGATTCGGAAGGCTTTGTGAAGCCCGAATTTGCCCACGCCGAATTCTTTATAAAACTGGGTCAGGATATCCTTGAACTTTCCCGGCGTTTCGGCCTTGGCAAGGCTTCTGCTCAGGTCGCAGATGCGGTCCCGGATTCTCTGGTTAAATATCTTGCCGTGTCCGCTGGTACCTGCATAGTCCCGGATCATTGACAGGCAATCCACGCCCATGGTCTCTTCCAGCGCCTGAAAACCATAGTCAAAGAGTTCCTTAAAGATAGCGAAGTCATGGAGGGCCACTTCGTTGATGCTTCCCTCCACCGGCCCTACGATCTCGCAGGAGGTGCTGTATGCATTCTCGTGGCTGGCAAGAAGGTAGGTCAGGTAATTGTGCCACAGGTTTCCTTCGAATCCATGGCTGACCGCCAATTCCAGAATCTCATTGACCAAGTCAAAGAGGAGGCCTTTCATGTCTTCCATATTATAATAATCGTTGGCGTAGTTCTCCATCAGGAAGGTCATATCATTTAATATCTGGCCTTCTTCCATATGTTTGTACAGCATCAGTTCATTCGTTCTCATTTGCCTCACCTCTTAATAATTTCCCAGTATCTTCAAATTAATGCTTTCTTCCCGCAGGCCGCGGATCGCGTTTTTTACCGCCGGATCCGCCAGATTTCCTTCGAAGTCTATAAAGAAGCGGTATTCCCAGTTCTTTCCTTCTACCGGCCTGGATTCGATCCTGGTCATGTTCAGGTCATTATATATGAAATGAGACAGCAGGTGGTACAATGAGCCGCTCTCATGCGGCAGTTCGAAGCAGATGCTAATCTTCTTCGCGTCTTTCAGGAATATCTTCTGGTTGGTGGCTACGATGAATCGGGTGGAGTTTCCCTGATCATCATTGATATTGTCCGCCAGCACCGCCAGGCCATGCACTTTGGCCGCATATGCGCTGCACACGGCCGCCTGGGTCTTATCCTGCTCATCCAGCACCTTCTTTGCCGCGATCGCCGTATTGGCCACGCTGATCTGCTGCCAGTCGCCGTGCTCGTCCAGGAAGCGGGATGCCTGCATCAGAGCCACGCCTTTTGAGTAAACTCGCTGGATATCCGACAACTCTGTTCCCGGAAGACCGGCAAGCGTATTGACGATCGGGATGATTGTCTCTCCTACGATATAGTTTTCAAATTCCACCAGCAGGTCATACATCTCATCCACAGAGCCCGCCGTAGAGTTCTCGATGGGAAGCACGGCAAAGTCCGCCGCTCCTTCTTCGATGGCTTCCATGGCGTCCCGGAAGGTCCGCACGTAAAAGTTGTTGCAGTCCTCCCCAAAGTAATTCTTAGTGGCCGCCTGGCTGTATGCGCCCTCCGTTCCCGGGAATACGATCCTCGCGTTCTTGTCATCCAGGGAGGACACCCCGATAAATGGAAGCCTGCCCAGGGCCCCTGCCTTGACCAACTGCTGATACTGCAGTTTCCTGCTCATGGACATCAGTTGGTCATAGAGTTCCTGTACCGCTTTCTTATTAAAGTCCGTGGATACTTTACCGGCCACCTCCTGAAGCTTGTCCCGCTCTCTCTGGCGGTCCAGAACTTTCCTTCCATTTTTTACCTTATATTCTCCGACCTCTTCACAGATGCTCATTCTTTCCTCAAAGAGTCTGACCATCTGTTCATCAACATCGTCTAGCCTTATTCTCAATTCCTCTAACGTTGGCATGTCTTTTTCTCCTTCTTTGCAAATCAAGTTGTATTATAATACATTTTTGGTATAAAATCTACCTTCCGTTGCCATACTAAGACACATGAAGCACAATTTCTTAACCTGCGGAACCTGTGGGTGGTGCATGGAGATTCTATTCACCGGCCTGCACTCCCTGCAGAACGAAAATCACAAACTTACCGGGAATACTTCCATCTGGATGTTCCCCATCTATGGCATGGCCAGTTTCCTTTCTCCCATCTGCAGACGTTTAAAAGGCAAGAGTCTGGTGTTACGGGGAGGTGTATATACTTGCTGCATTTTTATCGGAGAATATATTACCGGCTCTTTCCTGAGGAAATTTGAAGCCTGCCCCTGGGATTACAGCGAAGCCCGGCTGAATGTTAACGGGCTGATCCGCCTCGACTATGCGCCTCTCTGGTTCTGCGCAGGGTTGTTGTTTGAAAAAATTCTCTGCAGACGTTGAAAATCTTTCATATTTATTATATGATGTATGAAAGATTTTCAATATGGGAGGAAAACGAGATGAACACCACTGAATGTATCAGAACCAGAAGAAGCATCCGGAAGTTTAAGCCGGACCCGATAGACCATTTTCTATTAGAATCCATTATATCTACTGCATCCTATTCTCCTTCTTGGAAGAACAGTCAGATCGTCCGTTATATCGCAATTGAAGATTCTTCTATTCTTAATTCAATCATGAACAATTACACCCCAGATTTTAATTCTAATATTATCCGTCAGGCACCAATGCTGATTGCTATGACCTTCGTAAAGGGCCGCTGCGGCTTTGAGCGCGATGGATCATTTACCACGAAAAAGGGTGACCGCTGGCAGATGTTCGATGCAGGCATCGCGGCGCAGACGTTCTGCCTTGCCGCCCATGAGGCCGGGCTTGGGACCGTTATCATGGGAATCTGGGATGAGGATGGCATCACGAAGCTTCTTGATTTTCCAAAGGATCAGGAACTTGCCGCGCTGATCGCCATCGGTTACCCGGACATCCATCCGGATGCGCCCGGGCGCAAATCTGTTGATGAATTATTAACATATCGATAAGAGGAGGTTTATATGAGACATTTGATGAGTCCACTGGATTTTTCCGTGGAAGAATTAGACAAACTTATGGATCTTGCGGGGGACATTGAGGCAAATCCTGAAAAATACGCCCATGCGTGCGAAGGGAAGAAACTGGCAACGCTCTTCTACGAGCCAAGCACCAGGACAAGGCTCAGCCATGAGGCAGCCATGCTGAACCTGGGCGGAAGCATCCTCGGATTTTCTTCTGCCGACTCCAGTTCTGCCGCCAAGGGCGAGAGCGTTTCCGATACGATCCGCACCATATCCTGCTACGCGGACATCTGTGCCATGCGCCATCCAAAGGAAGGCGCGCCTATGGTGGCATGCCGCCACTCTTCGATTCCGGTGATCAACGCAGGAGACGGCGGGCATCAGCACCCGACCCAGACTCTCACCGATCTTCTGACCATCCGATCTTTAAAAGGGCATCTGGATCACATGACCATTGGCCTGTGCGGAGACTTGAAGTTTGGGCGTACCGTCCACTCGTTAATCCATGCCCTGGTCAGATATCCGGGAATCAAGTTCGTGCTCATTTCCCCGGAAGAGTTAAGGCTTCCAGGCTACATCCGCTCGGACGTGCTGGATCAGAAGCAGGTGGAATACGAGGAGGTCGTCCGCCTGGAGGATGCGCTTCCGAAACTGGATCTTCTGTATATGACCCGCGTTCAGAAGGAACGTTTCTTTAATGAGGAAGATTACGTCCGCATGAAGGATTTCTACATCCTGGATGCCAAGAAGATGGAACTTGCGCCAAAAGACATGTATGTGCTGCATCCCCTTCCGAGGGTCAATGAGATCTCCGTCGAGGTTGACAAAGACCCCAGAGCGGCGTATTTTAAGCAGATGCAGTATGGCGTATACATACGAATGGCATTGATCTTAACGCTATTAGGAATCGAAGTATAGGGAGGAAATCAATTATGGTAAAAAACACTTTGAATGTAGGCCGGATTGATGAAGGCTTTGTATTGGATCATATCCAGGCAGGCCGTTGCATGGACATCTATAAATACCTGCATCTGGATAAATTAGACTGCTGTGTCGCGATCATCAAGAATGCCAAGAGCAACAAGATGGGCAAGAAGGATATCATGAAGATTGAATGCCCTATAGACTTCATTGACCTGGACATCCTCGGATTCATTGATCATAACATCACCATCAACATTATCCAGGATTCCCAGATCGTTGACAAGAAACGTCTCCATCTTCCAAAGGAGATTGTCAATGTGATACGATGCAAGAACCCGAGATGCATCACTTCCATCGAACAGGAGCTGGATCACATCTTCGTGCTTACGGATAAGGAAAATGAGATCTATCGCTGCAAATACTGCGAAGAGAAGTATGATGGCCGGTAGGCGCCGCATCTTTTCACAAGTAGGCAGATAACTTTACAGGCCATGAACCGGCAGATGTTATTCATCCTGCCAGACCATGGCCTGTTTTTAAGTCCTATTTTCATTTTTTATTCTAAAGGCAAGCAAGACGATAAGCCGGGTTATGTCGTTGAGTAATCATCTATCTAGACCTTTCGTTGCCGGAAGGTTCCAGCGACCTACCTAAGACGTGACGGGCCGCCACATCGTCTTTATCCGGTCTTGCTTCGGATGGGGTTTACATGTGCCCCTGCTGTTACCAGCAAGGCGGTAGTCTCTTACACTGCCCTTCCACCCTTACCTGCCGGGAACAAAATGTCCCCTGCAGGCGGTATATTTCTGTTGCACTGGCCTTGGAGTCGCCTCCACCGGACGTTATCCGGCATCCTGCCCTGTGAAGCCCGGACTTTCCTCACCTGCGGCCTTTCGGCGCTTGCAGCTGCGATTACTTGTCTTACTTGCCTTGGTTACTATATCATAATTTTTTCCAAAAAACAAATATTATTTACACGGGAGTCCCTTCATCCTCGATCAGCGCATCCCCGTCGGCAGCCGTGGTTGCCAATGTATCGCACCGCTCATTCTGGGGATGCCCGTCATGGCCTTTGACCCAGATGAACTGAACCTGGTGGGGGGCTTTCGCCTTCAGAAGCCTCTGCCACAGGTCAATATTCTTCACCGGCTCATTCTTTCCCCTCTTCCAGCCCTTCTTGATCCATCCGTCAATCCAGTGCTGGTTGAATGCGTCCACCACATATTTCGAATCGGAGTACAGTTCCACCTGGCAGGGCCGGTTAAGCGCCTCCAGCCCGGCGATCACTGCCATCAGTTCCATACGGTTGTTGGTGGTCCGCTTATAGCCTTGGGACAGTTCCCGGGTATGTAATTCCCCCTTGGAATCCACATACTCCAGAACCGTGCCGTAGCCTCCAGGCCCATCCGGGTTGCCCCTCGCCGCCCCGTCCGTATATATCTTTACCTGCATCTTCCTACTCCTTCCTCTCTTCCAGTTCAAACACCTGCTGCGTCCTGGTGATATGCATGACCTTCTGCCGGTATCCTTCTGATTCCGGCCGTTCCATCAGGCGCTCATAAGCCTCGTATCTCCCCCACATATGCATCGGGAATACATGCCTTGTATCCGTATGGCGCATGAAATAATCCATCCCCCAAAAGAATTGCTCCTCCTGGCGCAGATCCAGAGGAAGGAACGCCACGTCAATCTTTTCACCCTCGATCTTGCCTATCTCATACTGGTAATTGCGGCGCATCATCTCATTGTAGGTCTCGCTTTCATCTTCCCAGTGCCACCAGTTCAGATCCCCCGCGTGAAATATGGTCATCTCCTTCAGGCGCACAAAAAACGCCACGCCCTCATCCGTAGAGCGAAGAGTCCGGATCTTCATCCCATCCAGTTGTATCTCCTTACGGGGCTCCAGATAAATCGTTCTGCCTTTCGGCCCCCGGTCCGTAATATCACTGGACAGAATATATTTGATATTCTCATATGCATCCGACCACTGGAATATCTTTCTCTTAAAATGATCATAATGCCCATGGCTTGCGAATACATACACTTTTTTCTCTGTAGGCATATCTGGAAGCCGTCCCTTATAGTAATCAAATATCATGACCACGTCTTCATGCTCGATTGTAAAACCACTGTGTTCCAGATACGTAATTTTCATTTCTTATGCCTCTCCCTTGATCACGTTCACAGCATGTACCAGTTCGGGAAGCAGATATCTGAGGCTTTCCTTTACCGCCCCGGCCTTGCCCGGGAGATTCACGATCAGCACATCCTGGCGGATTCCCGCTACGGCCCGGTTGAGCATGGAACGCTTGGTCAGTTTCATGGTGTGCGCCCGCATTGCCTCCGGTATTCCTAAAAGAGGTCTTTCAACAACGTCCATGGTTGCCTCCGGCGTGCAGTCCATAGGACCGCATCCTGCGCCCCCCGTGGTCAGGATCAAGTCTGTCAGATGATTGTCGGCCATCCTCTGCATCACTGTTGACAGTACCTTCCGGTCTGTAGGCAATGCCCTCATGAATACGATCTCAAGTCCTGCCTCCTCTACAATCTTCTTAATTACTTCTCCACTTTCATTTTCTTCCCTGTCTCTGTATATGTCTGTGTTTGCTGTAATAATTGCGACCCTCATACTGTACCTCCATACTTTTCTCTGTTGTTTTCTATTAGAATATTAACCCTTTTACAATAATAATGCAATGATTACGGTGCAGATTCCTGCAACTCCCATTGCCACTCCGCTTACGGCCCCTTCTACTTCCCCCATCTCAAGCGCCTTGGACGTCCCGATCGCATGGCTGGCCGTTCCAAATGCCACGCCGATGGCTACCGGATCCTTTAACTTCAGCATCTTGATGATAAATGGATGGAGGATGGCGCCTCCGGTCCCGCAGATAATGACCGCCATCATGGTAATGGACTCTATCCCTCCAAGCTGGGATGACACATCCAGCGCGATCGCCGTGGTCACCGACTTTGGAAGCAGGGAATGCATTATATCTGCGTGCAGGGCCAGCAGCCTGCATAATGCCACCGTGCTTCCCATAGATAGGAGGCTTCCCATCAGGCAGCCGATCACGATGGGAAAAAACTGCTCTTTGAGCACTTTTCTCTGGCGGTAGATGGACAGTCCCAGCATGGCTGTCACGGGCACCAGGAACATGGAGACAAACTGGGCGCCTTCCATGTAGTCATCATAGGATATATGCAGGATCTTGAGCACCAGCACGCAGATCACCATGGCGATCAGCAGCGGGTTGGCGATCGGCGTCCTGGCCTTCCTAGCAGCCACGCCTCCGATATAGAATGCCATCACCGACAGCAGAATGCCGAACAAGGGATTGGACCATAGATTACTCATCTGCCTGTCCTCCCTTTCCCGCCAGCCTCTTCATGCATATCTGCACGATACGCACGCTGGCGTAAGTTCCCAGAAATGTCATCACCAGCGAGATGCACACCACGATCAAGAATCCCGCCAGCTGGCCTTTCAGCAACCCTACATCTTCCACCATGCCGATCGAAATCGGCACGAACACCAGCGCCATATTCGACAGCAGGAAGTCCCCGGTCTCCCGGATATGCTCTTCTTTCAGTATCTTCGTAAACAGCAGAAGCGCCAGAACCAGGATTGCCATGACGCTGCTTGGAAATGCGATTGGCAGCAGCGACACGATGAATTCCGCCGCAAGGCAGATTGCTAGGATGATCCCCAGCTGCTTTAATATTTTTGCACTCATAACTTTTCCTTCTCTCATTTGTGTAAAGACTATCCCGGTTATTATAGCAAAAAAAAGCGTCAGGTTCTACCCCTGACGCCATTTTTACCTTTACTTCCCGGACACTCCTGTATAAGTATACTATATACAGCTTGACGTCCAGAGTCAAATGAACCTGCATCCGGGCCTAGATGATGATGCATACCAGCCCGCCGTTGCTGTCATTGACGATCTTCTGCATAGTATCCTGCAGTTTTTCCTGGCTCTCGTCATTGATCATTGCCATCTTATTCTGCATGCCGTCCATCACCAGTTCTTCGATGGATTTGCCGAAAATATTCGTACTCCAGATGCCGCCTTCGCTCTCCTTGGCATCCTTGATATAGCGGATCAGGTCTTCTGCCTGCTGCTCGCTTCCTACGATAGGCGCTATCTCCGTCTCGATGTTGGCGCGGATCAGATGGATGGACGGAGCTTCGGAATGGATCTTTACGCCGAACTTGTTGCCCTGCTTGATGATGGCAGGCTCTTCCAGCACGATCTCTTCCTTCTTGGGGCTGACTACGCCGTAGCCCTTCATGCGTACCGCTGTAAATGCATCCCGCACGCCTTCATACTCTTCCTTTAACCGGGACAGATCCCGCATGGCCGCAATCAACTCATACTGGCCCGCAATATGGGTACCCGTCAGTTCGCTGAGCATCTCGTAGTAGAACCGGTCTGCCACGCTGATCCGGACCTTCACGCATCCGGTATCCATTTCGATCTGGTCTACCTTCATCTCGTCAATATAAGGACTCTCCGGCGTCTGGATTCCCGCGGCCGCGTCCTTGATCTCGCTGAACCGATCCATAACTTCTTTAATATGTACCAGCATATCCTGCTTAATTTTATGATCCCTTGGAAGCATCTCCACCCACTTGGGAATAAAGAACTGCACTTCCGATACCGGAAATTCATACAGCACCGCTTCCATGATCTGATAGATATCCTCTTCTTTTAACTGTTCGCAGTTTACCGGCATGGCTTTTACGCCAAAGTTTGCTTCCAGTTCCTCTGCCGCCTGCCTTGCCTCGTCATTAAAAGGCTTCTTTGAATTTACCAGTACCACGAAAGGCTTTCCGATGTTCTGCAGTTCCCGGATGGTCTTTTCTTCCGCCTCCTTATATCCCTCCCGCGGGATATCGGTAATGCTGCCGTCCGTGGTCACCACGATGCCTATGGTCGCATGGTCGTGGATGACCTTGCGGGTTCCGATGGTTGCCGCTTTTGTAAATGGGATCTCATAGTCGAACCAGGGCGTCTTCACCATGCGTTCTTCATTGCCTTCCACGTGTCCGGAAGCGCCGTCTACCATATAGCCGACACAGTCGATCAGACGTACATTGACTGTCACATCATCAGAAAGCTTGATCTGCGCCGCTTCTTTTGGCACGAATTTGGGCTCTGTGGTCATGATCGTACGCCCGGAGGCAGACTGTGGCAATTCATCCTTGGTCCGCGCCTTGCCGTTCTCATCCTCCATATGAGGGAGTACCAGCATATCCATGAAACGTTTGATAAATGTGGACTTCCCTGTCCTTACCGGTCCCACCACTCCTATGTATATCTCTCCATTTGTTCTGGCTTGTATATCTTTGTACAACTGAAACGTATTCATTCTAATACCCCCTTGTTATGCTGATAACAATGTATGCTGCAATTTCTGGTTTTAGACTAAGTTTTTTATAGGCGCAGGCTATCATTTCTCTGAATAACTGTAATTTGACTTTCCCTTCCTATTGATATTACAATAACAGCAGCACAAGCAATAGATTCAGCAACGAAAAGGAGAGACTCTATGAATACAGTAAAAGTTAGAAATCTGGAATTAGGCTCGGGGATCCCCGCCATCTGCATTCCCAATGTGGGAAAGACCCGGGAGGAGATCCTGTCTCTGGCCGGGCAATATAAGGATATGCACATGGATCTGATGGAATGGCGCATGGACTGGTACGAAGATGTGGAAGATACGGACAAGGTGCTGGACGTGCTATCGAATCTTAGAAGTCTATTAAAGGACATGCCGCTTCTTGCCACCTTCCGTACGGTTAAGGAAGGCGGAGTCCACGGCATGTCCAGGGAAAAATACATTGCACTCAACAAGGCAGTGGCTGCCTCGGGTCATGCAGATCTTATTGATGTGGAGATATTCGCAGGCGACAAGGATGTCCGGGACATGATCGCGTCCATTCATGCCTGTGGCGTCAAAGTCATTGGCTCTAACCACGACTTTGACAAAACACCGGCCAAATCAGACATCGTCTTTCGGCTGCGCAAAATGCAGGATATGGAGGCTGACATTCCAAAGATTGCCGTTATGCCAAAGAGCCGCAAGGATGTCCTCACTTTGCTTGCCGCCACGGAAGAGATGGCTTCCTGTTACGCTGACAGGCCCATCATCACCATGTCTATGTCTGGGCTTGGCAGCATCAGCCGCATCTCCTGCGAGGTATTCGGCTCCTGTCTGACCTTCGGCTCCGGCTCTAAGGCATCCGCTCCCGGCCAGATTGGCGCAGAGGAACTGTACCAGGTTCTCAACACCGTGCATCAGGCGTTATAAGAGGAGTGCTTTACTCCTCTTTCCACGCTTCTGCCGTTCTTTCGATGGCCATGCGGCGTATTTCCTCATCTCTCTTGCGGTCAATGGCTTCCAGTTCTTCCGTTGTAGGTACGCCCAGTTTCTTCTTCTGGAATTCCATGTTGGACAGAATGAAGTTAAGGGCAAAGCCCACCAGGAGCGCCCAGCCTGAACCCTTAAATGCCAGCACCGCGGCCATGATCCCGGCAATGCTCTTGTCTGTGTTGGACTTGCAGTACTCCATGCCGATCCTTGCGCAGACATAAGCCTGGAACAGCAGCGTGATGGCGGATCCTACGCCCATGATCGGCTTCATGAAGGATACGATCGGCACCAGGATCACGCTTAAGAAGGTAGCCATACGGAAGGAACTCATGCCTCCGATCAAGGACTTCATGGCTTTCTTTCCTTCCCTGTAACGCATTGCAACCGAAACCGTCATGCCAACCCACAATGGGCCGGACAATGGCGGAAATGGCGCAAATATGGCAAGGATCAGGTTCCGAAGGCCGCTAATCAGGTTGGAGCGGCTGGAATTAAAGTCGATATACTCATCATCCCTGCTCTCCTGTGCTTCTTTTACCAGCGTCTCGCTTGTTACAAAGTCTCCGAACGCCAGGACATAGCAGATCAGTGCAAGCGGCAATGCCTTAATAAACATGGATAACGGCGGGAATCCTACGGCGAATATGCTAACCGTATGGAACATATTCGAAAAATCCGGAATTCTAATGACTGCCCCCATCTCCAGAACGGGCTTCGCCAGTTCTCCCAAGGCCACGCCAAGAAGCATGGCGATCAGGTATGGGAACAGGTTTCCATACTTAGCCATCACATCCAGAATCTTATATTTTCCTCTCTTCTTCTCGCAGAAGGGTGAGAAACTTAAGAATGCCAAAAGCAGAGTTCCTGCCAGCGTCGCTACCGGAGCCGTCAGCAGTTGGCTGTCTTCTGCCAACTGTCCCTGAATAACGGTAATCGGCGCAGCGAGAAGGATTCCCCCCTTGACCGAGGTCGGAACGCTTCTTACAAACTTGTCTGCCAATTTCGTGACACCCATAAACAAGAATATGAATGCCACCAATAATTGTACGGCGATCATCGCCTGGATGCGCTGCGGCCCTTTTTCGAACCCGCTGATGAACGCTAAGGTAAATGGCAGCGTCGGCGTGATCCAGCCAGGCACCACGGGATCTCCCAGCCAGCCGTGAAGCATGTATAAGGCCACTTCCAGAATAACGCAACTCCATGCCAGTTCATAGGGCAGCCCCAGATAGTCCGTCAAGTATGGGATTGAACTAAGGGCTGTCGCTCCCAGGATCAGTCCTTGAAAGAACTCCACATATTCAACGCGGTAATGTACGCCGGGTATTCTCCATTGGAAAGGCCCAAGAGGAATATAAGGGAGTTCATTTGGTTTTCTCGCTCTTCTTGCACTCATGATTGAGTACCCTCCTTAATCTTCTTTCGTCTATTTTTTAACAAACCAAGTCAATAAGGAACTCTGCCTTTGGTTCCAAAGGCAGAGTGACGCACGGATTATTTCAACAATGCGCTCTTTCCAAATATTTTCTTATGCTGTCCTATCAGATAGAACATCATCACCGTCGCGATAACGGATGCTGCAAGCAGCAGGCCCATCATCGTGTAAATGGCTGATGTCTCGCCGATAGACTTGGTCATTGCGGATACGATGTATGGAAGGAAGCAGCTTGCAAGCCCCATCCATGTGTAGTAGATTCCGGTATTCCTGCCCTTTGGTCCCGGACACATCAACTGGCGTACGCCAAGTCCTGTCTGAAGTGCTCCGCCGGCCGCAAAGAATCCAAGCAGGGCAATCGCTACATAGATGACTCCTACGTTCTTTACAAGAAGCACGATTGCCAGCGCAACCGCTGTAAATATCGAATCAATCAGAACTACCTTTAGCGGATTCCATTTCAACTTGCCCATCATGATTGCCCAGAATACTACGGCAATGATGGAGCCAACCGTATAGATGGATGTCATGCCTGCCGCCTGCATTTCCGTCAGTCCGCAGTTTGTCATGCCAAAGGCCTTAGTATACTGCTGCGCGCCATACATGATGAACATGCACAGGAATCCATAGAACATGGTAATAAAGTTTACCAATCCATTCGGCTTAACCAGCATGCTGGCTTTTGCCGCGTCGATCTCGGCCTGGGCGGCGTTCTTCGTCTCGCCATCCGCGGTCTTTACCGTCTCTTTCATATCATCGTCATAGGCAAATGGAGCAATGACTGCCAGTACGACGCATACAACGGACATCACAAGCGGAATCCATACATTAATGTGCCAGTTTCCGGAATTGGAAAAATGTACGGCCATCAATGGGTAGATAATGCCGGATACGGATACGAATGCCTTGATTCCGATTAACGCAGAACCGGCATATCTTGGCTCAACGGCTTCCTGTACCGCCGGATACAAGGATGCATCCCAGAATCCGGAAGTCGCCACGCCTGCCAGGAAGGCGCATACACATGCTACCGTAAAGTTTGTAGAGAACAGCAGGCCTGCAAAGCACACGATATAGAGTATGCCTCCGGCAACCGCCATTTTCTTACGTCCTATTTTATCAGATATCTCTCCGCCAAGCCACACGGTCAGGAATTTTCCGAAACCTGTCGCCGTGATGGCCAGAGACACCGCTGCTGCTCCTGCCACTTCGTCTGTATATCCCCATTGGGTGAAGAAGTTTACTTTATTCTGTGACAGAATAATCGCCTGGATGCCATGGGTAAAATATGCCATGTATACCATGGCCATAGAAAGAATATACTTCTTTGCTCTCATCCTCTCATTCTCCTTTTCTCTATCATTCTCTTTTGAATACTGCTGAATACTGCTATTTGGCCTGCTCTGCCTGGAATTTGTTGTATTCCTCAAGCGGCATCTTCTTGCCTACGAACAGTTCGTAGTTCACCGCTCCCTGCTGCTGGAGCATTCCTTTTCCGCCAATCGCCTTGCATCCTGCCTCTTCCGCCTCCAGGATCATCTTAGTCTTCTCCGGGCTGTATACGGTATCAGCCACGACCAGATCCTTGCGGTATAAGGATTTGTCAATGAGGGAGACGTCATCGTGAGGCTTCATTCCCATCGTCGTCGCATTGATGACGATATCGCAGTGGTTCACTGCTTCTGCAAGTTTTTCCTTGTCTTCCATGTCATTTACCGTAACAATGCATTCCGGGCATTTCTCAGCAAGTTTTTCTTTAGTACCCTGGGCCCTGTCAAAGAATTTGTCCTTGACATTGAAGATGGCTACTTCTTTTGCGCCATCTAAGGCCAACTGTACCTGGATTGCCGTTGCAGCCCCGCCTGCGCCTAATACTACCGTCTTTTTACCTTTTACGTCAACCCCGTTGACTTCCAGATTTTTTACGAATCCTACGCCGTCTGTCACATGGCCCGTAATCACGCCATTGTCATTGACGAATACGTTGCAGGCTCCGATGATCTCGGCTGCCGGTGATAATTTGTCTACCAGCTCTGCCGCAATGTTCTTGCAAGGCATCGTAAAGTTTCCTCCGCGCATATTCAGCAGGCGGATGGTTTCAAATACCTTTGGCATCTGCTCTTCTGTCACGTCAAATGCCAGATATGCATAGTCCAGCCCGTCATGCTGGAAGCTGAAGTTGTACATTGCAGGAGATCCTGAATGTCCAACCGGCGTTCCAAATAGTCCCATTAATCCTGTGTGTCCGGATATTCTCTTTTCCATCGTCTTATATTTCCTCCTTATATCTGCATTGCCGCTGCGTATGCTTCCTTAGTAGCGTCCAGTGCCCGGCGCGCTCTTGTGGCATCTCCCACGACATATACTTCCTGTCCTAACTCTTCCAGCTGTTCTGCAAATGGATTGTAGTTTCTGAATCCCATGGATAATACGACAGAGTCGAATCCTCTTACCTCATGCCGTTCTCCGTCCGGAGACTCATATTCCACGCCGTCATCATAGAAACGGCATACTTTTGCATTTACAATCTGCTCTACTTTATACTCATCGAAATCCTTCATCACATATTTGCGGTGCTCGGTGATCATGTCTGCGCCCATCTTGTCGCGGAATTCAATGATGGATACCTGATGCTGCTGCTCTCCTAAGAAGGCTGCGATCTCGCATCCCACCATTCCGCCGCCGACTACCAGAACCTTTTCTCCTGCCGCTTTTTTGCCATCCAGAAGGTCGGAGCCGTGGATGATTGCCGGATTGTCGATTCCCTCGATTGGAAGGATCAAAGTCTTAGAGCCGGTGGATACTACGACTGCATCCGGTTTTTCTGCTTTTACAAGATCCAGGTCTGCTTCCTGATTCATCACGATCTTAACGCCTGCCTTCTGGCATCTTACGATGTAGCTTCGGATCATGTTGGAGATGTCGCCTTTTCCCGGAGGGTACGCAGCCAGGCGCATGTTGCCGCCCAGTTTATCCGTACTCTCATATAAGGTTACGTCGTGGCATCTTTCCGCACAGATGAATGCCGCGCACATGCCGGCTACGCCGCCGCCAATGACCATGACCTTCTTAGACTTCTCTGCCTTCGGATACCCTTCTGCCTCATGGCCCAGGAATGGGTTGGTCAGACAGCAGATAGGCTCTCCTTTGTACATATTGGCCACGCATCCCTGCAGGCAGGCGATGCATGGAGTCAGATCCTCAAGCCTTTCTTCCATTGCCTTCTCCGGCATATGCGGATCTGCCAGTGACTGACGTCCGAATGCCACCAGGTCGGCACGGCCTTCCTTAACCAGAAGTTCTGCATACTGAGGCTCTGTGAATCTTCCGACCGTGATCACCGGAATGCTGACTGCCTTCTTGATCTCGGATACCAGATCTGCTGAGAATCCGCCATGGATCGTTGTCGGCGCCCACATATATTCGTCTTTGATATGTACCGCGCGGGATACATGAAGCGCCTGAACGCCGCATTCTTCCAGATATGCCGCGATGGCCGCGCTGTCATGTACATCCAGTCCTCCCAGGACTTCATCGGCACTGTTGATGCGGGCGATGATCGCCACCTTGTCTCCAACCGCCTTCTTCACCGCTTCCACGATCAGGCGTGGGAAGCGCATCCTGTTCTCGAAGTTTCCGCCAAACTCATCCACGCGCTTGTTGGTTCTTGGAGACATGAAGGAACTTACCAGATAGCCGTGTGCCATATGAATCTCTACGGCATCCGCACCGCCTTCCATAGCGCGTCTTGCTGCCTCTGCATAGCCTTCTACCAGTTCATATACCTGCGCGGTAGGCACTTCTTCCGGCGTGTCTCTTCCTACCGTAGATGGGATGGCTGTTGCCGCCTGGATTGGCGCGCCTGCATTCTTTGCATTTCCTTCCGGCCCTGCATTCTGCAGCTGGATGGAAACTTTGGCGCCTTTTGCATGACAGGCATCCGTAATCTTCTTCAGGCTTGCGATGCTGCTTTCATCGTACAGGCAAGGCTTTCTCGGGCCGCCCTTGGCTCCTTTATGTACAACGGTCGCCTCGATGGTAACCAGGCCAAACTGGCCTTTCGCACGTTCTGCATAATATGCGACAGACTGATCGCTCCAGCATCCATCCGCATTTGCGAAGTTATTGCCCATCGGCGGGACTACGAAACGGTTCTTTACAGTCATTGGTCCAATCTGGATTGGCTTGAACATATTTTCAAATTTCATATCATTTCCTCGCTCTCGATTTATTGCTTGTCACAAGAATTATCTCTTTATGTATCAGGTATCTCTTAGTCTTCCAGAATCTCCGGCCATGCTTCCTTCAATACTTTTACGGTATTGTCATAGGTATGGGCTGCAGCTTCTTTCAGGCCTCTTGACAGGATCTCGTCAGAGATGACCTCAACGCCTACCACCTTAGGATCGATTCCAGCTTCCTTGATCATCTTTACAAACCCTGCCGTATCCTTTGCTCCGGTTCCTGGCGCGAGACGGTCATGCATGGATTCGTCTCTTAAGATCGTCTTTGCATATGGCCTCTCGTAAGCATCGTTGATCTGGATGGAGATGACTTTCTTAGCCTGCTCTTCTGTCAGGATGTCGTAGGACTGGTCTGCTCTTACCCAGTGCCATGTATCCAGGATCAGCATCGCATTGTCGCATCCGGATGCCTGAACTACATCAAATCCTTTTTTGAGATCCGGGATACCGCTGTATGGCATTGGCTCAACTCCGATCATGTACTTTCCGGCCCTCTGGCATAATTCTTTTAACTTCTGAGCCGTATACTCCACAGAATAGTTTTCCATAAGTCCGCAGTTGATATGGCCTACTCCAAAGAGTTCGCACATATGGAAACACATCTGCTCTTTGTACTTCTGCTCGTAGGAACGGTTCTCCTCTGCCCACTGTACGATGTACTCTACCTCGGTAACCTTGATTCCGTGCTTATCAAGGATTGCTAAAATGTCTTCATCATGAAGCCCCTCATTCAACGCGTCCACATAGGTCTCTGCCCTCAGGCCGATTCCTTCATAACCAGCTTCTTTCGCTGCGATGACCCGGTCCTCAAATTTGCACTGGTCTCCCAATGTCCATGAACTTACTGTGATTGGATTTTTTCTTGACATAATACGTTTCTCCTTCCATTGTTAAAATTGAACATGATTCTTCTATTTTTCTGGTTCAAGCTTGTGATTTTTACTATGCTTTGATTATATTCCATTGTTAAATTAAAAACAAATTGTTAATATTGACCGAATCCATAGATTTTGTTTATAGTTCATGTTAGAATATAGTCAAAATCAGAAAACAAGGGAGAAATCATCATAATGAATCTTTACCACCTCAGATATTTTGTGACGCTGGCACATCTGGAGCATTATACCAAGGCCGCAGAAATATTAGCCATTACCCAGCCAAGCCTTAGCCATGCCATCGCATCCTTGGAAAAGGAACTGGGCGTAAAGTTATTTGAAAAAGAAGGACGCAACGTTGTCCTGACCAAATGTGGCCAGGCTTTTCTGACTGATGTGGAACGTGCGCTTGATATGCTGGATTCCAGCGTCAACAAACTGCAGATGACCGGAAGCGGCGAAGGACGTATTGACATCGTCCAGCTCAGAGTGCTTAGCAGCATCATCGTCCCCGGCTTCGTAAAAGGATTCCTGGATTCCAAGCCGGACAAGAATATCGACTTCCATTTTCATGGCTCCACAGGCATGTCTACAGACATGATCCAGGGCCTGAAAGACCGGAAATACGACGTTGCCTTTTGTTCCATGCTGGATCATGAGCCGCTTATTGAGTTCGTGCCGATCGCCCGCCAGGAACTGGTCTTGGTCGTACCGAATGGACATCCGCTTGAGTCCAGGGATCGCATAGACCTTAAGGAAACCCTTGAATATCCTCAGATCGCCTTCTCAAGGCGCAGCGGCCTGCGGCCTGTGATAGACAAGCTGTTCGACAAATGCGGCGGCCGTCCGGAATATGTATATTCGGTGGAAGAAGACCAAGCCGTGGCCGGGCTTGCGGGAGCAGGATTTGGCATCGCCGTGGTCCCCAATATGCCGGTGCTTAACTATATGCCGGTGAAGATTATACAGATTGAAAAGCCTACCTGGGAGAGGGTCTTCTACATGGCTACTCTCAAGAATGTCTACCAGGCGCCGGTCATAAATGAATTCAAGAAATACGTAATGGAGCATGCGGATCTCTGATCCCTATTGGAATACACTTTTGGGCATAGTAAAGCACCCGGTACATCGAATCTGTACCGGGTGCCTTACTATGCCTTATCCTATTCTTTCCATGGCAGCGCCGTATGTTCGGCCTTGCTGTCTCTTAGCATCAGTTCATTGACCGCTTCTCTCGGATCCTTTCCTTCGAAGAGGACTTCATTGACCTTGTCGATGATTGGCAGGGAAACTCCATATTCCTTGCCCAGCTTGACTGCCGCTTTTGTAGAATATACCCCTTCTACCACCATCTTGACCTCGTCCATGGCTTCCTGCATAGACATTCCCTGTCCAATCAGATAGCCTGCCTTCCGGTTACGGCTGTGCACGCTGGCGCAGGTTACGATCAGATCGCCAATCCCGGTCAGGCCTGTAAAACTCTCAATTGCTCCGCCCATCTTGACACCCAGCCTTGCAATCTCCGCAATGCCTCTGGTAATAAGCGCCGCCTTCGTGTTATCTCCATAGCCCAGGCCGTCTGCGATGCCTGCCGCAAGGGCAATGACATTCTTAAGCGATCCGCCCAGTTCCATCCCCAGCATATCCGGGCTGGTATACACGCGGAACACCTCGTTCATGAACATATCCTGCAGATACTCTGCCGTCTCCTTCGTCTTAGCGCCGATCACAACGATGGTCGGCAGCCCTCTGCCTACCTCTTCCGCATGGCTGGGGCCCGATAATACAGCCACGTTCGCCTGCGGGATCTCCTCTTCAATCTGCTGGGACAGGGTCATCAGAGTGCTTTCTTCAATTCCCTTTGCCACATCCACGATAATCTGCCCCTCTGCTACATAAGGCTTCATATTGCGCGCCGTACTGCGTGTAAATGGAGACGGCACAGCCAGAACAATAAAGTCTTTCCCCTTGATGGCGGATTCCATCTCCGATGTAAACTCCATATCATCTGGAATCTTTACGCCAGGCAGTTTGGACTCATGCTCCCGTTTTATGGAAAGCATCTTCACTTCGTCGTCATTGATGGACCATACCGTCACATTGTGCCCGTTCTTGTGGAGCAGAAGCGCCAGTGCGGTACCCCAGCTGCCTGCTCCCATAATACCTACATTTGCCATAATGTTTACGTTCCTTTCATACTTTGTGCTATTTCTTGCCGACACTTAGCTTATTCTCCGTGCCGGTTAATAGTCTCTTAATGTTCTCCCTGTGCTTAAAGAAAGCAGACAGCATCAAAAATGCCGCAATCCCATACATTTCGTAGAGATAATTCTGCGCTACATGGAATCCTCCCATCTGTCCGTAGATCACCACCTCCGCAAGATAGATGATGACCACCAAAAGAGAGCCAAGCGACACATACCTGGTGATCCCCACAACTCCCACGAAAGCCGCCAGGCAGATCAGTACCATCCACACATTGGTGGTGCTTACGATCAGCCCTGCCGTAGCTGCAATTCCCTTGCCTCCTTTGAATTTCAGGTAGAATGGGTAATTGTGTCCCAGCACGACCCCCATGCCCGCATACATGGCAAGAAGCGGCATCATGTCCGCATGGCTCTTTCCATAGAGCAGATGCACCACGACCACCGCTAACACGCACTTAAAGCAGTCGCCCAGCAGCGTCACAAGGCCTGCCTTCCAGCCCATAGTGCGCAAGGCATTGGTGGTTCCGGCATTGCCGCTCCCCTGCTTTCTGATGTCCACGTGGTGCAGCTTGCCGTACAGATATCCTGTCTGCAATAATCCAAATGCGTATCCTATAATCACACATATGAAACGTTCCATAACTAGCGCTCCTTATCCTTTCTTTCCCGTACAAAGAACTTCAGCGAAGTTCCTCTGAATCCAAATGCCTCGCGAATCTTATTCTCCAAATACCTGGTATAGGAGAAATGCATCAATTCCTTGTCATTAACGAATATGACGAATGTCGGAGGCTTCACAGCCACCTGGGTAATGTAGTACAGTTTCAGCCTTTTCCCTTTGTCTGACGGCGGCTGCTGCATTGCCACGGCCTCGGCCATGATCTCGTTGAGCACGCCGGTAGCTATCCTGAGCGTCTGGTTTTCAATTACCATGTCTATCTTATCATATAATTTGTTCAAGCGCTGCCCTGTCTCGGCAGATACATACATAATCTCCGCATAAGGCATGAATGACAGCACGCGACGGACTTCACTGTCATACTCCCGCATGGTCTTGTCATTCTTTTCTATGGCATCCCATTTATTTACCACGATGATGATGCCCTTGCCCCGCTCATGGGCAATTCCCGCAATCTTCGCATCCTGCTCTGTCACGCCTTCGGTGGCATCGATCACGATCAGCACCACGTCTGCCCGCTCTACCGCCGTTACCGTACGGATAATGCTGTAGCGTTCCAGTTCTTCTTTAATCTTGTTCTTCCTGCGAAGGCCGGCCGTGTCTATGAATACATATTCCTTCCCATTGTACACGATATCTGTGTCGATAGCATCCCGGGTCGTTCCCGCGATATCCGATACGATGACGCGCTGCTCTCCCAAGAGTTTGTTGATGATGGAGGATTTTCCTACATTCGGCTTGCCTACGATCGCTATCCTTGGACGCTCATCCTCTTCTTCCTCCCTGCCATGCTCCGGGAAATGCTCCGCCACTTGATCCAGCATATCGCCGATCCCCAGGCGGGACGCCGCAGAGATGGGCACCGGATCGCCGATCCCCAGATTATAGAACTCATATACATCCGGCATGAACTTGTCAAAATTATCTACTTTATTAACCACCAGGACTACCGGCTTGCCGGAGCGCCTGAGCATGTCCGCCACCTTTGAATCCGAATCTACCAGTCCCTGGCGCACGTCAGTAATGAAAATGATCACGTCTGCCGTGTCGATGGCAATCTGTGCCTGCTCGCGCATCTGGGACAGGATGATGTCTTTGCTCTCCGGCTCGATCCCGCCTGTATCAATCAGCGTGAAGTCCTTATCAAGCCAGTTCACATCCGCGTAGATACGGTCCCTGGTCACTCCGGGCGTATCCTTGACGATGGATATCATACCACCTGCCAATACATTAAAAAGGGTCGATTTTCCAACATTGGGTCTTCCCACAATTGCTACTACTGGTTTACTCATTTTATATCTCCTCTATCTTACTTTCTTCGTTGACCATACTCCATTATACATTACCTTTCCCAAATAGTCCAATCTGTTGTTGACCTTTTTATAGGAAAAGTGATATAAATATTAATAGTGATTACTATAAATTCGAAAGATACAGGAGATTATCATGCCAAATATTAAGTTAATGGAGACGGCGCTTCCCGTAGCGCCCCTAAAGATCGCGGCCCTTGACTCATGCAAGGTGATGGGCCAGAAAGTAAATGATTATATTGTCAGATTCAGGCAGGATACGTTAAAAGAATCTTTGGATTCGCCGCTTTTTTCCAGTTATCAGCTGGACAATTACCTGATCGACTGCCACTGCCCCCGTTTCGGAACCGGGGAGGCCAAAGGAATTATCGGAGAGTCGATCCGCGGAAAAGATCTGTTCATCATGGTCGATGTCTGCAACTACAGCCTGACCTATACAGTAAATGGTCACTTGAACCATATGTCCCCGGACGACCACTATCAAGACCTAAAACGCGTTATCTCAGCGGCCAACGGCAAGGCTCACCGTGTCAATGTCATCATGCCGTTCTTGTATGAGAGCCGCCAGCACAAGCGTACGAAGCGCGAATCCCTGGACTGCGCCCTGGCGCTTCAGGAACTGGTCGACATGGGCGTCACCAATATTCTTACCTTCGATGCCCATGACCCGAGAGTCCAGAATTCTATTCCGCTGCACGGTTTCGACAACTTCAATCCTCCTTACCAGTTCATGAAAGCCCTTCTTCGGGCAGAGCCGGAACTGATCGTCGATAAGGAGCGCCTGATGGTGGTAAGCCCGGACGAAGGAGCAATGCACCGTGCCGTTTATTTCTCCAACGTTCTCGGCGTCAATATGGGAATGTTTTATAAGCGCCGTGACTACTCTACCGTAATCAACGGCAAGAACCCCATCGTGGCCCATGAATTCCTGGGCGATGATATCAAGGGCAAGAATGTCATTATCGTGGACGATATGATATCCTCTGGGGAAAGTATGCTGGATGTTGCAAGACAGATCAAGGACAGAGGCGCGGACCGGGTATTCGTCTGCACTTCCTTTGGATTGTTCACAGAAGGATTTGATATGTTTGATGAATATTATGAAAAGGGCTACATCGACCGCGTGATTACCACGAACCTTACTTATCTTCCGCCGGCCGTACATGAAAAGCCTTATTTTGTAATTGCGGATATGAGCAAATATATCGCGCTGATTATCGATTCATTCAACCACGATATTTCCATCGGCGCTGTCCTCAATCCGACAGACAAGATTCACAAATTATTGGAAAAGCACCGCAATTCCTTGTAATTAATTTAACAAACTTTGCAGTCTCATATCTTTTATAATGCAGATAAAAAGGATGTCTCATCCACTTAGACGAGACATCCTTTTATGTTCCTCTCAATACTTTCTTAATTAGCGCTGCTCCATATATGTGGTTAAAGCGGTTTCTTCGGTAAAGTATTCCTTGAGTGCTGCGAATAAACCTTTCATCAAAACTCACTTCCTTCATACTGAATTCGTATATCTTATTCCGTTAAAAGATTAACACCTAGCACTCCATTTGTAAAGATATTATTTTAACAAAGATCTTCTAATTTTTCTATACTTTTTTGTGTATTTTTTAACATTCTTTTTCTATTCCGAAAGGACTAGAAATCTGTATAGCTAACTCCGTCCTTCAGTTCGACTCCTTTGGCTCTCGCCATCTCGGAGACGGTTACCAGCTGGTATCCCTCATCTATCAGTTTCGGTATCAGTGCAAGGGCTGCGTCCACGCTCTCCGTATGGATATCGTGCATCAGGATGATATCCCCGTCTTTTACGCTTCCCATGACGGAATCGATCGTGGCCTGCGCATTTCTGGTCTTCCAGTCCAGCGTATCGATATTCCACAGGATCATTGGCATTCCCACGGTTCCTTTCATCGTAGAACTGATAGCCCCGTAAGGCGGACGCATCAGGGTGGCTCCCTGCCCTACGATATTCTGGAGATTGCCATTGGTCCCTCCTATTTCATTCTGTATGCCGGATGCATCCAGTTTCGACAGATCTGCGTGGTCATAGGAATGATTGCCCAGTTCGCAGCCCACCTCCCTCATCTTCTGGATCACATTTGGATAGGATGGCACTTTCTTTCCCAGCATGAAGAATGTGGCATGGGCATTGTACTTCGCCAGTGCCTCCACCAGTTCGCCGGTGCGCGGGCCAGGGCCATCGTCAAAGGTCAGGGCTACCATCGGCTTGTTCGGGTCTATGGCGCTCTCCTTCTTGGAGATAAGCACGCCGTTCTCATCAAATACGCACAGCGTAAGCCCCAGCCACACCTCTCCCGTCGCCATCTTGCCATCCTGTTCAAAGTAATGGGAGGAACCGTCGATATCCTGCCAGCCGATATAAGCCTTGCCGTCCGCACCCAGGTAATACTTTCCATCATCGCTGTCAAGCCATCCGGTCTTCATCATTCCATCTTTGTCAAAGTAATATCTGGAACCGTTGATATCCTGCCAGCCGGACGCCTTCTTGCCGTCTCCGTCAAAGTAATAGGTGTTCCCTTTTGAGACTACGAAGTCATCAGTGACATAGGATCCATCATAGCGCTTAAACTTGTCCCCCTCCCACTCTCCGACTTTATTCTTAATTGTCAGGACGCCATCGGCAGTATCAATTCTGACCAGCCCGATCCAGTCCTTTTCCAGGAATCCTCTGACCGCATCCTCCAGCGTCAGGGTTACCGGATAATCTCCTTCCACAGCCGTATCCGCTTCGCAGCCGATGGCATAGCGCTTCCCATGTTCCAGATCTTTTGCCAGGTCGCTTACTGTATAGCCGGTTTTTGCATCCAGCACGGCCTTCGTATTCCCCTTGGTCTCTACCGTGATCCCGAACTTGGGAAGGTCTTCCCCCTGCAATATAGAATTGCTCTTTACCGCAAGGAATATCTCCGCCTCCTGCTGGGATGCCGCCGCAGTCCGAAAAAGAAAGAATGGAAGAGCGCAAACTACAAAAAGAGCAAAAATCCGCAAAGGGACTCTTACTCTTCTTGCTTTTTTATGTATATGCTTCTTGTGCTCGCTAATTCTTTCATTTGTCATCCGTATGTCTCCCCTACACATCATCAAACATCCATCTATGTAGTTGAGTATAACGTAATTCGACACGTTTCACAATGAATCTTATATGAACAATTCTTAATAATTGTTAAATATTATTACCCGTTATTCAATTACGCGCACGCGCAGTACTTCGCCGACCTTCCTCAGATCATCCACCACTTTCTCAGGAACCGGGCTGTCGATGTCTATCATCGTGTAGGCATAGCCGCCCTTGCTCTTATTGCTCATGTCTGCGATATTCATATTGTCATCCGCCAAGATCTTCGTAAACTGTCCGATCATGTTCGGCACATTGTGATGCAGAAGGACGATCCTGGTATTCTTGCCCCTCAATCCCATATCGCTGTCCGGATAATTCACGGAGTTCTGGATATTGCCATGCTCCAAGTAGGCCCTGATCTGCTTTGCCGCCATTCTGGCGCAGTTATCTTCGGACTCTTCCGTCGAAGCGCCCAGATGCGGGATTACAATGGCTCCCTTTACCCCTGCGATGACAGGCGTCGGAAAGTCTGTCACATAATGCTTTACCTGTCCGGCTACCAGCGCGTCAACCATAGCCTCTTCGTCCACCAGCAGGTCTCTTGCGAAATTCAGGACTACCACGCCTTTCTTCATCAGGCTTATGGCATCTCTGTCGATCATTCCTATCGTGCTCTCAAGCGCGGGCACATGGATGGTGATGAAGTCGCACTCTTTATACAGTTCATCCACGGTTTTTGCATGAATGATATTCCGGGACAGTCTCCACGCGGAATCAATGGATACATACGGGTCATAGCCATAGACATCCATTCCCAGGTGCATGGCCGCATTGGCCACCAGCACGCCGATGGCGCCAAGGCCGATGACCCCCAGTTTCTTGCCTTCCAGTTCGTAGCCTGCAAATGCTTTCTTGGCCTTCTCCGTCTCTTTTACGATGTTGCCGTCTTCTTCGTTTTCCTGCACCCAGTTGATGCCGCCGATGATGTCCCTGGAAGCCAGCAGCATTCCTGCGATCACCAGTTCCTTCACGCCATTGGCGTTGGCTCCCGGCGTATTGAATACCACGATTCCTTGTTCCGCGCATTTTTCAAGGGGAATATTATTCACCCCCGCGCCTGCCCTTCCGATCGCCTTTAATTCAGGACCAAACTCCATCTCATGCATGTTCGCGCTTCTTACAAGGATGGCATCCGCGCTCTTTGGACCGCCAGCCGGCGCATAATCTTCCGTAAACTGTTTCATACCCACTTCGGATATTTGATTTAAGCAATAATATTTATACATAACTATGCATTCTCCTCTTCAAACTTCTTCATAAATGCCACCAGTGCCTCTACGCCTTCCATCGGCATCGCATTGTAAATGCTGGCCCTCATGCCGCCCACCGAGCGGTGTCCTTTCAGGCTCTCGAATCCGGCCGCCTTGGCTTCCTTTACAAACTTCGCATCCAGCTCGCTGCTTCCTGTAACGAAAGGCACGTTCATGATCGAACGGTCCTTTGGCTCCACAGTGCCTTTAAACAGCCTGCTCTGATCCAGATAGTCATACAGGATCTTCGCCTTCGTTTCATTGCGCTCTTTCATTGCCGCAAGGCCGCCCTGCCTTTTCAGCCATTTGAATACCTTGCCGCAGATATAGATTCCATACGCCGGCGGCGTATTGTAAAGAGACTTGGCATCTGCATGGGTCTTATACTGGAGCATGGTAGGCGTCCCCGGAAGCACATCCTCGGTAATCAGATCCTCTCGGATGATCACGATCACGGTTCCGGCGGGACCGATGTTCTTCTGCACGCCTCCGCATATCAGGCCATATCGGGTCACATCCATAGGCTCTGACAGGAAACAGGATGATACATCGGCAACCAGGGTCTTTCCCTTGGTATTCGGAAGTTCCTTGTATTTGGTGCCATAGATGGTATTATTCTCACATATGTACACATAGTCTGCATCTTCTGAAATGGGAAGGTCAGAGCAATCCGGGATATAGGAGAATGTCTTATCCTCTGAGGATGCCACGATATTGACCTTTCCGTATTTTTTTGCTTCGGCGGCTGCCTTCTTGGCCCACTGTCCGGTAACGATGTAGTCTGCCACCTTGTTCTTCATCAGATTCATAGGAACCATGGCGAACTGCTGGGACTCCCCTCCTTGCAGGAATAATACCTTATAGTTGTCAGGTATGCCCATCAGTTCCCGAAGATCCGCCTCTGCTGTATCAATAATTTCCTGGAACGACTGCGAGCGGTGACTCATTTCCATAACGGACATTCCGGTCCCGTTGTAATCTAGCATTTCTTCTGCTGCCTCTTTTAATACTTCCTCCGGTAATACTGCCGGTCCTGCTGAAAAATTGTACACTCTGCTCATTGTTGTTCCTCCATTTCCCTTGTTCTGTTATTTCTGTTTTTTCAGGTCCTTTTCATCGAATGCTTCGTTGATCGGCGCGCCTGGGGCTACCATGGGCCATACTTTGTCATCGCTGTCCACCTGGCAGTCAATGACGACCGGCCTGTTAAGAGTCAGGGCCTTTTCGAATGCTTCTTTGAATTCTTCCTGGGTGGTTGCACGGATTCCTTTTGCCCCCATAGCCTCCGCAAGCTTCACGAAGTCCACGGCGTCATTCAGAACCGTCGCCGAGTAACGCTTTCCGTAGAACAGATCCTGCCACTGGCGCACCATTCCAAGCACGTGGTTGTTAATGACTACCTGGATGATTGGAATACTGTGGCGCACGGCGGTGGCGATCTCGTTCATATTCATACGAAAACATCCGTCACCTGCTATATTGACAACTGTCCGATCCGGCAGTCCCGTCTTGGCACCGATGGAGGCTCCCAGGCCGTATCCCATGGTTCCCAGGCCGCCGGACGTCAGTAATGTCCTTGGCTTTGTAAATTTATAGAACTGGGCTGCCCACATCTGATGCTGGCCGACTTCGGTCACGATGACGGCATCCCCCTTGGTCTGTCTGTAGATTTCCTCAACCACATATGGGCCGGTCAGTACGTCCGGATGATAGGATAATGGATATCTCTTCTTGTAATCCATGATCTTCTCTACCCATTCCGCATGATCTTGCTGCTCCAGCCTCTCGTTGAGGATACCCAGCACGGTCTTGATATCGCCCACTACGCCGTCGGTGATCAGTACATTCTTGTTCATCTCCGCAGCATCGATATCAAACTGCAGGATCTTGGCGTTCTTGGCAAACTTTCTGGCATTCCCTGTCACGCGGTCGCTGAATCTGGCTCCGATGACGATCAGCAGGTCGCACTCGCTGACGCCATAGTTAGCCGTCTTCGTGCCGTGCATTCCCAGCATGCCTGTATATAACGGATCGGTGCCCGGAAATGCGCCTTTGCCCATGAGGGAATCCGTAACCGGGGCATCCACCTTCTTGGCAAATGTATAGAGTTCTTCGCTGGCGCCTGAGAGTACCGCGCCTCCTCCTACAAAGATATATGGCTTTTTTGCTTTTGTTATGATTTTTAATGCCGTCTGAATATCGTCTTCGAAGATGTCTCTGGAAGGCTCGACAGGCTTGATAGACTCTTTCTTATATTCTGCCTTGTTCGCCGTCACATCCTTGGGGATATCGATCAGCACCGGGCCGGGACGGTCTTTCTTCGCGATCACGAAAGCCTTTCTTATGGTCTCCGCCAGATCTTTTACATCCTTGACGATAAAGTTATGCTTCGTGATCGGCATCGTGATACCTGCAATATCAATCTCCTGGAAACTGTCTTTTCCAAGAAGCGACACGCCTACATTACAGGTAATCGCTACGATCGGAATAGAATCCATGTAAGCCGTCGCGATTCCCGTAACCAGATTCGTCGCTCCCGGGCCGCTGGTGGCGAAGCAGACGCCTACCTTTCCCGTTGCCCTGGCATATCCGTCAGCGGCATGGGCGGCTCCCTGCTCATGGGAGGTCAGAATATGGGTGATCTCATCGCTATGTTTATATAATTCATCATAAACATTCAAAATAGCCCCGCCAGGATAGCCAAACACGGTATCCACGCCCTGCTCTTTCAAACATTCAATTACTATCTCTGATCCTGTTAATTGCATACCTTTTGTTCTCCTATTCTATCTTAATTCTTCGGTATTTCCAGGATAGCTCCTCTGTTTCCTGAAGTTACCATGGAGGCGTATCTTGCCAGATATCCTGTGGTTACCTTCGGCTTTCTAGGCTGCCATGCCTGCTTTCTCTTCGCCATCTCTTCCTCGGATATATCCAGTTCCAACTTCAGGTTTGGGATATCAATCTTAATCATGTCTCCTTCTTCCACCAGTCCGATCGGGCCTCCCACTGCCGCTTCCGGCGATACATGGCCGATGGATGCGCCTCTGGAGGCTCCGCTGAAGCGTCCGTCCGTGATCAGCGCCACGCTGGATCCAAGTCCCATGCCTGCGATGGCAGAAGTGGGATTCAGCATCTCCGGCATGCCCGGACCGCCTTTCGGGCCCACATAGCGGATAACTACCACGTCTCCCGCCACGATCTTGCCGCCTTTGATCGCTTCGATTGCGGCCTCTTCGCAGTCAAATACTCTTGCCGGGCCAACATGCACCAGCATCTCTTCTACGACCGCAGAGCGTTTTACCACGCTGCCATCCGGCGCCAGATTGCCTTTGAGTACCGCAAGTCCTCCCGTCTGGCTGTATGGATTGTCAATGGGTCGGATTACCTGCGGATCCTTATTCACCGCGTCTTTGATGTTCTCACCCACCGTCTTGCCGGTAACCGTCAGGCAGTCGGTATGGAGGAGCCCTTTCTTATTCAGTTCCGCCATCACCGCATATACGCCGCCGGCTTCATCCAGGTCTTCTATGTAGGTAGGCCCTGCCGGTGCCAGGTGGCAGAGGTTCGGGGTCTTTTCGCTGATTCCATTCGCAAAGTCAATCTCAAAATCCATGCCAATCTCATGGGCGATTGCCGGAAGATGCAGCATGCTGTTGGTAGAGCAGCCCAGGGCCATATCCACCGTCAGCGCGTTGAGGATGGCATCCTCTGTCATAATGTCTCTTGGGCGGATATTCTTCTCCCACAGTTCCATGACCTTCATGCCTGCCTGCTTCGCAAGTCGGATCCTTGCAGAGTAGACTGCCGGAATGGTTCCGTTGCCGCCAAGTCCCATGCCAAGTACTTCCGTCAGACAGTTCATACTGTTGGCTGTGTACATGCCGGAACAGGATCCGCAGGTAGGACAGGTCTTATTCTCGAATTCCAGAAGATCATCGTCCGTGATCAGGCCCGCCGCGTTGGCTCCAACTGCCTCAAACATGCTGGAAAGGCTGGTCTTCTTTCCCTTGACATGGCCTGCCAGCATAGGGCCGCCGCTTACGAATATGGTAGGTACATTGATTCTGGCTGCCGCCATCAAAAGTCCCGGCACATTCTTGTCACAGTTGGGAACCATGACCAGAGCGTCGAACTGGTGGGCCAGAGCCATGGCTTCCGTGGAATCCGCAATCAGGTCTCTGGTTACCAGAGAATATTTCATGCCGATATGTCCCATGGCGATCCCGTCGCATACGGCGATGGCCGGAAATACGATCGGCGTTCCGCCTGCCATGGCAACCCCCTGCTTCACTGCATTTACAATCTTATCCAGGTTCATATGCCCCGGCACGATCTCATTATAAGAACTGACAATTCCAACCAGCGGCCGCTCCATCTCCTCCGGCGTCAGGCCCAGGGCGTTCAACAATGAACGGTGGGGCGCCTGCTGCTTTCCCTTTGTAACTGTATCGCTTTTCATCCTACTACCTCCTGAATCTTTCTCTATCTGTCTATATCTTATGCTATCCTTGCTTCCTCTTGTCTTTGTACCTGTTATATACGCTCCGCGATCAGGCTTCCCATTTCCGCGGTTCCTACCTGGGTCTTGCCCTCTGACATGATATCAATGGTACGGCAGCCTTCTTTTAAGACTTTGTTAACTGCCTCCTCGATCGCATCTGCTTCCTGGTCCAGATCGAAACTGAACCGCAGCATCATTGCCGCGGACAGAATAGTGGCGATTGGATTGGCAATGCCCTTGCCGGCAATGTCCGGGGCTGAGCCGCCACTTGGCTCATAGAGTCCGAACTTGGTCTCATTCAGGCTCGCGCTTGCCAGCATCCCAATGGAGCCGGTGACCATGCTGGCTTCATCCGACAGGACATCGCCGAACATATTCTCCGTCAGTACCACGTCAAACTGCTTCGGATCCTTCACCAGCTGCATTGCGCAATTATCTACCAGCATGTGTTCCAGCGCAACCTCCGGATAATCCTTAGCCACTTCTTCCACGACCTTTCTCCAGAGCCTGGAGGAATCCAGCACGTTTGCCTTATCTACGCTTGTCACCTTCCTGCCGCGCTTCATGGCAATATCGAACGCCCGCTTTGCGATACGGCGAATCTCATTCTCATTATATGTAAGGGAGTCAAAGGCAGTCAGGACGCCGTCGATCTCTTCTGTCCTGCGCTCTCCGAAATACAGCCCGCCGGTCAGTTCCCGCATAATCATCAGGTCAAAGCCGCCCTCGGTAATCTCTTCCTTTAGCGGGCATGCGTCCTTCAGTTCATCATACAGGATGGCTGGCCTTAAGTTGGCGAAAAGGTTCAGTTCCTTACGAATCTTTAAAAGTCCTGCCTCCGGCCTTTTGGACGGTTCCAGCCGATACCAGGGTGAAGTCTTTGCATCTCCTCCGATGGAGCCCATCAGCACTGCGTCGCATGCTTTTGCCTGCTTCACCGTCTCGTCAGTCAGCGGAATCCCATGTACGTCTATGGAGGCCCCGCCCAGCAAAAGCTGGGTATACTTGCAGGCGTGGCCGTATTTCTCTGCAGTTTTATCCAGAACCTTCATTGCTTCCGTCACAATCTCCGGCCCGATTCCATCCCCTTTTATCACTCCAATATTCAGGTTCATATTCATTTTCCTTCCTCTGTTAAAAAAATCTATAGAACATATAATATCCTATTTTAATGGTTGTTTCAAGACTTTAATCAACTAAATCGTCATCTGTCTGTTTTTTTAGGTTCCCGGGGCCAAATCCGAGAGGCAGCAATTCTGCCAGCATATGCGCCTGATAATCGCCTTCGTCCTTCGCCAAAATAATCGTGAATTCGCCGGGATCACAGAATTCCATCATGACCTGGCGGCACACGCCGCAGGGCGGGCAGTAGTCATGATTCCCCTGCGCATCCTCGTTCACGATGCAGATGGCGGCAAAGTCTTTCTCCCCCTCGCTTACCGCCTTGAAGATCGCAGTCCGCTCCGCGCAGTTTCCCGGGCTTAACGCCGCATTTTCGATATTGCAGCCAGTATAGATCTTCCCGCTCTTGGTAAGGAGGGCTGCTGCCACCTTGAATTTAGAATAAGGAGCATAGGCATATTCCAGTACTCCAAATGCCCGGCGGATCAGTTCCTCTCTCATGCTTTCCTGTAACTTCATTCCCTAAGTCCCTCTTTCTTTGCAATCTTGACAATCCGGCTGGTCCCCAGGCGGGAGGCTCCAAGCCTTAGGAATTTCTCGGCATCCGCAATGGAACTGATCCCCCCGCCGCCTTAATCTGAACGCCTTCTCCTACATGGCGCGCAAACAATCTCACGTCCTCAAACGTCGCGCCTCCGCTTCCAAATCCCGTAGAGGTCTTGATAAAGTCCACACCAGCCTCGGTCACGGCCTCGCACATCCGTATCTTTTCCTCTTCCTTAAGGAAGCAGGCCTCGATAATTACCTTCAATATCCGGC
Source organism: [Clostridium] scindens ATCC 35704 (assembly GCF_004295125.1). Classification (NCBI taxonomy): domain Bacteria; kingdom Bacillati; phylum Bacillota; class Clostridia; order Lachnospirales; family Lachnospiraceae; genus Lachnoclostridium; species [Clostridium] scindens. The sequence continues at coordinate 2,786,648 of NZ_CP036170.1, read as the reverse complement.
TGCCGGCCGCCTCTTTGACGGATCGGATCTCCTGCGTGATCCGGCCATACTCCCGGTCCTTGACCCACCCCATATTGATGACCATATCCACCTCGTCCGCGCCGTCCTTTACCGCCTCTGCGGTCTCAAATACTTTGGCAGCCGTGGTATTGTATCCATTGGGAAAGCCGATGACCGTGCACACTGTCATGCGTTCCTTTACATATGCCTTTGCCTGCTTAACATAAGATGGGGGAATGCATACCGATGCGGTCCCATAGGCGATGGCGTCGTCGCACAGCGTCTTGATCTCTTCCCACGTAGCCGTCTGTGACAGCAATGTATGATCCACATGTCTTAATATCTCCTGCATCTCCATATCATCCAACACTCCTTTTCCTTGTACTGTTATAATTCCAGCGCGATCTCCATCATCTGTCCGAATCCTGACTGCCGTTCGCTGGCGCTTATGCTCTCCTGCCGGAACAGATGGTTTGAGATGGTCAGCATGCATAACGCCTTCTTCCCTGCCCGGGCCGCGTTCATATAGAGGGCCGCCGCTTCCATCTCCACAGCCATCACGCCCATTTTCCTCCATTTCGCATTTACTTCATCGTCATCATTGTAAAAAATATCAGAGGACAGGATATTTCCCACCTTCACGTTGACTCCTTGGACCCTTGCGGTATTCACCGCCTTCTCAAGCAGCCTGTAATCTGCGATCGGCGCAAATGTGCCGGGCAGCTGGTACTGTGCGGCATAATTGGAATCCGTGCAGGCTCCCATGCCGATCACCACGTCCTTCAACTGGATATCGTCCCTTAACGCGCCGGCAGAGCCAATCCGTATGATTGCCTCCACCTCATACCTATGATAAAGTTCATACGTATAGATTCCGATGGACGGCATCCCCATGCCGCCCCCCATAACTGAGATTTCCCGGCCTTTATAAGTTCCTGTATATCCCAGCATGTTCCGCACCGTATTAAAGCACCTGGCATCTTCCAGATAAGTATCTGCGATGTATTTCGCCCGAAGCGGGTCTCCCGGCATCAGTACCGTGCTGGCTATCTCTCCTTTTTCTGCTGCATTATGTGGTGTTCCCATATATCTTTCCTCCTTAATCCTGCTTCTTATCTTCTCTGATCAGCGTCTTAAGCGCCTCGATCGCCGTGCGGATAGGTGCCTCCACGTCATGTGCCACTGGATTGGGGAGGTTCTTCTTCGCTCGCTCCTGATTGGCCATCACCAAAAGCACCGTGCCGACCCTGACTCTCAGACAGCTGCCCACGATATATAGGGCGGCCGACTCCATCTCTGATGCCAGGCATCCGCATTTGACCCAGGCATCCCATTTATTCTTCAACTCATAGCCCACTGGCTTGGTTTCCGGCGAATGCTGCCCATAGAAAGCGTCTTTGCACTGCACCACGCCTACGTGGTAATCCTGCCCCTGCTTCTTTGCTGCCTGGATCAAGGCATTGGTCACCTGGATGTCCGCAACTGCCGGATATTCGATGGGGGCATACTCTTTGCTCGTTCCCTCCATCCGGATTGCCCCGGAGGCGATCACCACGTCCCCACTCTTTACATCCAGAGCCATGCCGCCGCTAGTGCCTACCCGGATAAATGTATCCGCTCCGACTCTTGCAAGTTCTTCCATGGCGATGGACGCGGACGGCCCTCCGATGCCGGTGGAAGTTGCGCTTACCTTTTCCCCTTCCAGATAGCCGGTATAGGTCACATATTCCCTGCTGTCAGCTATGAGCCTGGGTTCCTCAAAGTGTTCCGCGATCTTTGCGCAGCGTTTCGGATCTCCCGGTAGGATCACGTATCTTCCCACTTCTCCTTGCGCTACCTGGATATGATACTGCCTGTCCTTATCTTCAGAGTAATTAATCATAGGCTTTTCACTCTCTTTCTATGTTCTTATTTATGCAGACTTGCTGCCTATATCATACCATTATGCCGCTGATTCCACCAGTCATTCATCAAAACTGGTAGTTTTTCCTCCCAGTTTCGCTTATAATAGATAGTAGATACGAATGGAACTTTGGAAGCGATCATATCCGGCAAGAATCAGGAGGTGCCTGCATGGCTTTTACAATGAATATTCAACTGATCTATTTTCTGCGTCTTTTGGGGGCAGCCCTTTGCGGCGCCATGATCGGCTATGAGCGGGAAAGCCATATGAAGATGGCCGGCATCCGTACTCATGCTATCGTGGCTCTGGCCTCCTCCTTAATGATGCTCATATCCAAATATGGATTCTACGACATACTCTTTATGGAGCATATCGGGCTTGACCCCTCCCGTATTGCTGCCGGAGTGGTTACTGCCGTCGGCTTTCTGGGGGCCGGCGTCATCTTCACCCGCCACATGAATGTAATGGGCATCACCACTGCTGCCGGAATCTGGGCAACGGTAGGCATCGGCATGGCGTTCGGCGCAGGCATGTATATCTTAAGCGCCGCTTCCACCCTGCTCATCCTCCTGTTTCAACTTCTGTTCCATACCCGATTCCTCCACCCCAGAAGTTCATCCATCGAGCAGATCACCATCCTGGTAGACGGATCCGAGGACATCAAGGTCCTATTAACTGACATCTTTGCCACTAAGAAGATAAAAATCTCCAATATTACTGCCAAGCGTGTGGACGCAGCAACATTGGAGATCCGGCTGTATGTACGCTTCCCTGAAGCCTACGATATCTATGATATATTTCAATTACTAAAGGAGTATCCGCAGATCAAGTCCATCGACATCTGACCTTACTGCTCCTTCAGGATCTTGGCGGTGATCCCGGCACATACCGGAATCACAAGAATACAGCCTATGGCGCTGATCACGATGCAGGCAAAGTCCTGGAGGAATGCCTTGGCATTCAGCATGGACACCAAGGAATAATGGTACTGCCTCAAGTACAATATCAGCATCAGCGCCTCCCCTATATAGGCAAAATTCAGCGTATTCAGCGTGGTCGCCATCACATCCTTGCCCATGGCAATTCCAGACTCAAACAGTTCTTTCGTCCCCAGATCAGGGTTGTTGTCATACACCTCATAGATGGAGGAGGAAATGGCAACCGCCGAATCCATCACCGCTCCCAGTAGCCCGATGATAATCATGGATATGCATACCATCCGCATATCCACATGGATATTAAAGGAATAGTACAGACTCAGATCACTCTTCATATCAATCTCATTCAATCCGCCAATGTGCATCTTCCCCCCAATCCAGAAAACGAATACCAGAAGTGCCAGCATGACCGCCCCTACGGATAAAAGTGCGGAGATGGACTTCTTCCCGGTTCCGTTCTGATAGAGGATGGTGATGCAGTTGACTGCCACGCTTCCTGCCACCGTCACGAGGATTGGATGGATCCGGGCTGCCATCGCCACCACGGCCGCCAGAAATACCAGCATATTTCCAACCAGGGTTATCAGAGATACCGCGCCTCTGTCTCCCCCTACAATCAACAGAAGGAGGAAGAATACAGCCGCCAGAATATAGATCATGTCTTTTTCCTCCCTATCTTCAGTATTATGGAGGACAATGCGATGCTGACTGGGATTGCCAGCACGATTCCGATGCCTCCGATCAGAAATCTGCTGATTTCAAAAGGTATCTGCAGGCGAACGATCGTCAGCAAGCTTACCTCATTCTTCATCTTCATGATCATAAGCGGAATCAGCCCGCAGATATAGGTAAAAAGCAATACATTGATCATGGTCCCCATGATGTCATGCCCGATCTCTCTTCCTGAGCGGGCCAGACTCTTTACAGAGATCCCGGGATCCTTTAAGATCAGTTCATTCAAAGCAGCCGCAATGGACACCGCCACATCCATTACTGCTCCGAGTCCGGCAATAGCCACGCTTGCGATAAAGATGGATTCCAGATCTTGTCCTCCCGCCACATAGTCAAGAGCCGCATAGTCTATCTCTCCTCCATATTCCATAGCCAGAAGAAAAATTTCCATCGTCAGGGCGGCCGTCGCAAGCGCGGATAGAATCGCCACCAGCGATCGGCGGTTCACTCCATTTACCAGGAACAAGGTCAGCACCGTGAGTGCCACGATCATGGCCACGCAGATCCCCATAAGGTCATCCCCCGCCTCATAGCGGGCCAGCCCATAGAGAAAGATGACAATATTCATGCCAATGGAGCACAGGGAGAGAATCCCCCTTCCTTTGCCAAGGATGATGACAAGATAGGCCAAGATGACTGCCAGTAGAACGGCGTACTGGTCTCTTTTCACCCCTTTGATGCTGGCAGAAGATATCTTGTCTTCTCCCGAGAGACTTAGGAACACCTTGTCTCCCCTCCTGTATGCTTCCTTATCCATGCCTGTATAGTCGTATTCTCCCGCCACCGTAACTCGCTTTCCTTTATGCCTGCCATTGAGTATCTTCACCGTCATCTTCTGGCGGTAGACAGGTTCCGAGTCATTCTCAGACAGGGAATTATAATTGGTAGCCGTTCCCGACTGCTGCGTGTCAACCTTCACGATCTTTCCCACGGGCGTATCATAGAGCCCTTCGTTATGGAACGCAAATATAGCCGCTGCGGCCAGCGCCGCCAGAAGCCACAGCTGCCACCAGAAACGCCTGTAGAACCTTCGTATGCGCTCCCGGTAAGGCATCTTCTTCTTTAATCTCATAATCATCCACCAACTTCTTTCTAGTCGCAATTGATATTATACCATTCTCCCGCGAAATGCAAGCCTCGCAAAGAAACGGGGACGTCCCGGCCACGATCCTCTAGATCATGGGGGACGTCCCCATCTTCAAATGTTTATAGAGCTTTATTTTAATATCTTAAGATTATACCGATCCTTCTTTCCTAACTCCTGCCGATTGCCTCCCGTCTTCTGCAATTCTTCCAGACGCATCTTCTTTCTGCGGATCCCCTCTCCTGCTTCTCCCTGCGGACGGTAGCCTGCGAATTCCTCCTCATATGTGGTCCTGCGTCCATTCTTTAGATAATCGGCTCCATAACTCATATGGATATCCAATTTCAGGTATGCACATAAAAAGGAGTTCCAAGCCCTGTGAAGCAGATTATTCTTAGCATCCGCCCGGCCGCCTATATACAAGATAAGCAGCGCTCCGATCAAGATTACGCATGTGACAATTACAAATATTCGAATTGTTTCAGGCATACCAACAACCCCTTTCTCATCTGTGTAGGTAAATATCCTCTTGTTATCTTTATATTAGCCTTTTCAGTTTATTTAGTCAATCTATTTATATGATTTTAATAAAATTTCTGATTTCAATTCAGTCTCATAAATTTCCTGTTATTGCACATCCTAACTATGAGGTGATAGCAAATGATAGACAATGAAGAGCTTCCCATTGGCTTTACCATGTCTCTGGCCCAGCATTCCGACATTCTCAGCCGTTTTGCCTCTCTTTCGAAACAGGAGCAGGAAAGAATCGTGGATGGAGCCCGCCAGGTCAAAAGCCGGGAAGAAATGAACAGTTACGTGGAAAATATGTTTCAGGGATAGAGTTTACTGCTCTGTCCCTGATTTTTCTTTTTGCTCGTTCCGATAGCGGATTGCCTCCGGGTCCTTTATCTGGCGGACGCGGGTCCATTCCTTCGTTTCATCATCGCGCTGTACTTCCGAGCGGTTCTGGGAAAGAAATCTGGTCAATTCGTAGCAGCTGACCCATATCTCGTTATTTCCTTCCCTTTGGGATTCGTCAAAAATCAACTGCAGGCCAAAATGCAGATGATACTCATCGATGTTATTCGTATTCTCTTCCGTGCTGTAGCCGGTTCTGCCAATATATCCGATGACATCCCCTGCCTGCACCACCGCTCCTTCTTTTAAACCTTCTGCATAAGGGCGGTTCTGCCTTAAGTGGGCGTAGTAATAATAGCGCCTGCCGTCAAAACTGTTTATACCGATGCGCCAGCCACCATACTGGTTCCATCCAAACGCTGATACATAGCCGGATTCCACGGCGATCACAGGCGTTCCTACCTGCCCCATCATATCATGCCCCAGATGATTTCTCTTATATCCATAACTTCTGGACACGCCAAAGTCATCATAATCCGAATAGGGAAATTCCTTCGCAATCGGGCTGTAGGCCTTCAGTCCATAAACCTTCTTCTTCGGATGTACGTACTGGAATTCCCCCACCATCCCGTCAAGGACCGCGCCGTATGCTTCCCGGTAGTAGGGATAATACTCCATATCCTTCGTCATTTCCTCAACCGTCTGGCTTCCATCCAGCAGTTTTTCGGCGATATCCGCCAGATCTTCCTCCTGGTACCTGGTGAAGTCTCCACCGTACTTGGTGCCTAGAATTGCCAGAAGATCCACCCAATGAAGATGCGGATCCTTTCCATAACTATCCAGATCATACTGGTACGCCTTCTTCATTGCCTCGCAAGTTACGTTGAATTCCACCCATTTTATGTAATCCTTCTCTTCTTCCTGTGCCCGCTCCTTTCCAGAAGTGCCCGGATCCTTTACTTTTTCTTCAGAACTCTCCTGACGGACAGACCTTACCTGGCTCTCCGTATCGGCATCCCCCCTATTCCAGCTTAGAATGCCTCCTCCTGCCAGCATAAGGCATAAAAGGAAAACTTCCAGCATGGCCCCCTGCTTCTCGTTTATATGCATCTTCCTATCTCCCCCGTAACCTGCACTATTCTTATCATAACAAAACTATGCCATGACAAGCCCGGCTATGAACGTAAATGCCATACACGCGGCAATGCCGGCCACCGTTGGGACCAGAATGGAAAGGAGCATCCACTTAAGGCTTCCCGTCTCTTTGCGTATGGTAAGGCAGGTGGTAGCACAGGGCCAGTGCATCAGTGAAAACAGCATGGTGCTGATTGCCGTGACCCAGGTCCATCCATTCTGGGATAGCAGCGTCCACATGGCCTGGCTGTCTCCCAGTTCCAGCAGGCTGCCCTGAGCCAGATAGCACATGACCACAATGGGCATTACAATCTCATTGGCTGGCATCCCCAGGATAAAGGCCAGCAGTATGATGCCGTCCAGCCCCATCAGCCGGGCAAATGGATCCAGGAAGTCGGCGCAGCGGGCCAGCACCGTGGCGTCTCCCACCTTAAAGTTCGCCATCAGCCAGATGACAAGCCCTGCCGGGGCTGCCACCGCGATCGCCCTTCCCAGCACGAAGACTGTCCTGTCAAGCACGGAACGCACGATCACCTTGCCAATCTGCGGCCTGCGGTATGGCGGCAATTCCAGGGTGAATGACGAAGGAAGCCCTTTTAGGATGGTTCCCGACAGGATTCGGGATACTAGCAGCGTCATCAGAATTCCCAGCACAATGACGCCTGCCAGCAGCAAAGCCGATAAAAAAGAGGAAAATATGCCCGCCGCATTTCCAATCAGAAACATGGATATAATGGACAAGAGCATGGGAAATCTGCCATTGCAAGGGACAAAGTTATTGGTGATAATGGCGATCAGCCGTTCCCTGGGAGAATCTATAATACGGCATCCCGTCACTCCCACAGCGTTACAGCCAAATCCCATGCACATAGTCAGCGCCTGCTTGCCGCAGGCATGGCATCTTTGGAAGCAATGGTCCAGATTAAACGCAACCCTTGGAAGGTACCCCAGATCCTCCAGCAGCGTAAATAACGGAAAGAATATTGCCATCGGAGGCAGCATAACGGATACCACCCAGGCGGCAACCCGGTATACGCCATAGATCAGCGGCTCATATATCATCTTCGGGACGCCGGCCGCCCGCACCGCCAGTACCAGTTTATCTTCCCCCAGAACAGCCCATCCGAGAGCAGCTGGGACGGGTAGTTGGCCCCGCAGATGGTAATCCAGAACACCAGAAGAAGCATAAGGAACATGATCGGGAATCCGGTCTTCTTGCTGGTAAAGATCCAGTCCAGCCTCCGATCCTTGCGGTCATAATCCTTCTTCCCGTACTGTACCGTCTTCCTGCTGATCTGTTCTGCCCTGCGGATATAGGACGCGGCGATGGCATCGCTGATCTTCTCCTTCGAATATCCGGCTTGGGCCAGGTATTCTACCGCCTCCTTCAGTGCTCCTGCAACCTCCGCATCCTCCACCAGGGAATAACCTAGATATTCCTCCATGGAATCCAGAAGATTGCTGTTCGCATCCAGCAGGCGGGCACAGAACCATCTGGTATTCTCTTCTCCTTTTGTCGCCCACTCTACCGCTGGCTCCAGCATGCCGATTGCCCGTTCCACGGGTCCTTCATATACAAAGGCCAAGAGCTTATGACTCTTCTGCTTTTCCATCTGCTGCAGCGTTAGAAAGATGCGTTCCAAGCCGATTTCTTCCCTTGCGGTGATTCCGATCACAGGCACGCCCAATTCTTTTGAAAGCCCCTTGATATCTATATGAATCTGCTTTTTTGCCGCCTCATCCATCAGATTCACGCATACGATCACCTGCTCAGCCGCTTCGATAATCTGAAGCACCAGATTCAGGTTCCGCTCCAGGCAGGTGGCATCACAGACGGCAATGACTACATCTGGATGTGCAAAACATATGTAATCCCGCGCAATCTCCTCTTCCTCGGAATGTGCCATAAGCGAATAGCATCCCGGAAGATCTACCAGTTCATACTGCCTTCCATTATAGTCGCAAGTGCCTCGGGCATTACTCACCGTCTTTCCCGGCCAGTTTCCCGTGTGCTGCTTCAGCCCGGTCAGCGCGTTAAACACCGTGCTCTTTCCCACATTAGGATTCCCCGCCAGTGCAAGAACCTTACCCATTCTGACACCACCGCCCCTCTTCCATATGCAGGTAACGAATCATATGATCACCGCCTTATTTCACAAAAAGCCCCAGCAGTCCTGCTTGGGCCATAGCCTTATAATAGTATATGAAAGTTACGTCTGTCCTGTGCGGTCCATGCAGATATTCTTGATAAATGTCTTCTTTTTATCATTAGAAAGGCCAGTGCCCCTATGCGACCAGCCTGATCCTCACCTGGCTGGCATCCTCCTTGCGAAGCGCAATTACCGTCCTGCGAATCAAATATGCGCATGGATCTCCAAGAGGGCTGATACCCACGCATTCTACCAGAGTTCCTTCTATCAGCCCCATGTCCTGCAGACGTCTGCGCATATCCGTATTCATGCAGATGTCTGTCACAACAGCCCTATCCCCCGGGCTTAAATCCGCCATATGCCTGCAATACTTCATGCCGTCACTTCCTGTATTCGTAAAAGGCTCTGCGATAAGCGAGCCTTTAGCCTTATTCTACTATATGCAAAAAGGAGGTTTGGGGTTCGAAATTATAGTTATATATCTGCCATCACTCTCATACGATTATCTGAATCGACTATTCGGGAGAATTGCCATGCTCATCTATACCGTTAAGCCAGGAGATACCGTGGACAGCATTGCTGCCGCCTATGGCATTCCTGTTTCTACAATTGTCTATCTGAACCAGATTCCCTATCCATACCGGCTTGCCATAGGCGAAGCCCTGCTGCTTCCAACGCCTGCGGGTATCTCTTCTCCCCGCTCTTCAATCTATGCAGGCGGATATGCCTATCCCTTTATCAGCCCGTGGGTTCTTCGGGAGACGCTCCCTTATCTCTCCTATCTCTATATATTTTCCTATGGATTTACAATGGAAGGGGAGCTGATCGGGCCTTTGCTGGATGACGCCTGGATGATTGATACCGCCAGAGCCTTTGGTACAGCGCCAATTCTTACCTTGACGCCTTTTGGGCCGGACGGACGTTTTAACAATTCCTTGATTTCCCAGGTTGTGAATGACCTGGATGCCAGAAGGCGGCTTAAAGATGCGATTGTGGAGCAGATCACGACCCGAGGATTCCAGGGGCTGGACATCGACTTCGAATATATCCTCGCCAATGACAGGGATGCCTTTGTAGATTTCGTCGCCTATATGCAAGAAGCCGTAAGCGCCCTCGGGTATCCAACCAGCGTCGCTCTGGCACCGAAGACCTCGGATACCCAGACCGGGCTTCTCTATGAGGGCAAAGACTACCGGAGGCTGGGCGAGACTGCGGATTATGTCCTTTTAATGACTTACGAGTGGGGCTACACCTACGGGCCCCCCATGGCAGTCGCCCCACTTAATAAGGTCCGGGAGGTGGTGGAATATGCGGTCACCGTGATCCCCCCTTCCAAGATCCATCTGGGGATACCCAACTATGGTTATGACTGGACGCTGCCCTTCGTGCGAGGCACCTCCCGCGCCCGCACCATCGGCAATGTGGAAGCCGTGCAGCTGGCCATTTCCCGAGGCGCGGCCATCCAATTTGACGATATCGCCCAGTCTCCTTTCTTCCGCTACTGGTCCAACGGAACAGAACACGAAGTGTGGTTCGAAGATGTCCGCAGCTTGAATAGGAAATTTGACCTTGTCGAAGAGTTCGGCCTAAGAGGCGTATCCTACTGGCAGATAATGCAACTATTTCGAGCCAACTGGCTCCTTCTGGCTGACCGGTTCAATTTGACACACCAGTTGTGACGATTTTACGCACCAGTTGAGGCAAGTTGACACGTAACAAAATGAAGATGTGCACGTAACACTTTTCAAAAGTGTTACGTGCACATCTTCATTTTGTTACGTGTTCAATATACGCTTGGCGTTCTCCACGCGTTCTGTTGTGGGGGGCTCCACCCCTTCCAGGGGATACTCAAGCCCCAGTTCTTTCCATTTATATACGCCCAGCGTATGGTAGGGAAGAACTTCTACTTTTTCTACATTCTTCAGGGTCGCGATAAAGTCATGAAGTCTTATGAGATATGCATCTTCATCGCTTCTTCCCGGAACCAGGACGTGGCGGATCCAGACTGGCTTTCCTATATCTGAGAGATATCCTGCCAGTTCCAGGATATTCTGGTTTGATTGTCCGGTCAGAATCTTATGCTGTCCGTCATCGATATGCTTGATATCCAGCAGCACCAGATCGGTGTACTCCATCAGTTTTCGGAATTTTCCAAAGAACGGCTCTTTTTTTGTAAATGGATTTCCGCTGGTATCAAGGGCAGTATGGATACCTTCCTGCCTGGCCCTTTCGAATAGTTCTAATAAGAAGTCGATCTGTAAGAGGGGCTCGCCTCCGCTGACTGTGATCCCGCCTTTGCTTCCCCAGTAAGAGCGGTACTTTAGCGCCTTTTCTATTAGTTCATCCGCAGTATAAGGGGTTCCTGCCCTCTTATTCCAGGTGTCCGGGTTGTGACAGAACTGGCAGCGCATGGCGCAGCCGGAGGTAAATATCACGTAGCGGACGCCTGGTCCATCTACAGAGCCAAAACTTTCCAAAGAATGAATGTATCCTTTTGTCATACTCTTGCTCCTTCTTACATTCTATCGTGACAGGTTCTGGCGATAACGTCCATCTGCTGTTCCCTGGTCAGGTCAATGAACTTAACCGCATATCCGGACACGCGAATCGTGAAATTGGCGTATTCCGGCTTTTCTGGGTGCTCCATAGCATCAATTAGTTTCTCGGTGCCAAACACGTTTACATTCAGATGATGCGCTCCTTGGCTGAAATATCCGTCCAGCACGCCTACCAGATTGTCCGTGCGCTCCTCATCGCTGTGCCCAAGCGCGCCCGGGCTGATGGTCTGCGTATTAGAGATTCCGTCAAGGGCAAGTTCATAAGGAAGCTTCGCCACAGAGTTCAGAGACGCCAGCAGCCCGTTCTTCTCCGCGCCGTATGATGGGTTCGCCCCAGGCGCCAGTGGCTCTCCTGCTTTTCTTCCATCCGGCAGCGATCCGGTAGCCTTGCCATATACTACGTTGGACGTAATGGTAAGGATTGAGGTTGTGGGTTCAGAATTCCGGTAGGTATGGCATTTCTTAAGTTTATGCATGAATGTCTTGAGAAGCCAGATTGCGATCTCGTCCGCACGGTCGTCATCATTCCCGTATCTTGGGAAGTCTCCCTGCGTCTCAAAGTCCACCGCCAGGCCGTCCTCGTCTCGAATCACCTTGACCTTGGCATACTTGATCGCGCTCAAGGAATCGACCACATGAGAGAATCCGGCGATCCCGGTGGCGAATGTACGTCTTACATCCGTGTCGATAAGCGCCATCTCCGCTGCCTCATAGTTGTACTTGTCATGCATATAGTGAATCATATTCAGGGTGTCCACATACAGTTTTGACAGCCATTCCATCATAGCGTCATATCGTTCCATAACTTCATCGTAATCCAGATACTCTGAGGTGATCGGCCTGTACGCCGGCGCTACCTGCTCTCTCGACTTTACATCGATACCGCCATTGATGGCATACAGCAGGCATTTCGCCAGATTGGCGCGGGCGCCGAAGAACTGCATCTCCTTGCCTGTCTGGGTGGCTGACACGCAGCAGCAGATAGAATAGTCGTCCCCCCATACCGGGCGCATGACATCATCATTTTCATACTGGATGGAACTTGTGGTCACGGATATCATGGCCGCATACTTCTTGAAGTTCTCCGGCAGGCGCGGGGAATAGAGCACCGTCAGGTTCGGCTCCGGCGATGGACCCATGTTTTCCAGGGTATGAAGGAATCGGTAATCGTTCTTCGTCACCATAGAGCGTCCATCCTGTCCGAGTCCTCCCACCTCCAGGGTCGCCCAGACCGGATCTCCGGAGAAGAGTTCATTATATGACGGGATCCTTGCAAACTTCACCATCCGAAACTTCATAACCATGTGGTCGATCAATTCCTGAGCCTGCGTCTCAGTAAGCGTTCCCTTTTCCAAGTCTCTCTGCATATAGATATCCAGGAATGTGGAAATGCGTCCTACGCTCATAGCTGCCCCGTTCTGGGTCTTGATGGCTGCAAGATAGCCGAAGTAGAGCCATTGCACCGCTTCTTTCGCGTCCTTGGCCGGCTGCGAGATGTCATAGCCATACACCCAAGCCATCTCTTTCATTTCTTTTAATGCCTTGATCTGGTCTGCGATCTCTTCCCGCAGGCGGAAGTCCGTACCCTTCATGCCGTGCCTCTCGCCGCGGATAAAGTCCTGCTGCTTACGCTCGATCAAGTAGTCGATGCCATAGAGCGCCACGCGCCGATAATCCCCTACGATGCGTCCCCTGCCATACGTATCCGGCAGGCCTGTAATAATCTTGTTGTGACGCGCCCTTTTCATCTCCGGCGTATAGATATCAAATACGCCCTGATTGTGCGTCTTATGGTATTTGGTAAATATCTCGTGAAGTCTCTCGCTTGGCTGGTAGCCATAGGTGGTGCAGGCCTTCTCCGCCATATGGATACCGCCGTAGGGCATAAAAGCGCGCTTCAGCGGCTTGTCCGTCTGAAGGCCCACCACTTGTTCCAGATCCTTCATATCTTCCTCAATATATCCAGTGCCATAAGCCGTAAGCCCGGATACGATCTCTGTCTCCATATCCAGTACTCCGCCTTTAGCACGCTCTTCTTTCTGAAGTTCCTGCAATCTGCCCCATAGTCTGTCGGTTGCTTCTGTAGCGCCTGCCAGGAATGACGCGTCGCCTTCATACGGAACGTAGTTGTTCTGGATAAAGTCTCTTACATCAACGTCATCTTTCCATAGCCTTCCCTTAAAACCTTCCCACTGTTCATACTGTGCCATTCTAATTTATCCCCTTTCGTGTATCAGGTTTTCATTTTCCCGCACAGTATATCACCCGGAAATAAAAATATCAAGCCTTATTCTGATAATTGTTCTCATTACTAATCATGTATGCAATTTTGTGCAATATGCTTTAGGCTTATAGCATTTATTGATAGTCCAAATACTGTTTGCCCCAGTTACACATTTCGACCAGTATAGGCGAAAGGGTATTGCCAAAATCCGTAAGCGAATACTCCGTTTTTGGCGGTACGACAGGATATACCTTTCGATTTATAAGTCCATCCTTTTCTAATTCACGAAGCTGTTGGGCCAGCATTTTATCAGTCGCCTTAGGCATTAACTTGTGAATCTCGCTATAACGCAATGTCTTCCCCATCAAATGCCACAGGATGACCGATTTATACTTGCCGCCAATCAGCTGGATTGTCGCTTCGACAGGACAAGTAAATTCACAACACTTGGTATTCATCAAATCACCATACTTTCTTTTTGGGTAGTATATAACTTAATAGTGCGTTCTTGTCATATAATCTATTGCAGGTATAATTATAGTATAGGTTAACCTGATACACAACGACAAATCAAGGAGGATTTTTTATGAATTTTTTGGATATTGCAAAAACACGCTTTTCTGTAAGAAAATATACAGACAAGAAAGTAGAGGCAGAAAAACTTGATCAAATTTTAAACGCTGCACATGTAGCGCCTACCGCCGCTAATCTACAGCCCGTGCGCTTGCTGGTCATACAACAAGAAGAAGGGTTAAAAAAGATTTCCAAGGCTGCTAATCTACATGGGGCGCCTTTAGCGATCCTTGTCTGCGCCGACCATTCCAAGGCATGGAAACGTCCTTTTGACGGCAAAAAAACCACGGATATTGATGCTTCTATTTTGACAGACCATATGATGCTAGAAGCTACGGAACTTGGCCTGGGTTCTGTATGGATATGTTTCTTCAAGCCAGACATTATAAAAGAAGAATTTCAGCTGCCGGATTCTCTTGAGCCGATCAATATCCTGGCTATCGGCTATGCGGATGAAGCGCCGGCAGACCCAGAACGCCATTTGGCAACGCGTATCCCATTGGGCCAATTGGTATCCTATGAAAAACTTGATTTAACCATTTATAAAAGCACAGGGGCAGCGCGATTTAAGACGAATCACGCTGCCCATATTCCTATTATTTCAAATTATTTCAGATGCCAGATATCTTTATTGTATTCCGCTATCGTCCGGTCGGAGGAGAAGTACCCTGCCATCGCGATGTTGGTCAGCATCTTCTTGCTCCACGCCTTGCGATCCGCATACTCTTCGTATGCGCGGTTCTTGGTGGCAATATAGTCTTTCAGGTCCAGAAGTGTCATGAACCAGTCCTTCTGGATCAGTTCCGCATGAATCTGAAGCAGATGGTAAGGATCGCCGATCTTCATCATCTCTGGGCTGATAATGAAGTTGATCAGGGAGCGGATCTGCTCGTCATTAATATAGTAATCCACCGCCCGGTAGTCCCGGTTCGCATAATGGTCAATGACCTGCTGGCTGGACTCGCCGAAGATATAGATGTTGTCATCCCCCACCAGTTCGTGGATCTCCACGTTGGCCCCATCTTCCGTGCCAAGCGTCACCGCCCCGTTCAGCATGAACTTCATGTTGCCCGTTCCGGATGCTTCCTTGGAGGCCAGGGATATCTGCTCGGAGATATCGCAGGCAGGTATCAGATGTTCAGCCATGGTTACATTATAATTTTCCACCATGACTACCTTGAGGTATGGCGCCACATCCGGATCATGATCTACCAGTTCCTGCAGGCACAGGATCAGATGGATGATATCCTTTGCGATGGTGTATGCCGGCGCGGCCTTTGCCCCGAAGATCATGGTAATCGGTATCTGCGGCTTCTTTCCGGCCTTTATTTCCATATATTTATAGATCACATACAGGGCATTCATCTGCTGCCGCTTGTACTCATGCAGGCGCTTGATCTGGATGTCGAAGATAGAATCCGGGTTCAGTTCCAGCCTCTGCGTCTCTTTTAAATATTCCGCCAGCTGCACTTTCTTCTGGTGCTTCACATCCAGGAGTTTCTCTAATGCGATCTCGCTGTCGATGTGGCGCAGCAGTTTCTCCAACTTGTTGGCATCCTTTCGGAAGTCTTCCTCCACATACCCGCTGATCCAGCGCACCAGTTCCTTATTGCAGTGCAGAAGCCACCGGCGGAAGGTAATGCCGTTCGTCTTGTTATTGAACTTCTGCGGGTAGATATCATAGAAATGCTTCAATTCGGAATTCTTCAGTATCTCCGTATGAAGAGCCGCCACTCCATTGACGCTGTGCCCGAAGTGGATGTCCATATGTGCCATGTGGACGCGGTTCTGTTCATCTATAATGGCAACCCTTGGATCCTGGTATCTTCCCTTGACGCGCGTATCCAGATCCTTGATAATCGGCACGATCTGCGGCGCTACCTGCTCTAAGTAATCCAGCGGCCATTTCTCCAGCGCTTCTGCCAGGATCGTATGGTTCGTATACGCGCAGGTCTTCTGCACGATCTCGATGGCTTCATTAAAGTCGATCTGATTCTGCACCAGCAGACGGATCAGTTCCGGGATCACCATGGACGGGTGGGTGTCATTGATCTGGATCGCCACATGCTCATGCAGCCGGCGAAGGTCATATCCCTTTTCTTTGCATTCCTTTAAGATCAGCTGGGCCGCGTTGGATACCATAAAGTACTGCTGGTAGATCCGAAGAAGGTTGCCTGCCTTGTCGCTGTCATCCGGGTACAGAAAGAGCGTCAGGTTCTTGCCGATATTGTGCTTGTCAAAGTTGATCCCGTCCCCGATAATGCTCTCGTCCACGCCTTCCACATCAAAAAGGTGCAGTTTGTTCTTCCCATTCTCATAGCCCGCAACATCAATGTCATACAGCCTGGAAGTCAGCGTAAAATCACGGAACGGCACTTCAAATCTAATTCCCGTATCCGTAAGCCAGCTCTCGGGCTCTATCCATGGATTCGGCACTTCCTTCTGCTTGTGCCCCTGAAATACCTGGCGGAACAGGCCCATATGGTAGTTCAGGCCGATTCCGTCGCCGGCAAGGCCCAAAGTTGCGATGGAATCCAGGAAGCAGGCGGCAAGCCTTCCAAGTCCGCCGTTTCCAAGGGACGGCTCCGGCTCCACTTCTTCAATCCGGGAAAGCTCCCTGCCATTTTTCTTCAGGACTTCTGCCACCTCTTCATAGATGCCAAGATTAATCAGGTTATTAGACAGAAGCTTCCCAATCAGGAATTCTGCGGAAATATAGTATAATTTCTTATCGCCCTCAATCGCCGGCGTCTCTTTCAGTCTTTCTTTCGTATAGGCAAGCAGGACATAATACAATTCCTTATCGCTTGCATCTTTCATCTCTTTATTTAATTTTGTCTGCACCAAGGCCGTCAATTCATTTTCTAACATAATCTTCCTCCTTTTGCCATTTCTTCTACACTCTAACACAAATCCAGTTTTTTTTCCACTATCCCTTTACCGCTCCCGCGGCAACACCTTTAATGATATGCTTCTGGCTAAGCAGATAGAAGACAATGATCGGAAGAATGGCCAGTACCAGCATCGCCATCATAGCGCCCATATCAACGGAGCCATACCCGCCCCTCAGATATTGGACCGCGATGGGGATCGTCTTATAGTCGCTGCCGATGACCAGATAAGGAAGCAGGTAGTCGTTCCAGATCCACATGGCATTCAAGATTGCGATGGTGATCACCGTCGGCTTCAATATCGGAAGCACGATCCTGAAAAATGTCTGAAGAGGCGCGCAGCCATCAATCATCGCCGCCTCTTCTATCTCCAGCGGGATGGACTTGATGAATCCGCAGAACATGAAGACTGAAAGGCCACAGCCAAACCCCAGGTACAGAAATATGATTCCCACCGGATTATCCAGATACAGCATGTTGGCGATCTTCGTCATCGTAAACATCACCATCTGGAAGGGCACGATCATCGCGAAGACGAACAGATAATAGAGCGCCGTGGTAAATCGATTCTTAACCCTTATGATATACCAGGCGGTCATCGAAGTACACAGTATGATGAGGGCTACCGAAAATACTGTGATGAATAGGGAATACCCGAATGCGGACAAAAATCCGGTCTTTTCTACCCCTCCCACGTAGTTCTCAAGCCCTGCAAACAGATTGCCAACCGGTAAAGCAAAGGGTTCATTGCTGATATACAGCTTGCTTTTAAATGAATTCTGCAGCACCACCAGAATGGGGAGCAGGAAAATCACCGCCAGAACTCCGATTCCCACGGTCAGCGTCACGCCTGCTCTCCGGGACAGTTCGCTTACGTCCTCCTCTTTCTTTGCTTTTTTCCTTCCCATCAGTTCTCCACCTCCCTGCGTCTGGTAAAATAAAGCTGCAGCAGCGCGATCGCCGCGACCATCACGAAGAATACCACGGCCTTGGCCTGCCCTACGCCTTCCCAGCCGGTTCTACCATAAAAGGTATTGTAGATATCAAGCGCCAGCATCTGCGTCTGCCTCCCCGGCAGTCCGGCGGTCAGCGCAAGATTCTGGTCAAACAGCTTGAAGGAGTTGGTAAGCGTAAGGAACAGGCAGATGGTGATGGAGGGCATGACCAGCGGGATCGTAATCTTTCCCAATATCTGAAGATTCGTAGCCCCGTCTATCTTTGCCGCTTCCATCAGTTCTGTGGAAATGTTCTGAATGCCAGCGATATAGATGATCATCATATATCCGATCATCTGCCAGCCCATGAGGATCACCAGCCCCCAGAAGCCGTACTTTGCGCTGGTGGTTATGGTAACCCCGGATCGCAGAAGCACCGCGTTGATGATCAGCTGCCAGATATATCCCAGCACGATGCCGCCGATCAGGTTGGGCATAAAGAATACGGTTCGGTAAAGATTGGTTCCTTTGATTCCTTTTGTAAGCGCAAGCGCCAGAAGAAAAGCGCCTGCATTGATCAGGATGACTGAAACAACTGTAAATCTTGCCGTAAAGGACAACGCTGACAGGAAGTCCTGGTTTGAGAACATCTTCGTATAATTGCTGATGCCTGTGAATCTTGCATCGATCACGGTTGTAAAGTTACAGAACGACAGATAGATTCCCATTACGAACGGAATCAGGAACGCGACCGCAAATGCCAGCAGGGTCGGAAGCACGAAAATAGGAAAATATCTCTTTAAGGTCTTCTGCATAACTTGCTCCTTCCCTATTCACCGTCCGATGAATTGGCTTTTTCCGCAGCCCAGTCCTTTTTCATATCAGATACCACTGCTTTCCATTCCTTGCTTCCCTGGGCGTATTCCAACAAGGACGCGCCGAAATTATCTTTGAAGGTCTGGCTTGGAAATGAGGTAAAGTTCCATGATATGGTTTCAAGTCCATTGTCATTCATATATCTAACTACTTCTTTTGCCAGCGGATCGTCCGGCTGCTCATCCTCGCTGAACGTCTTAAATGGGGAGATGAATCCAAGTTTGACCATTTCCTTCTTGCCCTTCTCCTCATTGGTCAGCCAATTCAGGAATTCAATGGCAGCCAGCCTCTTGGCTTCATCCACCTTGCTGTTGACGCACCAGAAGTTCTCTGTGCCGATGCACAGGCCCTGTTTTGCATCCTCATTCATTCCTGTATAGATTGGAAGGAATTTTACATCCTCTTCCTTTACGACATTGCCTTTAACGTCAGAGACTTGTCCCCATCCCCAGTTGCCGTTCTGGACCATGGCTGATTTGCCAAGAGCGAATTCCGCCATGGAGTCTTCCACCGTCTTGGAGCCCACAAGTCCAGGTTCCGTACAAGAGTTATTCAGGTACAGATCGAAGATATTCTGAAAGTTCTTGTTGTAGGTAAAGTCAATCTTCTCTTTGTCTGTCACCCCGCTTTCCTGATACTCATAGTAGATCGGAACGTTGGCAAGATGGGTCTGCCATCTCCAATCCTCCCCTGCAGCAAAAGAAGTGGATGAGAATACGCCTTCAATGCCCAGTTCGTCCTTATGCCTGGTCATATCTTCCACTACTGCCTTCAAGGTTTCAAAATCTTTAATCTCTTCTGCCGAACCGATCTCTACCGCCTTTTGTGGCAGCGCAAAATATTTCTCCATGATCGCATCGTTATAGATGATTCCATACCCCTCTACCACGTAAGGGATTCCATAGACGCCCTTGCCGTCCACGCCCCGGATCGCCATATCCTTATCCGTCAGATTGTTATAGACTTCCGTATCTGCCAGATCCAGGCAGTAATCCTTCCAGTTGTGATAGCCGATGGGCCCGTTTATCTGAAACAGAGTCGGCGGATTCTTCTTGGCAACCTCGGACTTAAGCGTGGATTCATAAGTGCCAGAGGCCGCTGTCACCACCTTTACCTCTACCCCGGTCTCTTTCTTATACTTTTTCGCGATCTCTTCCCACTGCTTTGCCACCTCCGGCTTAAAATTCAGGTAATAGATGGATGCTTTTCCTTCCTCCTTCTTTCCGCACCCAGTCATAGCCATGCCGGCAACCATAGATAATGCCAATCCTGCAGCCAGGATTCTCTTTAATTTCATAACAGTTCTCCCTTCCTTGAAATATTTGGAATACATATTGTAAGTATTCCTGTTTTCAAGGAAAATATTACTTTATAAAATCAATTCAATCCCAAATCCGCTGTCAGACGTAGGCACCTCGTCGATCTTCACCTGAATTGCCAGTTTTTCCGCATACTTCTTTACAAAGTAAAGTCCCATGCCTGTAGAATTCCGGAAGTCTGCCCTATGCCCGGTGAATCCCTTATCGAAGATAAAGGGAAGATCTTCATAAGGCACGCCATTTCCGTTGTCCCTGACTTTCAGATGTGCCTTGCCTTCTTCCTTAGCATCCATCCAGCCATCCACGCTTACCCGGCCGGATTCCTGGTCTGCATACTTGAGTGCATTGCTCAAGATCTGTGCAAGCATGAAGGCTAGCACCTTCCGGTCGCTTATCACTTCTATGGACGCAATATCAGTCTTTACGTCAATTCCCCGTTCCTTTGCGATGGGAAGGAAATCATCCAGACTCTCTCTGACGCAAGTTTCCAGATCCAGCCTCTCAAACTTATAATCCACATGGTCCGCTTGAAGCCTTGCATAGTACAGGATTCTGTCCACATTGCCGCTGATGGCATGATGGACATGAGCCATCCGGTCATAGACATAGGGAGACATCTCTTCCCTGTGGTTATCAAGCACCAGCGTAGCCAGAGATAGCGGCGTTTTGACTTCATGAGTCCATGCCTCGATATACTCCTGGTAAACCTGCATTTCTTGCGCCTGACAATTCCTAGCCGCTTCTTCCAGTTCTTCGCGGCATGCCTGCAGCGCATCCATCTGCCTTTCCTGTCGCTTCTTCCCTATGATGCACCCGGACGCGATGACCAGCACGGCAAAGATGGCAGCCATCACAGCGACGCTTCCGAAGGCATCCGGCGCTGTCAGCCACAGTACGAAGGTAAAAAAGCCTTCGCTTGCAGCCACCAGAATGATCCACGGCAGTTCCTGCCTGATCTTCCATCTATTCTCCCTCATATCTTTCCACCTCCAGCCGATAGCCCTGGGCGCGCACCGTGCGGATCGCCTCCCGCAAGCCGATGTGGTCCATGCTCTTTCGAAGCCTTGCCATATTCACCTGCAGAATGTTGTCATCTACAAATTCGCTGCCGCCCCACAGCCTTTCGAATAATTCTTCTTTTGGAACCGTCTGCGGATAATATTCCATCAGCGTCTTAAGAATCTTTCCTTCTGTCTCCGTCAGATCCGTATGCCTGTCCTTAAAGGCCGCCCTGCCTGCGTCCAAATCCAGGATCAGGCTCCCTGCCTGCAAGGAATCGTGCACTCTTCCATAGGTCTTTATCAGGCGGGCCACACGGGCTGTTAGCCGATCAGGATGGCACGGCTTCGTAAGAAAGTCGTCTGCCCCAAGTCCCAACGCATGCAGTTCATCTGCCAGGGCATCCCGGGCCGTCAAAATCAGAATAGGAAATGCCGCCCTTGCCTTCAGCCGCCTGCAAAGCTCGAATCCTGACCTTCCAGGCAGGTTGAGATCCAGCACCGCCAGATCCGGGGCGTACGCAAGGATTTCCTTTTCCGCCTCATCAAAGGAAGAGATACTCCACGCCGAGTATCCCTTCCTTTCAAATGTCGTTACCAATTCTTCTCTTAGATATCTGTCATCTTCCACTACTATAATCCTGCTCACAAGGCATTCCTCCCGTCCGTTGCCCGAAGCGTCCGTATCTCCCGGTGGCTGGCGCTTATGACAACATGGATATAGATCCATTCAAACACAAGAAACAGTAGAAATGCAACCCCTGCCATCAAAAAAACTTTGGAAGCAGCCGTCCCCGCCGGCAGCCTCATAAAACTGCCAAACATGGACCACACTGCAAAAATGGAGTTGACGGCCGCCACGCCGATGGCCAGCAGGAAAAAGATGCCAATCTGGCGCCCCGCGCACTTGCACAGTTCTTTCGTCCCTGCCCCCAGCATAAGCAGCGTCCGGTACCGCTGCCTGCAGGCATGCTGCTGCATCAGATACTTAAGGCCGATAACCGTATTGGAGATCAGCAGGAACAGGACGCCAAGATAGATGGACAGATAACTGGATGCCACTGTATAGAACAGGTTCCTGCCAATCCCGCTGAGATAGCTTTCATATTCCAGTCCGGTAAAGGAAAGTCTTTCATCCACCTTCTGGATTGCCTGCATAAGCCCTAGTTCATCTACAGCCTCCTGGCTCACCGTTATATTCCAGCAGAAGGGCGCCTGCCCGTCTTTGGTCCAAGCCAGATACTTCTCATCCGGAACGATAAAGGCTATATAGAGCGTAATTTCCCTGTCCGCTACCACATTATCGCTGTAAAGTTCTGTAAGCAGCCTGTAATCCTGCCCGTCGATGCTCACTTCGGGCCTGCTCTTTAACGTGTGTTCCAGAAGGTCTGTAAATGCCCGGTCATCCTTCATGGATGTATATAGCCCGATCCCATCCGTTCCCAGTTCTATAGGATCTTTTCCTATGGAGGCGCGCAACTGGTTATAACTGGCCTCGGAAATGACATATTCCAGTCCATACCCCAGATGATCCTGAAGGCTGCTTTTCTGCGTACTATCTGGCTGCTTCAGGATCGCTTCCTGCAGGCCTTTTAAGGAATATGCATGCGCATCTATATCCATA
Source organism: [Clostridium] scindens ATCC 35704 (assembly GCF_004295125.1). Lineage (NCBI taxonomy): Bacteria > Bacillati > Bacillota > Clostridia > Lachnospirales > Lachnospiraceae > Lachnoclostridium > [Clostridium] scindens. Next base: position 2,763,851 of record NZ_CP036170.1, on the reverse strand, counting down.
TGTCCGAGATACATCGGATAATACCCCGCTATCATGGACGGATCGTCAAGCCTTCGGATGCCTTCCTGAATCTCAGCCTCTGTCCCCTTGACCGAGAAGTCCGCCGTCCTTGTCTCGCCCGAGCCTCTTCCTGCCGCCATGCCAATGCCAAAGGAGATGCACGCAAGCGCCAGCAAAAGCAACAGCGAGGCTACAGCCAATGCCTTATACTGATCTACCACGCTTTCCTGGATCTGTCTGCCAGTAAAGGTATAAAGGCCGGGCTGGCTGGGCCCCTTTCTTTGTATGCGCTCTCCAATCAAGGATCCAATGCCTTGAAACACCAGGAAAGTTCCGCTTCCTCCAAGCAGAAAGATCAGCGCGATCACTGGCAGGCCAAAGCCACGAAGAAGCAGGATCCCTGCCCCGTAAGCCATCAAAAGAAGAAGGAGCCCAAGAATCAGGCTGGCTTTCCTCCTCTTTTCGCCCGCCGCTGCCTGCCGTTCTGGCCCGACTGCCTGCATCAGCTCCATTGGCTCTTTTCGGCTGTACTGGGCGCATAAGACCAGCATTGCAAAGCACTGCACAAGGATGAATCCTGCCACGGACCACAGCACGGCGGGTAAGGACAGGGATATCTTATGCCCGACGATACCAAGCCCGATTACCTTGGCTGTTGCCAGGCTGATTCCTTCTGTAAGAAGCAAGGCTATCGGAAGCCCGGCCAGGACAGAGACCAGGCTGTTCCACAGCGTTTCGCCCATAAGCATGGCAAATAGCCTGCCGCGGCCCATCCCCAGCATCAGGTAAAGGCCGAATTCTTTCCTTCGCCCATCCATCTGATAGCGGTACGCGAAGTAGACCAGAAAAAATACGAAGAACAAAGATACTGCATATACGACTGGAATCAGCAGCATCAGCCTCTCTATCGCATCGCTTTCCAACGTCTTGAGGAAGCGAATGACATCCTGGCTCTCAAGTGAGAGCAAAGTATAGAAGGCTACAATTGCAGCCACCAGAGTTCCAAAAAACAGGCTGTTATTCTTCCGGTTCTTTGCGGCGCTTCGCCGAATCTGCCTAAAGAACATTTGCGCTTCCTCCTCCCAGCTGGGCCATGACTGCCACAATTCTCTCGTAGAAAGATTCGCGATCCTCTTTGCGGGGATTCCTTCTGAGTTCGTGGAACAGGCGGCCATCCTGTATGAACAGAATCCTGGTACAGTAGCTTGCCGCATTGGCATCATGGGTCACCATCATGATCGTCTTCTTCTGCTCCCGGTTGATAATCGCCATCTTATCCAGCAGAATCTTCGAATTGCGGCTGTCCAGGGCTCCAGTAGGCTCATCCGCCAGCAGGATCTCCGGCTGCGTGATCAGCGCTCTGGCAGCCGCCACGCGCTGCTTCTGTCCCCCGGACATCTGAGAAGGGAACCGGTCCAGCACTGGAACAATGTCCAACCGGCCCGCCAGTTCCATAAGACTCCCCTGTGCCTGCTTTTGCGTGATTCCATGAAGCGCCAGCGGCAGCAAGATATTCTCTCTCGCCGTCAGGTTATCCAAAAGTTCAAATTCCTGATACAGATAGCCGATCTTTCCTCCCCTGTATTTTGCAAGCCTGGCTCCCTTGAAGGCAGAGATAGCCTCGCCGTTTAGCAGTATTTCTCCTGACGTGGGCCTGGTCATGGTGGCTATGCAGTTTAGAAGCGTGGTCTTCCCGGAACCGCTGTCTCCCATGATCCCAAGAAACTCTCCCTCCAGCACGTCAAAGCTGATGCCCCGAAGCGCTGCCGTCCTGCTCTCGCCCTTCCCGTAATTCTTGGTGACATTCTTGACCTGAAGTATCTTGTTCCAATCCATCGTTTCTCCCCCTTGCCTTTCTTTGTTTTTATTATAGCAAATGGCCGTACCGAATCATACTTACAGACGATGTAAGGTTTCAATAAAAAAGGAGACGTCTTAAAAACGTCTCCCTGTCAGGATTCTCTTCTATCACGCGATACTTACTCGGCAGAAGCCTTCTCTACCTGAGCGATCGCTGCTTTCTGCATCGGAATACGGCAATTCCGGTTGCTTCCGAATTCTACGATAACATCGTCATCGCTGATATCGATTATAACTCCATAAAAACCGCTGGTCGTAAGAACGGTATCTCCTACTTCCATCTCAGAAATCATGGACTGAACTCTCTTCTGTTCCTTCTTCTGTGGCCTTATAAAGATAAACCAGAAACCGCCAAAGATTACTGCATATACTACAAACAGTAATGCCCAACTTCCTCCTGAACTCTGTGCTGCTAATGTGTACATACTAATTCCTCCTAAATCTCATTAAACACTATTGCTATCATACACAATAATGCTGCATTCATCAAGTCATTTTGTATAATTCATGTAAATTTTACATTTATTCCCTGCCGGACATAAGCCCATCAAGCTTCTCTTTTTTATACTCCTGATACCGTCCTTCTTCAATTGCCTGGCGGATCTCTTCCATCATAGAATTGTAGAAATACAGGTTATGCAGCACGCACAGCCTCATTCCCAGCATCTCTTTTGCTTTCAGCAGATGGCGGATATAGGCTCTTGAATATGTGCGGCAGGCAGGACATCTGCATCCTTCTTCGATCGGGCGCTCATCCAGTTCGTATCTGGCATTGTAAAGGTTTAACTTCCCGTGCCTGGTATACACGTGTCCGTGCCTGCCGTTTCTGCTGGGATATACGCAGTCAAAGAAGTCTACCCCCCGATCCACAGCCTCCAGAATATTGGCTGGCGTTCCCACGCCCATCAGATAAGTAGGCGCATTCTGCGGAAGATGCGGCACGACAGCGTCCAGAATCCGGTACATATCCTCATGCGACTCGCCGACAGCAAGCCCTCCAATGGCGTACCCGTCCAGATGAAGATCTGCGATCTCCTTGGCATGGCGGATACGGATATCTTCATAGATGCCTCCCTGATTGATTCCAAAGAGCATCTGCTCCTGATTGATCGTATCCGGCAGGCTGTTCAGACGCTCCATCTCTTTCTTGCAGCGTATCAGCCACCGAGTCGTCCGGTCCACCGACTTCTCAATATAGTCCTTCTCGGCTATGCTTGACGGACATTCATCGAAAGCCATGGCGATGGTAGAGGCCAGATTCGACTGAATCTGCATGCTCTCTTCCGGGCCCATGAAGATCTTCCTGCCATCAATGTGGGAGTTGAAATACACTCCCTCTTCCTTGATTCTTCGAAGTCCTGCCAGAGAAAAAACCTGGAACCCGCCGGAATCCGTCAGGATCGGCTTGTCCCAGACCATGAACTTGTGAAGGCCTCCCAACTTCTTTATCACTTCATCTCCCGGACGGACATGCAGATGATAAGTGTTGGAAAGTTCCACCTGTGTCTTGATTTCCTGTAAATCCGTGGTCGAGACGGCTCCCTTTATGGCAGCCGCTGTTCCCACATTCATAAATACAGGGGTCTCAATGACCCCATGTACTGTATGCAATCTTCCTCTTTTGGCAAGACCATCCTTCTTTAATAATTCATACATGATCTTATCCTCATTTTTCTATATTCTTCGTCGTCTAGTAATGGCACACCACCGGCGTTCCCGCTGTGATCAGGTTATAAAGCTGGGCTGCCACGTCATAAGGCAGGTTTACGCATCCGTGAGAGCCATTGGTCTGATACCTGGATCCGCCGAAGGATGACTGCCATGTAGCGTCATGGAAGCCGATTCCTCCGTTGAATGGCATCCAGAACTTCACCGGCGTCTCATACTCATAGGTTCCATCCGGCTTCTTGGTTCCTCTCAGCACCTGATCCAGCGCCTTATATGCCAGGGAATAGACTCCCTGCGGCGTTCCGTTTCCTTTGTTCGGATTCCCGGTCACGATTCCTGACTGTAGTACCACCTGGCCGTTCTGAACGAAATACATCATCTGGTTAGACAGGTCCACCTCCGCGTAGGTGCTGCCCACGTCATTTCCTTCGTGGCTTGCAGCGCGGCTCGCATAATTGGGCTCTCTGGTAACGGTCTCCGCATTCTGGATATTAGCAATCAGCGCATTGTACTCTGCCTCCTGATCAATCTTCCATCCATAACTTCCGCCTGTCACATTTACCGTATTGCCGGTTGCCGTCGTAAATGTCCTGGGCTTGCCCTTGGTATCGTACTTATCCGCCAGGGACTGGATAAAGGCTCTTACCGCTTCTTCATTAAAAGTCACGTTCATATCTGCATCCACGGTTACCCATTGGGATATGACGGAAGCGTCCACCACTTCCGTAGCCGGATTAAAGTCATATGTAACGTTTGCTCCCAGATAACTGTTCATGGCATCTGTAGCCGCTACGACTTCTTGTGAATCAGATACAAACCTTGGCAATATATAGCATCCTGTCTTGAACAGGTCCAAAGTCGGCTTGAATCCATTGATGGCCTTGGTCACGGCCTCATTAAACTTCTCCGTATCAATCTGGGTGCCTACCACTTCTGGAACCACTACAAACTTGTCGTTCTGGAATTCCGGATGGGCATCCACGGAAACAGTCTGGTTCTCCGGCTTCAGGCATTCCAGGCCTTCCGTTATCTTTGCAAGGGCATCCTTGTCATATTCCACGCCAATCTCTGATGTAATCTTCGGATGATTCCACAGGGAAGTGATCCAAAGGAAATTATTCTGCTTCTTAGCCAGTTTCTCAAGTTGTTCGCCCGGAACATACACAAGAGAGATATCAGAGCCGCTGATCTTCTCGCTTCCGCCATCAGATTCTTTAAGCGTTAAGACATAATCCGCCACCTGCTGCTTCATATAGGCCTCCACCTGGCTTACGCTTTTCAGAGAGAAGTCCGTCCCATTGATCTTCGTAAAGAACATGAAATGGCTGCTAAAGAATATGGCAAATCCCACATAGATCAGGACCAGGACTCCGATAATGATGCCTGCCACGATCGCCGCCGTCTTCTTGCGTTTCTTTTTCTTTGCCGCCTTCACTATATCGGTCTCTTCCATATCGTCATCTTCCAATTCATCATATTCTAATTCTTCGTCTTTTATATCGTCAAACTCTTCCAGACTATCTTCATCGTCTATCTCATCGAATCTGTCTGTCTCAAGAACACCGTCATCAGCAGATATGTCAGCGCTATCATCATCTTCCATATCAATTTCTTCTTCCTGGGAATCTTCATAATCATCATCCGTTTCTTTAAAAGCATCAGAACTATTGAGGTCATCATAGATTTCTTTCATGGTCTCTTCAATAATCTCATCTGCTCTTTTTCCTGTATCACCCATAGATATTACTCCTCTTTCAAAATCTCACACGCTAACATTATAATATGCATATATGCAAAAGTACAGGAAAAATCACAAAAAAATAATGAAGATTTCCTGAATATTTTATAATTGCAGGCTTGCCCCCTTTCTAATATAATAAGAATATCTATTATATATGAAGGAGACTTACTTATGGCTGGATCAACTTATGGAACCTTATTTACAATGACTACCTGGGGGGAATCCCACGGGCCGGCAATCGGCGTCGTCGTCGACGGATGTCCGGCAGGGATTCCTCTCTCAGAAGGCGATATCCAGAGATTCCTTGACCGAAGGAAGCCCGGACAGAGCAAATATACCACTGCCCGCAGCGAATCAGATCAGGTGGAGATCCTCTCCGGCGTGTTCGAAGGGCGCACCACCGGTACTCCCATCTCGCTCATGGTGCGCAACCAGGATCAGCGTTCCAGGGACTACGGAAAGATCAAGGACTGCTACCGTCCGGGACATGCCGACTATACCTTTGATTCCAAATACGGATTCCGCGACTATCGCGGCGGAGGACGCACCTCCGGCAGGGAGACCATCGGGCGGGTTGCCGCCGGAGCCATCGCTTCCAAGATGCTGGATCAGCTTGGGATCCATCTAAGAGCCTACACCAAGGCGATCGGCAGCATCGTGGTTCCCGAATCTGCCTATGATTATGATTGCATTGTCCATAATAGTCTATACATGCCCAGCGACGATTATGCACAAAGGGCTTCCGCTTACCTGGAACAATGCATCAAAGAGCAGGATTCTTCCGGCGGAATCGTGGAATGCCGCATCAACGGCATGCCTGCCGGTATCGGCGATCCTGTCTTCCAGAAGCTGGATGCCTGCCTTGCCAGGGCATTGATGTCCATTGGCGCAGTAAAGGGCATCGAGATCGGCGACGGCTTTGAGGCCGCCGCCTCTAAGGGAAGCATAAACAACGACGCCTTCTTAAACTGCCAGGGCAATATCTGCAAGAAGACCAATCATTCTGGCGGAACCTTGGGCGGCTTAAGCGATGGCAGCCCCATCATCTTAAGGGCAGCCATCAAGCCTACGCCTTCCATCTCAAAGCCTCAGCAGACGGTGACCCGGGAAGGCGAAGAGACCACCATCACTATCACCGGCAGGCACGACCCCGTCATCGTTCCAAGAGCCGTGGTGGTGGTGGAATCCATGGCCGCGATCACTATAGCGGATCTTCTGATGACCGGCATGTCCAGCAACATGGAGAACCTTCTGAAAATCTATCAAAAATAGTCCCAGTCCGGGCACGCAGTTCCTCCTGCGCCCGGACTTTAACTTTTTCCCAGAAATCTCTTGATTTTTTATAAATATATAGTATAATGAGCCTTGCGCACGAGTTAAGAAATACTAAACTCTATGTTTATTTTTACTGTCACGCAGCAAAAAGGAGGTACTTATGGAAATAGGCCCGAAATTAAGAGAACTGCGAATTGCCAAGAATCTTACCCAGGAAGAACTGGCGGACCGGGCGGAACTGTCCAAAGGATTCATCTCCCAGCTGGAGCGGGACCTTACTTCTCCTTCCATTGCTACCCTGGTAGACATTCTGCAATGCCTGGGGACTACCATCAATGAATTCTTCAGCGAAGACCCGGAAGAGCAGGTCGTCTTCCACTATGAAGATTATTTTGAAAAGGAAGATACGGAACTTTTGAATAAGACCGAGTGGATCATCCCCAACGCCCAGAAGAATATGATGGAGCCTATCCGCCTCACGCTCAAGCCAGGCGGTTCCACCTACCGGGATGTCCCCCATGAAGGGGAAGAGTTCGGATATGTGCTAAAAGGTACCGTTAAGATCCATATCGGGAAAAAAGTCTACACTGCCAAAAAAGGGGAATCTTTTTACTTCACCCCACATTCCGAGCATTATATAGAGGCTCCAAACAGCACTGGCGCCACCATCATCTGGGTCAGCACGCCGCCCAGTTTCTAAAGATAAGAATAAATGATACGGGAGGACTATCATGTCACACAAATTAATCGATATTGTAAATATTTCAAAATCCTTTGGAGAAAACCTGGTCCTGGATGACCTGAACCTGTATATCCGAGAAAATGAATTTCTGACCCTGCTTGGGCCCAGCGGCTGTGGAAAGACCACCCTTCTTCGGATTCTGGGCGGCTTTGAGTCCCCGGATACCGGAAAGGTCATCTTTGACGGAAAGAATATTACGGAACTGGCCCCCAACAAGCGGCAGCTCAATACCGTATTCCAGAAATATGCCCTCTTTACCAATATGACCATTGCCCAGAATATCGCATTTGGCCTGAAGATCAAGGGCAAATCCCAGTCCTACATTAATGACAAGATTCGTTATGCCCTGAAACTGGTGAATCTGGAGGGATTTGAAGACAGGACTCCCGACTCCTTAAGCGGCGGCCAGCAGCAGCGTATCGCCATCGCACGGGCCATCGTTAATGAGCCTAAGGTTCTTCTTCTTGACGAGCCGCTGGGCGCGCTGGACTTAAAGCTGCGTCAGGATATGCAGTATGAATTGATCCGTCTCAAGAACGAGCTTGGCATCACCTTCGTATATGTTACCCATGACCAGGAGGAAGCCCTCACCATGTCCGATACCATCGTAGTCATGAATCAGGGCTACATCCAGCAGATCGGAACGCCGGAGGACATTTACAATGAGCCGCAGAATGCTTTCGTTGCCGACTTTATCGGCGAGAGCAACATTCTTCCTGCCACCATGGTAGAAGACCGGCTGGTTAAGATCCTGGGCGTCAATTTCCCTTGCGTGGATGAAGGCTTTGGACGCAACAAGCCGGTGGACGCAGTTATAAGGCCGGAGGATATTGATCTGGTGAAGCCGGAAGAAGGCATCATGGAGGGCGTAGTCACCCATCTGATCTTCAAGGGCGTGCATTATGAGATGGAAGTACTGGCCAATAACTACGAATGGCTGGTACACAGCACCGATATGTTCCCGGTAGGAACAGAGGTAGGAATCAAGGTAGATCCTTTCGATATACAGATTATGAAGAAACCTGAGTCTGAAGATGCGGAGGCGGTTACAATTGAGGAATAAGACAAGAAAATTCAAGCGGCTGCTGGCCGGACCTTATCTCTTCTGGTCAGTATCCTTTATCATCATCCCTCTCCTTATGATCTTTTACTATGGGCTGACCGACAAGGACGGGGCTTTTACGTTATTGAATATTGCAAATATTACGACGCCGGAGAACCTGAAAGCATTGGGGCTTGCCCTCCTGCTTTCCTTTGTGAGCACCGTGGTCTGCCTGCTCCTGGCCTATCCTCTGGCGATGATCCTGTCCAACCTGGGCGTTAACCAGTCCAGTTTTATCGTGCTGATCTTCATCCTGCCCATGTGGATGAATTTCCTTCTGCGTACCCTGGCATGGCAGAATCTTCTGGAGAAGAACGGAGTCATCAATGTGATCCTGGATTTCCTGAACCTTCCTGCCCTGGAGATCATCAATACGCCTTATGCCATTGTTCTGGGCATGGTCTATAACTTCCTGCCCTTCATGGTCCTTCCGATCTATAACGTGCTGGCCAAGATCGACAAGGATGTCATAGCGGCCGCGAGGGACTTGGGCGCCAATAATGTGCAGACATTCCTGCGCATCATCCTGCCTTTAAGCGTGCCTGGGATCATCAGCGGAATTACCATGGTATTCGTGCCCGCGCTGACCACTTTCGTCATCTCCGATTTGCTTGGCGGAAGCAAGATCCTGCTGATCGGCAATGTCATCGAGCAGGAATTCAAGCAGGGAAGCAACTGGCATGTGGGAAGCGGCCTGTCCCTGGTACTTATGATTTTTATTATCATCAGTATGGCATTGATTGCCAAATACGATAAAGATGGGGAGGGAACTGTATTTTGATCAAGAAAATCTTACAGCGTTTTTACCTGGTGCTCATCTTCGTGCTTCTGTACGCTCCTATCGTAACCTTGATGGTGCTGTCTTTCAATAAATCGAAGACACGCTCCAAATGGGGAGGATTTACCACCAAATGGTACGTAGAGTTATTCAAGAACGAGCAGATTATGAATGCCTTGTATACGACCCTGATCATAGCTCTTCTGTCCGCCCTGATCGCGACGATCATAGGAACGGCGGCGGCAATCGGGATCCAGGCCATGCACCGGAAATTCCGCACCACCATGATGGGGGTTACCAACATTCCCATGCTGAATGCGGATATTGTGACCGGCATCTCCCTGATGCTGCTCTTCATCGCATTTCGGTTTTCGCTGGGATTCTCGACCATACTGCTGGCTCACATTACCTTTAATATTCCTTATGTGATATTAAGCGTCATGCCCAAGCTAAAGCAGACCAATGTAAGCACTTACGAGGCGGCCCTGGACCTGGGGGCTTCTCCGGTCTATGCCTTCTTCAAGGTGGTATTCCCGGATATCCTTCCAGGCGTATCATCCGGATTCCTGTTGGCCTTTACCATGTCGCTGGATGACTTTATCATCACGCATTTTACCAAGGGCCCTGGAGTGGACACCCTGTCCACCAAGATATACAGTGAAGTTCGAAAAGGCATCAAGCCGGAAATGTACGCGCTCTCCACCATACTCTTCCTGTCCGTGCTCCTGCTGCTCATTCTGGTCAACATCGCGCCGGATGAAAAGCCGGATAAGCACAAGGCCGTTACCGCAAGAAGCATAAGGCGCCATAAGGCCGGCCGCTTCCTTCTTCGCAAGGTCGTTCCTGTCATGATGGCATTGGTGGTAATCGTGGGCGGCTTCTTCTATGGCTCCAAGGCAGCCACAGGAGGCGATAATCAAGTGATTGTCTACAATTGGGGAGAATATATGGACCCGGAGACTATCACCATGTTCGAGAAAGAGACGGGGATCGAGGTCGTCTATGAGGAATACGAGACCAACGAGATCATGTATCCCAAGATCCAGTCCGGCGCCATTGCTTATGACGTGGTCTGCCCTTCCGACTACATGATACAGAGAATGATAGAAAATGACCTGCTGGCAGAGATTGATTTTGACAACATCCCAAATATCAGGAATATCGGCGATACTTATATGGATCAGTCCAGGCAGTTCGACCCGGAGAACAAGTACTCCGTGCCATACTGCTGGGGAACGGTAGGTATCCTCTATAACAAGACCATGGTGGATGAGCCTATCGACAGCTGGTCCGTACTGTGGGATGAGAAATACAAGGATAATATCCTGATGCAGGACAGCGTGCGCGACGCGTTTGGAGTCACGCTGAAATATCTCGGCTACTCGCTTAATTCCACCGACCTGGATGAACTGGAGGCGGCCAAGAAGTTGCTGATCAAGCAGAAGCCTCTTGTGCAGGCCTACGTTATCGACCAGGTGCGAGACAAAATGATTGGCAATGAGGCCGCCATTGGCGTCATCTACTCCGGTGAAGCCATCTACACCCAGTGGGAGAATCCCAATCTGGAATACGTGATACCAAAAGAAGGTTCCAATGTGTGGATTGATTCCTGGGTCATTCCAAAGAACGCCAAGCACAAGGAAAATGCCGAGAAATTCATTAACTTCATCTGCCGCCCGGATATCGCGAAGATGAACTTTGACTACATCACCTACTCTACGCCGAATGAGGCCGGAAGGCAGCTGATTGAAGACCCTGCTCTTCGAAACAGCCCCATAGCCTTCCCGGATCCGGAAGAACTGGCGAACTGTGAGACCTTCAAATTCCTGGGAGATGAAAACGACGCCCTCTACAACGAACTGTGGCGGGAAGTCAAGTCAAAATAAGCATAATGACGCATAAAAATGGGGATGCCTTACGCATCCCCATTCCTTATACATTGAAGCAGCCACCGCCGATGAACTCCCGCAGCAGGGAATTGGTAGGAACATTCTCGCTTCCGATTCCCACAAAATAATCCAGGAACTTCAGAAGCCTCTTGGCTTCCAGATATTCCGGGCAGTCCCGGTCAATCCCAAAGAGCAGCGATTCTACGTAAGGCTTCAATACCGCCAGTTCATAGATAAGCGCTGAATTGAACATGACGTCCGCCTCTTCCTGATAAGGGAAGATGTTGCGCTCCTCTCCTCTTCTGACAGACGGCCACATGCTGATCGTCCGCTTAGCGGAAGATCCCCGGGTGCGGGCATCCCTGACGATTCTTCGTATCAGGCGGCCATCCGTGGTGGGAATCCGGTTGTGCTCGTCTATGTTCAACTGTGTCAGGGCGCTGATGTATATCTTGAACTTGTTCTCATCCGGCAGGCTCTCCGTCAGTTTGGGATTCAGGCAATGGATGCCTTCTATCACCAGCACGTCATTTTCTCCCAGTTTCTTAACGCCGCTCCCATATTCCTTATGTCCGGTCACAAAATTAAACCTTGGTATCACCACTTCTTTTCCTGCCAGCAGTTCCTTAAGCTGCCGGTTAAACAGTTCTACGTCTACTGCCTCCAGGCATTCAAAGTCATATTCCCCGTTCTTATCCCTCGGATTTACTTCCCGTTCCACAAAATAATTGTCCACCGCGATCGGGTGGGGAATCAGCCCGTTAGCCCGAAGCTGAATGGACAGCCTGTGGGAGAACGTCGTCTTTCCCGAAGACGACGGGCCTGCAATCAATATGAACTTTCGTTCTCTGCGTTCGGCAATCTGCGCCGCGATCTCCGCGATCTTCTTCTCCTGCAGCGCCTCCTGAACCAGTACCACCTGTAATCCGTCGCCGTTGGTAATCTTGCCATTCAGCGCGCCAACCGTCTCTATGCCCTGCATATCGCCCCACTGGGTGGATTCCTTGAGCACATGGAACAACTTATTCTGAGGCTCGAATGGAGGCACCTCTCTTGGGTTCTTCTGGGTAGGCATCTGCACCACGAACCCTTCATCATACAGATAGAGTTTGAAATACCTAAGATATCCGGCGCTAGGCACCATATAGCCATAATAATAATCCTCAAACTCATTCATGCTATATATGTTGACCTTGGATACCCTCCGGTATTCAAATAATCGCTCCTTGTCATGCATCCCGTGCTGTCCGAATAAGGCGATGGCATCGTCCGTATGGATGCTCCGCTTATTAATGGGCATATCCATCTCCACCATCTCGCGCATTCTCGCGCATTCTCGCCTCCACATGCTCCAGGAATTCCTGATCCAGACGAATATTCCCCTCAATCGTACAGTAGTAGCCCTTGCTGACAGAATAATGGATTCGGACCTTATCGATATCATCGTGGTTTGCCACATCATAGACCGCTTTTACCAGCATCAGGCTCATGCTTCTTTTGTAGGTCTTATGCCCGATCGGCCCGGACGTAGTCTCAAACCGCATGACGCAGTCTCCTTCCAGCGTCTTATGCAGTTCCTGCAGCCGGTCGTTGATAAATACCAGCACGATATCATCCTCATAGTCCTTCTGGTGCTCTGCGGCAATCTGGCGGTATGTAGTTCCAGCCTCGTACTGCCGGATTTCATCCCCTATCTGCACGCTGTACATTTTCTTCTCCATCTTATAACCGCCTCTTTTCTTTGATTTCTTTCCTGCTACATGATTGTAAATGGATGTACGATCGGAGCCGCCATCACCTCCACATCCGTCAGATGACTGCCCAGATACTGCCTCATATCTTCCATAAAAATATGCTCGATGCCATAGTGACCTGCGTCAATGACTGCCAGCCCCTGGGCCACCGCGTCAATCCCTTCATGATGGCCGATATCTCCTGTGATAAGGACATCCGCCTTCTTATCAAGCGCCGCCTTTATCATGCTCTTGCCAGACCCGGGGGAGATGGCGATCCTGCGCACTCTGGCATCAAGATCTCCAAATATCTTGACGGCGTTCAGTTGGAAGGATTTCTTCACCTCATGGCCGCATTCCTGCAAAGTTACCGGGTGATCCAGATCTGCCACTCTCCCGATCCCCTCCTCGCCGTTATCCGAAGGTCCATTCTCGCAGGTGGCTTCCAGGACCTCTGCCTTAGAAAGATTCATCTTCTCTCCTGACAGCCGGGCCATTCCCAGCACGTCGTAGTTCGTATGCATTGCATAGTAAGAGATGTCGCTTTGGATCAGTTTCAGTATCCTGTTTCCTATAAAATCCAGATTATTGATTCTTTTTAATGCGCCGAATATCATAGGGTGATGGGTCACCAGCATGTCGGCCTGGCTTTCGATCGCCGCGTCAATAACTTCATCCGTCGCGTCCAGGGCAATATAGATCCGCCTTACTTCCTTATCATCTCTTCCCACCAGCAGGCCTACATTATCCCAATCCAGCGCATACTCTCTTGGATAAGCCGCTTCGATCACATCCATTACATCCTTACACAGCATATGCATTCTCCCTTCTTCCTGTGCCTTATCTGTCAAAATACTCCAGAGCCTCCCGAATCATCACGATCTCCTCGCGTACCTCTTCCATACGCCTGGCAGCGCTTTCGCTGCCTTTTCGCCTGCTCAGCTGGCCAAAGATACTTTCCCTGATGCCCATCTCCCGGTCCAGGTACTTTTTAAGCACCGGATGCTTTTCTTCCAGCAGGCATTTGCCATACAGGTATTCGCACTCCGTATAAGGCGCGCTGCTTCCATGCTCCACTTTCATTATAGGGTAGAACTTGCCATCCTCTTCCACCATATCCTCAGCCACGATCTTCATCTGGTTCTCTGCCACATAACGACGGACTCTATGTATCTCTGACTGGGGCTGCAGGATACAGGACTTAAGCGTATCCACCACAGGCTTTCCCTCTCTTAGTATCTTGATAACCAGGCCGCCTCCCATCCCGGCGGCAATCATCGTGTCCACTTCTCCGGGCTTCACTTCCTTAAGCCCGTCAGACAGCCGGGTCTCGATCTGCCCTTTCAGCCCGTGGCCCACAATATGCATTCTGGCCCTCTCCAGAGGCCCTTTATTGATATCCAGGGCAATCGCCCTTGCGGCTATCTGATTCTCGATCAGATAGATGGGAATATAGCCGTGATCCGTTCCAATATCTGCAACAGAGGCGCCCTCTGTCACAAGACTTGCAACTTTGGTAAGTCTTTTTGATAGTTCCATAGGCGCCTCTTTCTTAATCCAGATAATCTCTCAATTTTCTACTCCGGCTGGGGTGTCTGAGCTTGCGCAGCGCCTTCGCCTCAATCTGGCGGATACGCTCGCGGGTTACGTCGAATTCCTTTCCAACCTCTTCCAGGGTACGGGCGCGCCCGTCATTCATTCCGAACCGCAGCCGCAATACCTTCTGCTCTCTTTCCGTCAATGTGTCCAGAACCTCATCCAGCTGCTCCTTTAACAGCGTCTGTGCAGCCGCTTCAGCTGGCACTGGCACATTGTCGTCCTGTATGAAGTCTCCCAGATGACTGTCTTCTTCCTCGCCGATGGGCGTCTCCAAAGATACCGGCTCCTGGGAAATCTTCAGAATCTCCCGGACCCTCTCAACCGGCATGTCCAGCTGCGCCGCAATCTCTTCCGGCGTAGGCTCGCGACCTAATTCCTGCAATAATTGTCTGGACACGCGGATCAGCTTGTTGATCGTCTCCACCATGTGGACCGGAATCCGGATCGTCCTTGCCTGGTCTGCAATTGCTCTTGTGATTGCCTGGCGAATCCACCATGTGGCATATGTGCTGAACTTAAATCCCTTATGATAGTCAAACTTTTCAACCGCCTTGATCAGGCCCAGATTGCCTTCCTGAATCAGATCCAGAAACAGCATGCCGCGCCCTACATAACGCTTCGCAATGCTGACAACCAGACGCAGATTGGCCTCTGCCAGACGCTTTTTGGCCTCTTCATCACCGTCAGCCATCCGTTTCGCAAGATCCACTTCTTCTTCTGCGGTCAGAAGCGGAACCTTCCCAATCTCTTTCAGGTACATGCGGACCGGATCCTCAATGCTGATGCCATCCGGCACGCTCAAGTCGATCTTCTCCATGTCCACATCGTCTTCTTCCGCGATCACGATATCCACATCGTCGATATCGTCATCCTCGTCGCCGCTGATACGCAGGACATCAATGTTATTGGACTCCAGATGTTCGAACACTCTCTCCATCTGCTCGGCCTCAAGTTCCATATCCGAGAAGAAATCATTGATTTCCTGTAATTCCAGAATACTTTTCTTCTTTTTTCCAAGAGATACCAGTTCTTTTAATTTCTCCTCGAATTTCACTGTGTTTTCTTCCATGTAGCGTCCATCCTCTCATTGCTTGTTTATATTTTATCCTTAATTAATAGAAATATGCAGTTTTTGAAGGTCCTGTAGTTCCCTTTTTGCATTCATCAACTGCTGAAGACCCTTGATATCCGTGGGGTCCAGCATCTTAGTCGCCTCTTCTATACTATGATTCTTAATCCGGATAACCGTTTCCTGCAATGCCTTTTCCTGCTCTTTTGCCGTCGTCAGTTCCTTAATCTTTGTGTGGAACAGGCTGGCTACCTCGCGGTGTTCTTCTTCATCCGTAAAATGATTCATGATCCTTGCCGGGTTCACGTCATGCTTCTCGTACTGCTCATAGAGCAGCTGTGCCACCGTCCTGTAGATTCCTTCTGAAAAATCCGCAGGCGTGATATACTTCTCAATCTGACGGAATACCGCCTCGTCTGATGTAAGCCAAGTCAGCAGTATCTTCTGGGACTTGAGAATCCCATCTTCCTTTTCCTTCTTCTTGCCTTGGGTGCTCTTCGGCCTCTCCACAGGCTTGGCCAGTCCTGTCTGGATCGCCATCCTGCCCACCAGCTTGCGCAGATCTTCGAACCCTACATGATAGGCGCCAGCCACCGCTTCTATATAGTTGCCGCGCTCAATCTCTTCATCGAATTGCGCAAGCCGCCTGGCGACTTCTTTCATGAAATCAGTCTTTCCCTCCGGAGAATGCATGTCATAATTCTTCTCCAGAATCTCCAGGCTGAACATGAATCCATTCCTCGCCTTGCCGATCCGCTCTTCAAAAGCCTCGGCTCCCAGATTCTTGATAAACTCATCCGGATCTTTATAGGGCTCCATCCGGATGATCCTGGCTGTGATGCCCACATCCCTCAGAATGGGGATAGCCCGAAGCGCTGCCTTGGTGCCGGCTTCGTCGCTGTCATATGTAAGATAGACTTCCTGCACATACCGCTTGATCAGCGATGCATGTCCCGGCGTAAGCGCCGTTCCCAGGGAAGCAACCGCATTGGCGAATCCCGCCTGATGAAGGGATATCACATCCATATATCCTTCACAGAGAAGGAAATATGGCTTCTTGGTGCTCCTCGCCCGGTTCAGTCCATAGAGGTTACGGCTCTTGTCGAATATCATAGTCTCCGGCGAGTTCAGGTATTTGGGCTTTCCGTCTCCCATAACACGGCCGCCAAAGCCTATGACGCGGCTGTTGGCATCCATGATCGGGAACATGACCCGGTTCCAGAACTTGTCGTAAGCCCCCTGCCTTTCATCCACGGTAATCAGTCCGGCCTTTGCGATCATCTCATCCTGATATCCTTTGGAACGAAGATATTTGTAGAGGTCATTGCTGTACTTGTTGGCATATCCCAGGCCAAACGCCTTGATGGTGTCATCCCCAAGCTCCCGATTCTTAAGATAAGAGAGCGCCTGGGCGCCCTGGCTGCCTTTTAGCTGTGCATAAAAATACTGCGCAGCTGCCTTGTTGATCTCCAGCAAAATAGCCTTGGTATCCGCACGGGCCTTTGCTTCTTTTGAGTATTCTTGCTCCGGAAGTTCCACGCCTGCTCTGTCCGCCAGATACCTAAGCGCTTCTACGAAGGAATAATTCTCATACTCCATCAGGAATGTGAATACATTGCCGCCCGCCCCACAGCCAAAACAATAATACATCTGCTTTTGCTGGCTCACAGAAAAAGAGGGAGACTTCTCATTATGGAATGGACAGAGTCCAAAATAAGAACTTCCCTTTTTCTGAAGTTTCACATAGCCAGAGATTACATCTACAATATCATTTCTTGATCTTACTTCTTCAATTACTTCATCGGAATAATACATAATTTACACCCTCATATATAATATTCGACAAAAGTACTTGATTTCCTTTAAATTTTCCAAGATTCCGGAATAAAATATTCCTCGAACTTCTTGATCGCGTATGTATCCGTCATTCCCGCAATATAATCACAGACAATCCGCTCCGGCGTACCCCCTTCTTCCTCCAGCATCTCAAGGAACTGGTCTGGAAGCAGCCGGATATGCTTCCAATAATATTCATAGAGATTGGTCACCATGTTAATGGCCTTCTCTTCCTCGCCTTTTGCTACCGGATTCTTATACACATTTTCAAACATGAAGGCGCGAAGGGCCATGGTAGCCTGCTCCACTTCCGGAGACATCCGGATCTCCGGCTGGTCCATGCTGTTGATGATCACATTATGGATCATTGTATCCAGGCGGACTCTGGTAGAATTTCCAAGAATCTCCCGATATGTTTTCGGAATGTCTTCCTCTTTGAGCACTCCTCCCCGGATCGCGTCGTCAATATCATGGTTGATATAGGCAATCTTATCCGACAGGCGTACGATCTGTCCTTCCAGCGTATGCGGCGTGCCCGCGGATTTATGATTCAGGATTCCGTCACGCACTTCCCAGGTCAGGTTCAGTCCCTCGCCCTGCTTTTCCAGACGCTTCACCACCCTTACGCTCTGCTCGTTATGCTGGAACCCCAGAGGGCATACCTCGTCAAGCGCCCGTTCTCCTGCATGGCCGAAAGGCGTGTGTCCCAGATCGTGCCCCAGCGCGATCGCCTCCACCAGATCTTCATTGAGACGAAGAGCCTTGGCTATGGTTCGAGCGTTCTGGGATACCTCCAGCGTGTGGGTCAGCCTGGTTCTGTAATGATCTCCTTTCGGAAGAAGGAATACCTGCGTCTTCTGCTTTAGGCGGCGAAAAGCCTTGCTGTGAAGGATCCGGTCCCGGTCCCTCTGGAAGACGGGACGGATATCGCATTCTTCTTCCGCGCGCTCTCTTCCCCTTGAATCCT
This sequence comes from [Clostridium] scindens ATCC 35704, assembly GCF_004295125.1. NCBI lineage: Bacteria > Bacillati > Bacillota > Clostridia > Lachnospirales > Lachnospiraceae > Lachnoclostridium > [Clostridium] scindens. Next base: position 2,745,592 of record NZ_CP036170.1, on the reverse strand, counting down.
TGCTTAGCGTTGCATAAGGACTTAAATATTCAATCTCCCTAAGTTCTAACTGTTCCCTGATCGTCATTGGACTGCTCTCCCATCCATCTTCTAATACCTGTTATGTACATCTTCTGCAAAACACATCAAATCCCTGACTTCAATTACCCTTCCATCATCCATGACCGCCCTCCCGCTCATCTTGCCAAACACCTGATGCTGGTCTGTCACGATGACAAGCGCCGACGTCTTCGCTGCCCGGTATTGCCCTCCTCAGAAGTAGCCGGAAGGCCGATATACCCGTCATCCGATATGGTAAATGCCCCGGCAAATTCTTCATTAAGCACCAGATAATAATCCCACTCCTTAATGCGGAACTTTGGCGCCTTTATCTGACTTCGGTCATATCTTTGCACCAGCTGCCTGGACCATCCCGGCTCCCTTAAGGAGCCGTCCTCTTTTAACAGAGCCTGTCGTCTGGTCACTTCATGATTTCTCATAGCCTACCTCTTTTTCTTCTCTTCCTTTAATCTGGCCTCTATCGCGTCAACCACCGTCTGAAGCACCTTGATCCTTGCATAGTATTTGCAGTTTCCTTCTACCACGATCCAAGGCGCGTCCGGCGTAGAAGTACGGATCAGCATCTCATTGACCGCCTCCTCGTACTGGTCCCATTTTTCTCTGTTACGCCAGTCTTCGTCTGTGATCTTCCACTGTTTGTCCGGGTTCTCCTGCCTTGCCCGAAACCTTCTCTCCTGCTCGTCTTTATCAATCTGCATCCAGAATTTTAAGACGATCGCGCCTGCGCTTGCCAGATCATGCTCCATATCATTGATCTCTTTGTAGGCACGCTGCCACTCCTGCTTCGTGCAGAATCCTTCAATCCGCTCTACCATGACCCTGCCGTACCAGGTTCGGTCAAATATGGTAATATGCCCAGCCTTTGGCATATCCACCCAGAACCTCCACAAATAATGATGAGCCCTTTCGATATCATTCGGAGAGGCTGTGGGATGCACCACATAGCCTCTCGGATCCATCTTTTGTGTCAGTCGCTTGATGGCGCCGCCTTTGCCTCCTGCATCCCATCCTTCAAATCCCAGCACCACCGGAATCCTTCTCCGATACAGTTCTCCGTGAAGTTTCTCCATCTTCTTCTGCAGCTGCTCCAGCCGCTTCCGATATTCTTCTTTGGAATAGGACAGGCTTAAGTCCGCCTTGGCAAGAATGGATTCGGTCAGTTTCTTATCCTGAGCAGTCTCCTTTTCTGGTTCCGTAATCTCCTCTTCCTTAAACTGCCCCAGGCGTTCCTTCCTTCTTACTTCCTCGACCTTCCCGGCCAGCGTCTGGGCGACAATCGCATAGATCTTAGCCGTGGCAAACCTCCGGTCCACCGCTTCCACGATATTCCAGGGCGCATACTCCATATCTGTGCGCATCAGCATCTCTTCATTGATCGCCTCATACTCGCCAAACTCCTTATTGCGCTTTAAGTCACCTTCGCTTACGCGCCAGGAGGTCTCCTTGGAACTCAAAAGTTTTTCAAGCCGTTTCTTCTGCTCTTTTTTATCAATTGCCAGGAATATTTTTATGAGCACCATTCCATCATCCGTCAGTTGCTCTTCGAAAGAGCAGATAGACCGATAGGCATCCGCCACTTCTTTCTTCTTGGTCTTTTTGTCAAACCGGTCAATCAGCACTTTGCGGTACCAGCTGCTGTCATATATGGCAATCCGTCCCTTTGACGGCATCTTGGTCCAGAATCTCCAGAGGAAAGGATGCATCTGCTCTTCCTCCGTCTCCTTTTTTACTGCATGTACTTCGAATCCTCTTGGATCCAGAGCTTTTATCAATTCTCCGATCTGAACGCCCTTGCCGGCTGCGTCATATCCCTCAAATGCTATCATGACCGGAATCCCCAGATCCTTGCATTCCCTTTGGAGTTTCCCGATCTTCGGCTCCAATTCCATTATCTTCTCTTTATACTCCGACTTGCTAAGCGTCTTCGTTAAATCCAGTTTCTCCAGCATAGGCATTCCCTCCCTGCTCTTTAGGTTTTCTGATTCTTATGCCCATTATACACCATATACGCAATAAATTAAGTATTTTTAATTAAATACAGAATTATTCGTCTTTATCTTATATTAACTGGACATTAAACGCCGTAGTCTGAGGCAGAATACTTGGTGTCTGGAAGTTTGCATGGGTTATGCGAACCATCTGGCCTGGCCAGAGCAAGCTGAATCTGATCGGAGCCCCAAAACGGCTGGTAAATGAAGTCGTATTTGTAATTATAAACTTCATCTGATTGTCGCTGTTGTCTGGATCTTCCGTAATCAGAAAGTTATTGTCAAAATCAATCATTATAATCCTGCCTATCGTAACCGAGGATGAAGGCCTGGGGCTTCTTAGAACGGTAACCAGGAACGCATTCGCCTGGGGCGGAATGCTTCTTGTCATACGTGCGGAAAATGTGGCATTTACCCAGGATCCTGCCTGGATGCAGCATAGGCACATACGCTGTCCGAAAGAATTCAGGATCACAGTGCCTCTGCCAATATTCAGCTGGATATCCTGGATGGAAGTTATATTGTTTCTTTCCTGCACGGCATAAGAGACAAGGATTTGCCCTCTCGCATTATTAAAACAGGATACGTCTTCCACAAAGCCATTATTTATCCGCATCGTGTTTCCCTGCTGGATCATAGTGCCACGAGGATCATTATTCATAACATGTTACCACCAATCGTTTTATTACAATATATGCGGATTATGGCGAAAAGGAACTTTAAAAGAATAGCCGGCTGCAGCCAGAGAAATACAAAAAAGATAATACAAAAATCCCCTAATCTACCGGAAATCCAGTAAATTAGGGGTGTTAACTGCGGAAGATGGGACTTGAACCCACACGAGCGCATTGCTCACAAGATCCTTAGTCTTGCTCGTCTGCCAGTTCCGACACTTCCGCAAGTGACGCTTGAACCGTCCGAAGAATATATTACTATATAGGGCCTAAAATGTCAATAAATAATTTCATTTTTTTAAAATTTTTCTCCGGATATATCGGAAGGTTTTTTCCTCTCCTTCCTCCGCCAGCATCTTCAATAAAAAGTGAAGCAATGCTGCTGTCTCCGGGTGTATCATCTTGCCAAGCTTGGCTGCTCCTTTTTCATAATACTCCAGCGGCTGCCTGTCGGTATAATTACTGCCCTGATAAGTCTTAGATGCCGCCACCCGGTCCATGAACATCTCGATTACATATTTTATGGGCATCTTCTGACCCACAATGCCTTCTCCCGGATCGACGCTGTAATCAATCCAGTACTCATAATGATGCTTATTCCTTCCCTTGTGATGCAGCCAGGCTTTGGAATAGCCTGTCGCCTCCCTCTCGGCGTTATTCGGGCTCCTGGTCCCTTGATAATACCTGCATCCCACCAGAAATTCTGTGGGCGAATACTTCGACATGTCATGAAGCAGTCCCTGTTTATAAAGCCCAACTTTAAAACAATGCTTCATGACCAGTGATTTATGATGATTAATCGTGCGCAAATGCTGCCAAACTTTCATACTTACTCCTTTTTCTTTCCCTGTTATCCTATATATCTGCTAATAACAAACAAAATCAAAAGATGGGCCGGATAAAAGATATAGAAGAAATACTTCATCTTCTTGCCCCGGCTTCCATTATATAATGCGATCGGAATCATGGCAAATGCGCCATATCCCTGTATGCTCCGATTCCAGATCAGATTCCAGGCCGCTCCGCATCCAAGCTTTGCCCACCGGAAGCGCCGCAGCTGGTAGAATATAAATATCAGCAGGATTCCCCTGTAGCCATAATCTGTATGAAAAAACACTGCCATCCACATAACCAGCAAGACCTCAACTGCCTTCTGAGGCCATTCCCCGCCCTTCTCCAGGACATACATCAGAATCACGCCAAGGAGAAGCGTAAAAAAAACATTCTGATGCGTAAATTCCAGTACCTCGCCATTAAAAGCCAGATCATAAGGAATCTCCGACATAAGCGCAAAAGCGCCCAGCCTCGCCATATACCCGAAGATATCGTGGGTATGACAGAACCCTTCTACCAGCAGAAAACAGAATATCGGAAATGAAATCCTTCCTATATATCGGAATACCATCTCTGTAGGATACAGGATTGCTCCCATATGATCAATCACCATCGTCACAATGGCAATCCATTTCAACTGATATGAAGTAATTCCAGCCTTCCAATTCATGCCTTCCGTACTATTAGCCATATTCCTTACCTGCCTGCAAGCATCATTACTGTCCGTTCGTCCAGTTCTACGCTTCTTTGATTTTTAAGCAATTCCGCCTTCTTAAGTATTCCATCTTCTGTGGAGGCAATCTTATACCATTTCTTCCCTTTTGGCAGCGCGGGCAGGGCAAATGTATGCTTCAGCCAATGCATATTGTACGCCACAAAGCAATCTTCTCCTTCAAGAACCGCACCGCTATAGTACACGCCCAGCTGGCGGCTGGATACCTCCGATGGCGCCTGCCAGGCATTTTCCCCATGGTAAGACACATCAGGCACGCCGCAGCAGGTCTGATCCATTCCCCGAAGTTCTTCCTCCGGGCAGAAAACCGGATATCCTTTGCGGATGGCGATCAACCCTTTGACAAAAGCAAAAAGTTCCTCTTCCCGTTCCAGTTTCCGCCAGTCCAGCCATCCCGTCAAATTATCCTGGCAATAGACATTGTTGTTACCCTTCTGGGAATTGGCAAATTCATCGCCTGCCAGAATGCAGGGCGTCCCCTGCGCCAGCAGCACAAGGGCGAACGCGTTCTTCATCTGCCTGTCGCGCAGTTCCAGGACGCCTTTTTTTCTTGTAGGCCCTTCTGCCCCGCAGTTCCAGCTGAAATTATAGTCCGGTCCATCCTGGTTATTCTCCCCATTGGCTTCGTTATGCTTGCCATCATAGGAAACCAGGTCGCACAAGGTGAAGCCATTATGGTTCGCTATATAATTAAATATTCCTTCCTCTCTGGAATTATGCCGAAGCCAATGCATGACCTCCGGCACCATGCCCTCGTCCCCTTTCAGGAAACGGCGCATGACGGTCTGGAAGCCCAGCTGATGGACCATGATCTTGGTCTTCTTTAGAACCGGATCTGCGTAAATACCTTCCATGGGCGCTACCACAGGGTTCAGGATGAATCCGTCCACATGATATTCCATCATGTAATACCGCAGGCACTCTTCGATCATCTGCTTGGGGACTGTCCCAGTAAAAGGCATCTCAAGCACGACTTCTATTCCCGCCTTATGGCAAGCCTTCACCATATCCTTCAATTCCCGGACAGCATCGCCGGATGCGGAATACGACGCCTTTGGCGCAAAGCAGTAGGCATCCCCGTATCCCCAGTAATTCCTGTACTGCAGACATTCTTCAAAATCATATACCGGCATCAGATGAATTTGGTTAATCCCCAGTTCTGTAAGATAAGGGATCTTTTCTACTACGCCGAGAAATGTTCCTTTATTCTTTACCTGGGAAGAAAAATGCTTTGTAAACCCACGCACATGCAGGCTGTAGGCAATCACTCTGTGGTATGGAAGCCTCAGGGGCCTGTCCCCTTCCCAGTCATATTCCCTGGCATAGAGGATCCCGCGGACTTCGTGGTTCTGCATCTCTCTTTTTCTGCCCCACACTTCTCTGCCTGCAAGCGCTTTCGCATAGGGATCTGCCACGACTTCTCCGTCGATCATATAATTATACTCATAGTCGGATGGCGCAAGCCCCTTAAGAGCAAGATAACGCACTTCCCCTACATCCATATCCATCGGATAGGCCGCGCAAGGCTCGCTCTCTCCTGTCCGGTACAGCAATAGCCGGCATTCCTTTCCCTCCGGCACAGCCACGGAAAAATTCACCTCATCTTCTAAAATTGTAACGCCTAACGGCAAGGGCCGCCCCTTTATCTCTTTCATGCCTAATCCTTCCTGTCGTCCGTTTATGATTATTGCCATCCGTCGGTTCCATACATGTCCACATTGTCTTTATTGATCATGAATACTTCTTCATAAGTCTCCTTCTCATAGTCATCCCCATCCAATATGCTGATGGCAACCTCAGAGGCTTTCTTTCCAATGTTAATCGGCGATTGCGCCGCTGTTCCAGCTATCTGGGTTTCCGGCTTCTTCAGTTCCTTCTTAATATCCGGGGAGCCGTCCACTCCATAGATCATCACTTTGTCAAGGCCCGCCAGGTTCACCGCTGTCTTGGCGGCTACCGCCAGCTGGTCATTGCCGCACATGATGGCGGTCACATCCGGATATTCGGCAAGGATAGATTTGACTGCTTCCAGAGCCTTGTCAAACTCTCCCTTGGTATCTTCTCTTGCCACTACTTCAAAGCCCTTCTCTGCTTTGGATATGGCTTCTTCAAACCCGGTAATCCTGTCATTGATAGAGTTCTGAGTCGGACACTCAAGGATTGCCACCTTTCCTCCATCCGGAGCCTTCTCAATCAGGTCCTCGCCGCAGATATAGCCTGCGTTCTGATTGTCGGAGCCAATGTAGGCGTCCACATATTCCATCTCTTTTACCTGGGCATCCACGTTGATGATCTTCACATCCGCATCCTTAAGCGCCTTCAGGGACGGCGTGATCGCCTCCCAGTCCACCGGGCACAGGAAGATGGCGTCGATCCCCTCATCAATCATCTCCTGGATCTGCGCCGCCTGCAAATCTGGATCTGTTGCCGGATCCTTGGTGATCATCCGGTATCCTTCCTTCTCGATCGCTTCCCTTGTTGCAGCCTCCAGGGTAATAAAATATGGATTCTCCATGTCTATGGCTGAAAAGCCAAATGAATATGTATCCTCTTCCTCTTCTGCATCTTCGCCATCCTGCGAGTCTTCCTTCACCGCGTTATCCTCCGGGGTACCCACATTCTTTTTACATCCAGACAAAGCGAAAATGCATACGAGCATTAAAGCCAATACTCTTAACATTCTCTTTTTCATCATAATAGTCTTCCTCCTTATGCATCGTTTTACACGCACAGGTACATTTTACAACATTTTTACTGTTTTGGCTACTCTTTTCATTTCCCCTTGCTTTTTGCAGGTTCCTTTGGTACAGTTAAGGTATCTATTATGCAAAGGAGAGTATTACTATGGATGAATACATGACCGTGGAACTGACACTTGATAACGACGAAGTCGTTGAATGCGCGATCCTCACTTTATTTGAGGCAGGCGGCAAGGAATATATCGCCCTCCTTCCTCTGAATGAGGATGGGGAGACCGAGGACGGAGACGTATATCTTTACCGCTATACAGAAGATGCCAACGGCGAGCCTGAACTTGAGAATATCGAAGATGACGATGAATATGAGATCGCTGCCGATGCTTTCGACGAATGGATGGATACCCAGGAATTCGAAGAATCAGGCGACGATGAATAGTTCGTTTACAAAGCGGGAAGGGCTCAGGCTTTTCCCGTTTTTTTCTTTTACATAACTTATGATAAGCTTTCTCTTGGCCCGGGTCATAGCCACATAGAACAGCCTTCTCTCTTCTTCGATGTCATCCGGCGACTTTGCCTTCTTATACGGAATGCTTCCTTCATTTCCCTGTATGATGAAAACCGTGTCGTATTCCAGCCCTTTTACGCCATGCATGGTCATCAGCGCCACGCCCTCCCCTCCCTGGCTGCGGGACTTCCTTGCCTGCTCTGTCAGCATTTCCTTGTATCTTTCCACGTGCTCGAACCATTCGTCAATACTCTGATACTCTTTGGAATTCTGCTGGATCTCTTCCAGGACTGCCATCAGTTCTTCCGGCTGCATCTGCCGATACACGGCGTATTCACGCAGGTATTCGTCATATCCCATGCTTTTGCGGATATACTGGATGGCCGCATATGGCGTCTTATTACAGATCATCTTCATATCCCACTCCAGCTGGTCAATGCGGTTTTGCATCCACGCCTTGTCGCAGTAAAAATTCCGCAGAGTCTCATAAGTGACCTTGCTTTCGCTCATGCTGTCACGTCCGATATACCGGTTAGGACGGTTGGCAATCTGAAGGAAATATTTGCGTTCCTGCTCTCCCTTAGCCAGATGAAAGTAACTGCTGATATCCGTTCCGATAAAATGCTCGTAGATATTATTCAAGCGCTCTTTCATCGTAAATGGAACCTGGTACTCCATCAAAGTCTCTGACAGCATCCTGGCATCCAGGCTGGTACGGTACAGCACGGCCATCTGGCTGTATGGGATTCCCTGGCTTTGATATTCCTGTATCCGCTCCAGCACGTATCTGCTCTCTTCTACCGGATCTTTTACTTCTTGTACATGGATGGTTTCTCCGGCCTTCTGCTTGGCTGCGATCTCCTTGTCAAACCTAGTCTTATTATGTCCGATCACCCGCAGCGCGCCATTGACAATGTGGGCGCTGGACCGGTAATTCACATTCAGAAGGATCTGTCTGGCATTCGGATAATCATTTGCAAACTCCATCATAATGCCTGGCTTTGCCCCCCGAAACCCATAGATGGACTGGTCATCATCCCCTACGATAAACAGATTGTCTTCCGGCGCCGCAAGCATGCGGATCACGTCATACTGGGCCTGGTTCACATCCTGGAATTCATCCACCAATATATAGCGGAACTTTTGCTGCCACTTTTCGAGGATATCCCGCCTTTTTAAAAAGAGGTCCCTGCACATCAGCAGCATGTCTTCAAAATCTAGCTTGCGTAGTCTTTGCTTCGCCTCTTCATAGGCCTGGTATAATTCCCGGAACGGTCCTGCCCCGAATCGTATGGATTCAAAGGTCTTAATATCCAGGCAGTTGTTTTTTACATTGCCAATCTCTATGGCCAGATCCTGTAGATTGTCTTTTTCTTCACCGGCATCTTCCAGTTCTTCCCACTCTATTTTCGCCGCAGCCTGCCTGATCAGGCCATATTTTTCCTCTTCCGTCAGCAGATTTGCCTGATTCAGGCTGTAAGCCCATTTCAGTATGCCATAATAGATGCCGTGGAAGGTACCGAAGGTAACCGGCTGCGCTTCCTCGCCAAGAAGCCTCCTGGTACGCTCCTTCATCTCCTTTGCCGCATACTTAGTAAAGGTAATGACCAGAATTTCTTCTGGCCTTACCTTGTACTTTCTTATCAGGTATTCAATTCTCTTTGCTATGGTAAGAGTTTTCCCGGAACCGGGACCGGCGAGGACCATGCAGGGTCCTTCCTTGTGGGCGACTGCCTCTGCCTGAGCATGATTTAAACTCATAGATTCCCCTTACTTGCTTAATAATTCAATGCCTTTTCTGATACGTGCAAGAGATTCCTCTTTGCCGAGAATCTCCATAATCTCCGTTGCTCCTCCAGGAGTGTTCTGCTTGCCGGATACTGCGGTCCTTACCGGCCACATCACGAATCCGGTCTTATAGCCTTTTTCATCCACATATCCTTTCAAAGCCGCAAACAGCCCGTCATTGCTGAAGTCATCCTGGCCTTTTAGAATGTCAAGCACGTCTTTTAATACTTCCAGAGAGTTTTCTTCATTGGTCTTCATCTTCTTGTGACAATACATGGTTGTATCATACTCCGGCAGTTCCTCAAAGAAATCAATCTGCTCGCGGATATCCGGGAATATCTCGATCCTCGTCTTGACAAGAGATGCGATCTTCCTGAGGTCATATGGCTTTGTAACCACTTCCTTGATATAAGGCTCTGCCATGCCATAGAATCTGTCAAAATCCATGGCTTTCAGATATTCTCCATTCATCCATTTCAGCTTCACGATATCGAACACGGCCGGCGACTTGCTCATATGGCGATAGTCGAACGCCTTCACCAGTTCCTCAAGAGAGAATATCTCTTGATTGTCGGAAGGGCACCAGCCCAGCAGGGCTACATAGTTTACCACTGCCTCCTTGACGAATCCCTGATCGATCAGATCCTCGTAGGAAGAGTGCCCGCAGCGCTTGCTTAACTTCTTATGGTTCTCATCCGTAATCAGCGGGCAGTGCACGTATACCGGAACCTCCCAGCCAAATGCCTCATAGATCTTATTATACTTGGGGGCAGAGGATAGGTATTCATTCCCCCTGACCACATGGGTGATTCCCATCAGATGGTCATCGATTACATTGGCAAAATTGTACGTCGGATATCCGTCTGACTTGATCAGTATCAGATCATCCAGTTCCTCGTTGGGAACGGAGATATCGCCATATATCTCGTCATGAAATGTAGTGGTACCCTCTGTCGGCATGTTGAAGCGGATGACATAAGGCTTGCCTGCCGCCAGATTGGCTTCTACCTCTTCCTTGCCAAGTCCCAGGCAATGCTTGTCATAGACCACGATCTCCGTACCGCCATCTTCAGATACCTTGCTCTTTAAAGAATCCAGCCTCTCCTTGTCGCAGAAGCAATAATAGGCATCCCCCTGATCGATCAGCTGCTTCGCATACTGCAGATACAGGCCGGAAGCATTCCTCTCGCTCTGTACGTAAGGGCCTACGCCACCATCCTTATCCGGGCCTTCGTCATGGATAAGCCCTGTCTCTTCCAATGTATGATAAATAATCTCCAACGCTCCGTCCACAAAGCGTTCCTGATCCGTGTCCTCGATTCTCAGCATAAAATCTCCGCCCTCATGCTTTGCGATCAGATAAGCATAAAGCGCTGTTCTTAAGTTTCCTACATGCATCCTCCCTGTGGGGCTTGGTGCAAATCTTGTTCTTACCTTGCTCATGTTAGTCTCCTAATTCTTTTAATATTTTTTCCAAAGTATTATCCACCCTGTCATTGATGGAAATATCGGCAAGCCGATCGGAGAAATGGGGTACCGCATTGACCAGCACCAGCAGCACATCGGCCCTTTGTACTTCTTCTGCCGCTCTTGTCATGATCCGGTTGTCTACCATCTCGCCAAACAAGCTCTCTGGATTGTAAACATATTGTAGCACATCCGCTTCGCCTGTATCAACCTTTTCTAAGCCTTCTTTGCCTCCAATACTTGATTCGAAATGCTTCTCTTGGAATGGATACGATGAATACGATTCCAAGCACGATGCCAAACGCGATCTTCACCGATTCCAGGCCTTTCTGCGCCGCCAGCGCCAGCTGGTTGGTTACCAGGTAGTAGGCCGTATAATATATGCCAGCTCCCGGCACCAGTGGAAAGATTCCCGATACCAGGAAGATGGTGATCGGGCACTTCATCTTAACCGTAAGCATCCGGGATATCAGCACCACTACCAAAGCCCCCAGAAAAGACGCAACCGCCGCGGAAGCGTATCCCTGCATTGCCTTGAATACCAGCCAGCCTGCGGTTCCCGTCATCCCGCAGCTTAAATAAAAGCGTCTGGGGACATTAAACAGCACGGCATATCCCATTGTGCCCATAAAAGGGCAGACTATATTTATCATAAACTCATGCATCATAATACCAGCCCTCCGATCATGTTGTTATATACGCTTAAGGTAAAGCCGACCCCAATGGCGATGTAAACAAAGACCAGAATGGCATCAATCATGCGTACAGTGCCCGACAGGAAATCACTGTCCGCAATATCCCGGATGGCATTGACAAACGCCACTCCCGGTACCAGGGGCATGATGGATCCGATGATCATCCCCTCCATCTTCACCTCGCCAAATATCGGTACATGCTTGGCGCAGATGGCAAGGGTCGTGATGATCACGCCGCCTACAATATTAATAATGATCTTTGACATATTGTGCTTTTTCCCTGCCAGCACCCACATGTACAGTATGCATCCTATGCAAAAGGCGATCATGCTTTCCAGCGCCGTCGCTCCAAGAAGATATCCGAAAAAGCCACTTCCGACTCCTGCCGCCAGGATCTGGAAATAATCCTTTTTCGGCGGTATCCGGTCGATCTCTTTCAGCCTCTCTTCCGCCTCTTCCATACTAACGTATCCGCCCGAGATCTCCCTGGATAAGTCATTAACCTCTGCCACGATGCCAAGATGGGGCGCGGACAGCGGGACATGCTTCACCTTCGTATAAGCCTCTTCCAGGCCGTTCTCCGCGCTGATGAAGATACCGTGGCTTAAGGTGAATATATCTACATGCTCCACATGGAACCGGTGGCAGATTCTGGTAATCGTCTCCTCCACGCGGAAGATCTCGGCTCCATTCTTAAGCAGGATCCTTCCTGCCTCCAGGGCAATATCCACCACTTTCTTTACATCTATCTCGGAATCCAGGCTCTTCTTCAGATACACCATGTCCGTAAGAAGGACGCCGTCTTCATAGATTGGCTCTCGGTAATTATCCGTAAAAAAATTAGCCAAAATATGGGAATTGGCGAATCCGCACTTTTCATAGAATCCAATAGACTTCGCGCAGTTCCCCGTACCTACATACATGGTATCGCATCGGTTGCTGTAATGCTCGCAGATAAAATGGATCATATACTTTCCATAGCCTTTTCCCTGGTCGCCTTCCCTAGTTGCGATATTCTTCAGCTCGCATTTCCTGTTTTTCAGCAGTTCCACGACACAGACTGTCCTGACCTCGCCCTGATCTATCAGAATGAACATCTCTCCTTTATCAAGATATTTGTCAATCATATCCTCCTGCGGGTCGGCCATCAGCAGCATATCCATATAGTTTTTCTTGCCTTCGGTTATCAGTTGAATATTCATATCCTGCTCCCTGTAAAAATTTAATCCAATCTATTATAGCACCGGCATACCTAAAATTATAGTATATTTTTGTAAATTTTAGGGCAAGACCTTTCAAACTGCAAAAGGTCCTGCCCTCTATAAATTTCTTCCATTCGGATAAGCCACCAGTTCCCCTGAGGAAGAATATAAGATTCCGTCTTCACTGTAGTAATTGGGATTCCCCGGCGCCACTTCGATGTACATCAGAAAGCGCAGATGATCAAAGGTTTCCGGCGCGATATAAGTAATATTGGTATGGATATAGACTTCCATCACAATATCTTCCAGGCCTTCCAAAGAGCCGTACTCTACTCCTGTACAGTCCGGGCTTCTGGGAAATGCCAGGATTCCACCCGTTGCCACAGAAAGATCCGTGTAGCTAGTGACATGTCCCTCATCATTACAGATAAATCCGTCGAACTCTTTCCAGCCTGCATACAATTCTAATGCCTTCTGATTCTCTGCCAGCCCTTCAAAAGGCTTTGTACCGTCGGCATCCAGATACCAGCCGTCAAACTCCTTTCCAAGCCTTCTTGGAATCTCAAGGGACGCTGCATCGAAGTTCTCTTGCTCTACTGTAAATGTAGTAAGTTCCGGAATGCCACTATTGCCATATACAGATACCGTCAAAGCCGTTATGGAAACGTCATTTTCCTCATCTTTGCCGCCACCGTTCAAGCCTGTCTCAGGCACCTGCAAGGTTATGTCCGGTATTGGAGCCGCGAACGGCAGCGCCTGACTGTCCTCGTCCACCGACACGGGAGCCTGCTCCATACTTCTTCTGACCGCGATCAGCCCTCCAAGCCCGGAGATATCGATCACTCCTATCGCCGTATCCGGAAGTTCCTGCGCGGGAATGGACATTCCCCCATCCGAAATTTCATATCCATTTCCAGCGCTTCCCGACATTTTCGCACATGTCGATCCCTGAACTCTTGCATAGATATACAGGGTCGCTAATACTCCAGCCAGCAAGACTCCGTCCGCAATCTGCCTCCAGCGAACGTGGTGCCTTACTGCTGGAACCGTCATTTTTATAACCGCTTCCATACTATTAACACCTCACGGTTTCATTATAAAACCATAAGGGGATAAAGGGAAGTGGCATCTTGACACATCAAGATGCCACTTCCCTTAAACAATCTGGTGTTATCACCGAATAAATGCTAATTAATATATCCTGCCTTTTTCAGTTCTTCTTCTGCCTTTGCAAGATTCGCGTCAGATACCAGGATAATCGGTCCTGTGCAGCCCATACCACTCTCTGCATAGATGCCGATCTTCCAGAGGGCTTTTACGCCGTCTTCCAGATCCATGATCTCGATTCCTGCTATCTGCGAGGTTACTACCTCTTTCGGAGGTGCCGTAATTTCTTCCTGCGCTGCAGCCGGCTTATCGGCAGCCTTTCTCGCTGCAAGAATATCTTTAAGGCCTGCATTGTTGGCAGCCTCGAATTCCTTCTTTGCAACTTCGAATATCTTGCCTCTTACCAACTGTGCCGCATAGCGGATCGCTCCAGCGATCAGCGGCGCGCCGGAAGCACGGGATACAATCATGACCAGCTGGTCATAGCCTTCACCGATTCCCGGTCCATATCCGTATCCGGATGCCTCGAAACTTCCTCCTGTCGTATAGGAAGACAGCATCTTAATCAGGATGTTTCCTGACAATGAATCACATACCATGATGTCCGGAGAGCCCTGAAGGACATCGTTGCCTCTCATGACGCATCCTCCGTCTGCTCTTGCCGACTCCGCAAATGTAATGTCATAACCATTTTCTTTCAGCTGCTTTAACGCGATCTCCGTCTGGCGGGCGCCGTCTACATTCAGTATGCCTACGGTCGGGTTCGCATTGCCGCAAGCCTTAGCCGCGATGATTCCGTAGATGGCATTCTTGATCATGCCCTCGATACGGTCTGCGCTGGAAGTTCCTGTGGTGGTTGCCACATACATCTCTTTTCCCTTAGCTGGCGTAATCGCACGCCCCACAGTGGATACTCCAATCGGGAATGGGAAATGCATTGTGACCGCTCCGTCCACTTCCTTGTTCTTCAGAAGTTCTTCCATCTTCTTGTGGCCTTCTTCATCATTGGCCACTTTGACCGTTGTTACTCCTTCGGCCTCTAATGTACCAATGTAGTATACGTCAATCCCCTCTTTTGCTGCGGCAACTGCCGCTTCCATGGCGTTCGCTTCCCCGTGCTCGCTGCCCATGCCGGTGAGGGCAATCTTCGGCTTCTTGCCGAAACTTCCTGTCTCCAGGCCTTCTGCCATCTCCATGAACGTGGTGGCAATCATCTTTTCAATATTATTTGCCATAGTCACCACCCCTTACTCTGCCATCAGGGTAGAAGCAAAGTCTTTCATAGCCTTGGCAATCAGTCCCTTGACTTCTTCTTCGGATACTCCGGCTGCTGCTTCTTCCTGTGCAGCTGTGTTGCCGTGGATTACAAAGGAAACGCCATCGAACAGGTTCGTCATACGTCCTAAGAACAGACTTCCCTTTCCGATAATCATAGCGTTCTTAATCTTGCCTTCCTTAATATCTTCGCAGGCAAATCCTACATAAGGCACTCCTGACGGAATGTGTCCCTGTGTCGGAGCCCATCCGGTAAGGCCATGCTCCTTCGTAAAGTTAGCCAGTTCTTTCCTGTCAAGCTCGCCACGTTTTACCGCAAGCGCTGCAATCATCTTATAGTTAGCCATCGGAACATCTCCTGCTCCTGCCGGCTTCGTGATATCCGGATTCTGCATTTCCGGTGAATACTTGTCGATATCCGTAAGTTTCATTCCGACTCTGTCAAGCGGATCTGATACCAGGCTTCCGATAACTGCCTGCGGGGCAGATCCTGTTCCCACGCAGTGGCGTCCGAGCATGCCTAAGTCGATCTCAGGGCTTACGCCGTCATTTTCGGAGATTACTACGGCAAATCCCCCAAGGCAGTCTTCCAGGATCGGAAGTCCTTTCTTGATGTGATCCTTGCCGTTCATTCCAAGTTTGGCGGTACATCCGCCAGCCGTAACGATAACCGTCTTATAAGCGCCGGACTTAACCAGTGCAGCCGCTTCAATAATCGCATGGGTAGGAGCTGCGCAGAACCCTCTTGCGTCAGATCCGGATGCGCTGACCAAGCCTGCGATCTCAGCTGCCGCTTTTGCGAAGTTGCCGCCGCCGCGCTGGTTCATATCGCCGCATGCTTCCTCTGCGCAGTCGATTACATATTCTACATCTGCCTTGTCAATTCCCGCGTTGCGTACCGCATAGAGAATGGAAAGAACGCTGGATGCCTTGCTCATCAGGTTCTCATGCATTACATGAGCAGATAGGTTTACATCGATATCGTGTGCAGGCTTCACGCAGCCTACCAGTTTATCTTCAAAATAAAGTCCTTCCGCATGGTCATCTGCCATCAGATGCTCGATCTCGGCAAGTTCCACTCCATCCGTAATCTTCTCAACGATATCTTCGGAGATGATCGGATTCTTGGCAAATGCGTCTTTATACTTTGCTACAAATTCTTTGTCCAGTTTTACTACTTCGAACATGTCGCTAGCCTGCACCAGGAAGAGAAATTCTTCCTCCGGCATGATCTCGCCATATTTTCCATAGCGCTGGGCGCCTTCTTTTTTCTTATCATACCATGGGAACTCTACCTCTGACAGTTCGTCCGGGTGAACATTGCCGATGTACGTCTGATTCGGCCAGTAAGCAACTGCATCCTCATAAGAGCGCAGATGCTTCGGCACTTCTTTCAGATATTCGGAATCCGGATTTACGATTCTCTCTGTTGTCTGGGTTGTTCCATTATATAAAACCATATCAGGAGTATGTACTAATACGTAGCTTGCTCCTTTGATTACACTATTCATTGGTTTGCCACCTTTCTTCAGCTTATTCATAAGAAGAGGGACGGCCCCTTAGCGGGTACGCGTAGGCCTGCCCCTCCTCAATCGCCTGACGCGGCTTACTTAAGCCTGTTCTACCTGGTCTCTGATCGCTGTCATCTCTGATACGATGTCATCTACGTCAAGAACCATTTCCATCATGCTGATCTGCTCATCATAAACTGCTTCGTCGAATTCTTCTTTGATCTCAGGTTCACATACGTGATATACCGCGAGTCCAAGCTGGACCCCTGTCAATGGACCTGCGAAAGTCGGATCGCCTAAAGTAACAGTCTCCGCTGCAAGCCCTGCAGCTTCGCCTTCTGCTGCGCCAAGAACTACTACTAAGTTCTCTGCACCATACTCTTCTGCGAATTCCTTAACTCTCTTCTGATTCTCTAAGTCCATTGCGCCTGCGCTCGTTCAGACGAAACATTCCGTGGATGAAAATACGATCTCAGCGCCAGCAGTTTTCACGCACTCAGCGATTGCAGGGCCTGGAATTCCATCACGGTCTCCGATAATTATTGCTTTTTTGCCTTCTAAAATAGCCATAATTATGCTTTCTCCTTTCTTGTGTGGTAAACATGTTGTTTATCTATGATTCAGAAACCATCCTTTAGATGTATTTCTTAATCATCGCTTCAATATTTTCCGGAGTAGCGTCATCCTTTACTACTTCCTCAACCTTGGCTCCATCCTTATAGATAGCCATAACAGGAAGGCCCAGAACCTTCTGTGCGATTGCAAGACGGCGTGCCTTTGTCGTATTCAGAGATGTGAATTTCATCTTATCTCCATAGGTATCAGCAAATTCATGTACCTTTGGCATTAATGCCTGGCATGGCACGCATCCGTCTCCGTAGAAGTCTACGAATACATATCCTTCTGCCTTTAATACTTCTTCCTCAAAATTTTCCTTCGTTAAATCTAACATGGTAACATCCTCCTTAAAAATAATCTGACATGCTTCTTTCTACCTGAACTGCTGCAATTGCTCCGTCGGCCGCTGCAGTCACAACCTGTCTCAGACTCTTGATGCGCACATCTCCGGCTGCATAAACGCCCGGGATATTGGTGTGCATATCTTCATCCGTCTTAATATACCCTCTTTCGTCCATATCAATGATTCCTTCGAACAGTTTGGAATTCGGAACCGTTCCGATGAATCCAAACAGGCCGAACATGCCATCTTCCGGATCAGCCTCGACTTTTCTCGTCTCGCCTGTCTTGACATTCTTTACGATCATTCCCTGAAGAATGTCATCTCCATAGACTTCCTCTACAACGGAATCCCAGAAGAAATCAATCTTCGGATTGGCAAATGCCTTCTCCTGAATGGATTTTGCAGCACGAAGTTCATTCCGTCTGTGGATGATGGTTACCTTTCTTGCGAATTTCGTCAGATACATTGCTTCTTCCACTGCGGAATCTCCGCCGCCAACAACATATACCTCGAAATCTTCAAAGAAGTTGGCATCACAGGTAGCGCAGTAAGATACGCCCTTGCCCATGAACTCTGCCTCTCCCTTGCATCCGATCGGCCTTGAATATGCTCCTGTCGCGATGATGACATTCTTGCCCTGGTATTCATTCTTTTCACTCTTTAATACCTTTACATCGCCTTCCAGCTGTACTTCCTTGATCGTGTCGGACACGCGCTCTGCGCCGAACTTCTCTGCCTGCTGTGTCATTCTTGCGATCAGGGATGGGCCGGACTCGCCTTCCACGATCTGTCCCGGGTAGTTCTCAATCTCATCTGTGATCGCAATCTGTCCGCCGTCCTGGCCCTTCTCAATGATCAGCGTGGAAAGACGGCTTCTGCCTGCGTACAGTCCTGCCGCCAAACCGGCAGGACCTGCACCCAGGATAATAACATCATAAATCTTGCTCATTTTTTGTTATTCTCCTTCACCTATTTACTAGTCGAAAATTGTCTGTCCGTCTACTTCTGTTGTCAAAGCCTTCAGTGCCTTTTCAACGATGTGGCGGCGAAGTTCCTTCTCCTCGTCTTTATCCAGAGCCGGATTGCCAAGTGGATGAGGAATGGCGATTGCCGGAACGATTCTGTTTGCGCCTACTGTCATGGAAATTGGCGTTACCGTACAGATGTGTACGACAGGGATTCCTGCTCTCTCTACTTCTTTAACCATTGTTGCACCGCAACGAGTACAGGTACCTCACGTAGAAGTGAGGATTACTGCGTCTACTCCGTCTGCCTTAAGCTTTGCAGAGAACTCTGCTGCAAATGCCTTTGCGGATGCAACGGCTGTACCATTTCCTGTCGTGGTGTAGAACAGGTGATGCAGTTCTCCAATGATTCCTTCCTTCTCCATATCACGGAGAACGTCTACCGGCAGCACGCGGTCAGAATCCTCGTTTGCGTATACCGGGTCGTATCCGCCATGAGCGGTCTCGTAGGTTTCTTCTGTCAGATCCATAACGCCTGCGATATCATACTCTCCGTAGTGGGAAGCGCTGGAACTTTCGATGTGATCCGGATTGCCCTTCGGCACGATTCCACCGGAAGTAACCAGTGCGATCTTGGCATGTGCAAGATCCTTGACTGCCGGATTCGGATCAACCCTGTCGAAGTCTGGCATCGGATACTCTGTGGTATACGGCTTATCATTCAACTTTTTGATCAGCATCTTGACTGCTCTCTTAGATCCTCTCTCCTTCTCGAAGAAGTTCACACGTACGCCGTTCGGGATATATCCTTCTTCTGCGGAAGCGCCGATTGGCTCTCCTTTTGCGATCTTCAGTGTCAGAGGAGCCATCTTGCTAACAGCATCCCTCATGCCTGCCGCGCTGTTCTTGGTAGATACGATATATACCTTGTCCTTGAACATATCTGCACCAGGGTTTTCAATGTACATTCCTGTAAGTGCAGGAATTCCAAGTTCTTCCTGCACCGCTGCCGCGATCGTCGCGCAAGCAACACCGTAACGTCCTGCATTGAATGCAGGCCCTGCTACGAATATGTCAGGATTCTGCTCCTTTACCATTGCAAGGACATCTGCTTTTGCCTTGTCCAGATTCTCATTGAAGTAAGAGTCTCCGCATACGATCGTAGCGATGATCTCTGCCTCGTCTTTAAAATTTGCCATAAATGCCATACCCGGTCCAACCACCTCGCCCACGCGAAGCTCTGCCGGATAATCTGCCTTTTCTTCTCCACCAATCTGTGCAAAGAACTGATTGATGTAATGAACAACTTTAATTTTAGCCATTATATTATCCTCCCTTCCTTATCTCGCGCTCAGTTTATTGAAACCAGTCTCGTTTGTTGCACCTGTAAGTACCTGAAGTTCGACTTCCAGGGAGCCGTCTTCGCGAAGGGTCTCCTCGCTTGCGCCTGCAATCTTTGTAACATAGTCCAGGGTTCCAATGACTTTATCAAGTTTCGGCAGGATAATTACCTGATTTGCATTACCGCCGGTTACAACTGCATCTGCCGCCGCATCTGCATCTGCCAGTGACTGGGATTTTCCATCGCGTCCAGCATACTCGTCTGTAATGATGACGGTCTTAACGCCTTCTGCCTCAATCTTCTTGCAGTTCATGATCAGGTCCGTATCCGGATTGCCGAATCCTTCCTGAGATACGATGGCTCCATCAAGATCTAACATCTTGCAGAGTTTTGCAGTCCAGTCGGATGAACGCTGCTTGTCTGCCAGATAAACGTTCTCATTGGTGATAATGTGGCATACAAAGTTCAATGTCTTTCCGTGCTGTTCGAACAAGTCTTCAACAACCGGGTTGTTCAGATGTACATAAGTCGGATTCTTGTCGCACGCGGATACGCAGTTACCGGATACGATGGCTCCATCCATAACTTCCGTTGGACTTAAGATGGTAGGAACAATCTTCTTGGCGTCTACGCCGTATACGTATGTATCATGCAGAAGTCCCTGGCTCTGAAGCATCTGTACATATGCAACTCTTGGAAGTTCCGGATATTTCTCAAGGCCTTCCTTGATCGTGCATGTCTCATATACCTTCGTCTCGTCAGGCGTCAGGTCACGTGCCAATTCCCCAATATATGCAGCGACTCTGAATCCTGCGAATCTTACGGCCTTCTCGTAATCATGCTGTTTGATTCCATCAACCGGCTCGCATACCATAACCAGGTTAAGCGTCTTGGAAAACGGAGTGTAATCTGCTCCAGGACCGGTCATATCGATGATTCCTTCCTGGAATCCTACGATTCTTCCTGCTGTTACTACAGCCATCCCCTTTAATGCGTATGTCTTTCCTTCGCCTACCGTATCAACCTTCGAGATAACGCCCGGGAAGATTCCCCCTCTTCCTTCAACTTTTACTCGCGGCTCGATAACGTCTTTAACCGGCGTGATTCTTACTGATTCTCCTGGCTTTGCAATGTCAAATGATACGCTCTTGATCTTCTCGTCTTCAAGAGCAACCGCCTTAGCGGCTTCTTCGGATACATAGAGGATTCCGTCTTCAATCTTGGACTCTGAAGCGAACTGGATATCCTTAATGTAAATGTGTCCCATTTCTAATCTCACTTGTGATTCCCTCCTTCAAAAGAATATTAATATTGTTTAAGCTGCAATGCTTTACAACCTCTCTCAAAAAGACCTACCAAGCATCTGCCGATGCCAATCCACTTTCTATCAAGGTCCAGTCAATCAACTGAAAGTCCGCGTATACCTCGGGCTTGTACTTGTCGGACCTGAATTGGAACTTGCCGCAGGCCTGTATGGCATTTTCAATAATTGACAATGACCTTTCGTCCATCTCCCCCTTTCCCTTTGACAGCATAACTGATTTGTATGGTGTTTCATTAGGCTTCACACTTCCGGATAAGGGATGTGATAAAAGCAAGTGCCCTTCGTGAATTCTGTCTCTGACTTCCTTAAGAACCTCTTCATAGGAAATCTCTTGATATATTACATTGTGCGTCTCGCCAAGCTTTTTTAAAACCAGTGGATTATTGGTTATTATAAAATAATTGCCCTGACTCATCTTCTCCACCTTCTCCTTTCGGTACATTTTCGTTAGGTTTTTAAGCCCACTAAAAAAGGACGATTTAAACACATCTTGTGCATATATCGTCCTTTCTGTCTTTTGCCCTGATAATATGTTTTAAAAAATACGCCTTACCATACAGCACAAGATTCAGAATGCGGTACGTTTCCCAGTCCTTTTGCCTGAAAGTTTCACCTTGCATGCGCTCACCATCATACGCCCGGCTTGCCTCTTCGGCGGTTGGATATTCCAACTCTCTCTTGAGAAACATCATCCCACTTTTCAATTTTACTTATAGACAATATGAATATAACCTATCGCCTATCCCTATAATAACCTATCGTTATTTTTTTTGCAACCTCAAAGGAAAATCAAACTTATTTTAGTTGTTTTCCATAAATTTCTAGGTGGATTTTTATGCAATATTACTTTTTCTTATTTCTTAAAAAGTTATGATAGTAATCGTCGTGCACCTTCTTGATCATGCCGCTCAGGGCGAACAACGCCAGGATATTCGGCAATACCATCATAGAGTTGAAGCAGTCTGCCATGTTCCATACAAGGTCAACCTGCGCAAGTGATCCGAGCACTACGCATCCGGCCACAAGAAAGGAATATACTTTGACTGCCTTAGGCCCGAACAAATATTTCACATTAGCCTGGCCAAAGAAATACCAGCCTATGATCGTGGAAAACGCGAAGAAGAACATGCATATCGCAATAAAAATGTCTCCGCCCTTACCATACAGTGTCGAGAATGCGTACTGGCTCAGTTCCGCTCCTGTCTTGCCGGTAGGAATTGACTTTGTCGTGATGATCACAAGGGCGGTCAGGTTCAGAACGATGAATGTATCGATAAATACACCCACCATGGCAACAAATCCCTGTTCAACCGGATGATCCACCTTTGCCACCGCGTGGGCATGCGGTGTCGAACCCATACCTGCCTCGTTGGAGAACAATCCGCGGGCCACGCCTTTGGTCAGGGCCAGCTTGATCGTAGCGCCGACAGCGCCGCCTGAGATGGCTGCCGGATTGAACGCGCCAACTACGATCGCGTGGAATGCGTATGGTATATTCTTATAGTTATAGATGATTACGATCAGCGCGCCAACTATGTAAAGGGCTGCCATGATTGGAACGATCGTCTCTGTTACTTTAGCGATTCGCTTCATTCCGCCAACAAACACGAATAATGCCAGAATGGCAATAACGACTCCCATAGCTGCCTGCGGAATACCGAATGCGGTATGGAAGGCTGCCGCAATAGAGTTAGACTGCACGGCATTTCCCATAAATCCGAGCGCCAAGATGATCAGAACAGCAAAAATGCCAGCCAGCACCTTTCCAAAGGTCCCTTTGAATGCAGCGCGGATATAGTATACAGGGCCTCCTGTAATCTCACCGTCTTTTCCTACCTGCTTATACTTCTGAGCCATAATAGCCTCTGCGAAGATCGTAGCCATTCCAAGGAAAGCCGCGATCCACATCCAGAAGATTGCTCCTGGGCCACCTACCGCCAGCGCTGTAGCCGCTCCTGCAATGTTGCCGGTTCCTACTTGTGCGGCAATCGCTGTCGCCAGTGCCTGGAAAGAAGACATGCCGTCCGCTCCCGCCTCGCCTTTCTTGTGGAACAGTCCCCCGAACGTCCGCCTCATGCCTTCGCCAAATCCCCTCACCTGGATAAAGCCAAGACGGAATGAAAACCACAGGCCTCCTAAAAGAAGCGCAATGATCAGAATGTAATCCGCAAGATAATGCTGGATTGTCAAAACAATGTTATTCAATGTCTCCATGTTAATAGTTCCCTCCTTCTCTCATAGATTTCAGTGATGATTCCTTGGAATCATTTGATATGTCTATGATAAAATATTGTCAATATTTTTGCAATACCATTCTGCACGAATAATTATTTTTGGTGAGATTTCTTCAATTGTGTCAATTTCACATTGAAATTTCGTTGTGCTAAAATATGAAATTTGTGTAAAACTTCCAATTATTTTTTGAGGGAATTTTTGTGGCGGCGCTCGCGGGATCTCGTTGGCAAATCCTATACTAGTGCCTGCGTTACGGTACGTCTTTCTTCTGTAATCGTCGAAGCCCTTTCTGAATTTCTTCTCAGCAAATCTCCGGAAATTCGCTGACGATTCTCTCCCCGATGATGCAGAAGCGTAATGGTCTGCCAGAGCCAGTCCGTCGTGGGAGGCGGGGAGGAACCCCTCCCCGCCTCCCACGACGGACGTCCTGCAAAAAGCATACACCCTACATCATCAAAAATCCCTTACACATTAATCTCTGCCGACATTCCCAGCAAATCCTTGTTCTCTTCCAGCATAGGATTTACTACATTCTTAAGGAATGCCTCTACCTGTACACAGGCGCGGCCCGTATACTTGGTTGGATCCATAGTCTTCTTCAATTCTTCTTCGCTTAAGTTAAATGCCGGATCTTTAGCGATCAGTTCCAGCAGATTGTTATCCAGACCCTTTTCTTTTACATTCCTGCCCGCTTCCATGGACAGTTCGCGGATTCTTTCGTGAAGTTCCTGTCTGTCTCCTCCTGCCTTCACTGCATCCATCATGATATTCTCTGTCGCCATGAATGGAAGTTCAGACATCAGGCGCTTTTCAATCACCTTCGGATATACTACCAGGCCATCCACCACGTTCAGGCAAAGGTCAAGGATGCCGTCAATAGCCAGGAAGCCTTCCGGCACGCTGAGACGCTTATTCGCGGAGTCATCCAGGGTTCTTTCGAACCACTGGGTCGCGGATGTGATTGCCGGATTCAGGGCGTCCACCATTACATAGCGTGACAGCGACGCGATTCTTTCGCTTCTCATAGGGTTTCTCTTATATGCCATTGCGGATGAGCCAATCTGCGTTTTTTCGAACGGCTCTTCCACTTCCTTCAAATGCTGAAGCAGGCGGATATCATTAGAGAATTTGTGGGCGCTGGCCGCAATTCCCGCAAGGACGTTGAGCACTCTGGTGTCCACTTTGCGGGAATAGGTCTGTCCGGATACCGGATAGCAGGCCTCAAATCCCATCTTCTCTGCGATCATCGAATCTATCTTATCAATCGTTTCCTGGTCCCCATCAAATAATTCCAGGAAACTTGCCTGCGTTCCGGTAGTTCCCTTTGATCCCAGAAGTTTCAGGCTTCCCTTTACATATTCCAGATCTTCCAGATCCATCATGAATTCCTGCATCCACAAGGTAGCGCGCTTTCCTACCGTCGTAGGCTGCGCCGGCTGGAAATGGGTAAACGCAAGCGTTGGCAGATTCTTATACTCATCTGCGAATTTTGCAAGTTCTGCTATTACATTTACTAATTTCTTCCTGACAATATCCAGGGCTTCAGACATCAGAATCATATCCGTATTGTCGCCCACATAGCAGGATGTCGCCCCAAGGTGTATGATTCCTTTCGCTTTCGGGCACTGCTGTCCATAAGCATATACGTGTGACATTACATCGTGGCGGACAATCTTCTCTCTTTCCTTTGCCACATCGTAATTGATATCATCTGCATGTTCTTTCAATTCTTCAATCTGTTCATCCGTAATTGGCAGGCCCAGTTCTTTTTCTGTCTGCGCAAGGGCGATCCACAGTCTTCTCCAGGTGCGGAATTTCTTGTCCGGGGAAAAGATGTACTGCATCTCCTTGCTTGCATACCGCTCAGAAAGAGGGCTTTGGTATCTGTCATTTGTCATCGTCATTGTTCTCCTAATCTTTTTTATAGAAAGCCGGGCATGTTACTCGAAAGCATGGGATATATCCCTGCCCGGAACCTCCATGGGATAGTTGCCGGTAAAGCAGGCGTCACAGTATCCCAGGCTGCCCACCATATTCTTTAATTTATCAATCTTCATATACCCCAGCGAATCTGCCCCTATCAGTTCCCGTATCTCCTCCGTGGTATGGGAATGGGCGATCAGCTGCTCATTGGATGGTACGTCCGTGCCGAAGTAGCAAGGATACAGAAACGGCGGGGAACTGATCCGCACATGAACTTCTTTCGCGCCTGCTCTTTTCAGCATCTTTATAATATTGGCACAAGTGGTCCCCCGCACGATGGAATCATCCACCATGACGATCCTCTTGTCCCTTACGACTTCTTCAATTACATTCAGTTTGATCTTTACGCTGCTTTCCCGCTGGCTCTGCTTGGGCTTGATGAACGTTCTTCCCACATAGCTGTTCTTGTGAAAGGCCATTCCGTAGGGAATGCCCGACTGTTCTGAATATCCCTTTGCAGCTACCAGACCCGAATCCGGCACGCCCACCACCAGATCCGCGTCGACTGGATAGGACTGCGCAAGCGCTTTTCCCGCAATAATCCTGGAATGGTACACGTTTACCTTGTCAATCGTACTGTCCGTCCTGGCAAAATAGATATATTCAAAGATACATCTTGCTTGGTTCTGCGGCGCAATGGCCATTGACAGATCAGAATGTATGCCATCCTTTGTAATCGTCACAATCTCGCCTGGCTCTACATCCCTGACAAATTCCGCGCCCACCGCCGCGATCGCGCAACTCTCAGAAGCGAGGAAATACGTATTTCCCTCCTTTCCGATACACAGCGGCTTCAGGCCAAATGGATCCCTGGCTCCGATCATTTTGCGGGGCGAACTTACCACCAGCGCATAAGCGCCTTTAATCTTGCCCATAGCTCTTTTGACAGCCTCTTCAGCCATCGATACGTTCAGGCGCTCTCTTGCGATGTGATAGGCGATCACTTCCGAGTCAATAGTCGTCTGAAAGATCGCCCCCGTATATTCCAGTTCTCTGCGCAGCTCGATGGCATTGGTCAGATTGCCGTTGTGTGCGATTGCCAGCGTTCCTTTTACATAATTGATAACCAGCGGCATAGCATTTTCAACTTTGGAGCCCCCGGCAGTGGAATAACGGACATGTCCCACCCCGAGGTTGCCTTTTAAGGTCTGAAGGGATTCTTCATCGAAGACTTCGTTGACCAGTCCAAGGCCCTTCTTAAAATGTACCTTGCGCTCGCCATAGGTATCCGTCACTGCAATACCACAGCTTTCCTGTCCTCTGTGCTGCAACGCAAAAAGCCCATAGTATACGGACGGGGCTACATCGCCCCCATCCATATCATAGGCTCCAAATACGCCGCATTCTTCTCCCAAACCGGTTGTCACTTTCTCCAATTTGTTCATGAATGCAACTCCTTACTTTATGCCGATTCTCCTGAATACTTCCTGATACGCGTCCTCTACATTCCCCATATCCCTGCGGAAACGGTCCTTATCCAGCTTCTCATGGGTATTGATGTCCCACAGTCTGCATGTATCCGGAGATATCTCGTCTGCAAGAATAACATTGCCGTGGAATCTGCCAAACTCGATCTTAAAGTCGATCAACTCGATTCCTGCATCGGCAAAGAACTTCTTCAGGACTTCATTCACCTTAAAGGTGTATTCTGTAATCTTTTCAATCTCTTCCCTTGTAGATGCGCCGATCGCGATTGCCATATAGTCATTAATCAATGGATCTCCCAAGTCATCATCCTTATAACTGAACTCAAGCGTAGGTGCCAGCAATTTTGTTCCTTCTTCAATGCCCAGCCTCTTGGAAAAACTTCCTGCAGCCACATTACGCACGATCACTTCCAATGGCACGATCTCCACTTTCTTTACGGCAGTTTCCCTGTCGCTTAATTCTTCTACATAATGTGTAGGAACGCCTTCTTTTTCCAGGACCTGGAAAATGTAGTTTGTCATGCGGTTGTTGATTACGCCTTTTCCAACAATCGTTCCTTTTTTCTCGCCATTAAATGCTGTGGCATCATCCTTATAATCTACAATTACAATATCCGGATCATCTGTCTTAAAGACCTTTTTTGCCTTGCCTTCATACAATTGTTCTAATTTCTGCATGATAACACCCATCCTTTTCTCAATTTTATCATCTGGTTTGCACGTCTGTCGGACACGTTGTGCACGTATTAGTATAATACAAGGCAGATGGAAAAGCAATATTCTGCCTTTTATTAATTATCACCAAATTTTCCTAAGAACTCCTGCATTCTTTCATTGGAAGAGCCAAAAACATCATCCGGGGTTCCCTGGACGGCAATGTATCCATTGTCCATGAAAATGATATGATCCGATACGTTCCGCGCAAAATTCATCTCGTGCGTAACGATCACCATAGTCATATGCTCTGCCGCAAGATCCTTGATTACCTTAAGGATCTCTCCTGTAAGTTCCGGATCCAGGGCCGACGTAGGCTCGTCAAAGAACAGGATGTCCGGGTTCATCGCAAGGGCCCTTGCTATGGATACCCTCTGCTGCTGGCCTCCCGAGAGCTGGTACGGATAGGTATCCTCCTTGTCCGACAGCCCCATCTTGGTCAATAGTTCCCTGGCCTCTTTATAGACTTCCTCTTTTTTACGTTTCTGTACGCGAATAGGGGCATCCGTGATATTTCTTATAACGGAATAATGAGGGAACAGATTAAAACTCTGGAATACCAGGCCAAACGTCCCTTCATAATGAATCTCGCCTGCGTCCGGCGTCTCCAGGTTCGTGGCACACCGAAGCAGCGTAGACTTTCCAGAGCCGGAAGGCCCTATGATTCCCAGCACCTCCCCCTTTTCTACCGTAAGGGAAATGTCTTTGAGCACTTCCACTCCGTTAAAGCTCTTTTTTATATTTTTCATCTCTAACAAGCTCATGGCATGTCCTCCTAACGATAGTAATTCAATTTCTTTTCCAGCGCTTCCATAACGACTGCTACAATCAGGTTAAATACATAATAGAAGATTCCCGCGGCTACAAATGGCACCATGGAAGTCTGCGCGGCCGCAATCTGCTTCGCGATCGTAAACATCTCGGCCACTGCCAGCACGAACGCAAGAGAAGTATCCTTGA
This sequence comes from [Clostridium] scindens ATCC 35704, assembly GCF_004295125.1. NCBI lineage: Bacteria > Bacillati > Bacillota > Clostridia > Lachnospirales > Lachnospiraceae > Lachnoclostridium > [Clostridium] scindens. Next base: position 2,717,143 of record NZ_CP036170.1, on the reverse strand, counting down.
CAAGCGTGATAACCTCGTTCGTCACGGACGGCAGTATTCTCTTGATTACCTGGGGAAAGATGATGCAGAAGAAGGTCTGAGGCCTGGAATATCCCAGCACTTTTGCCGCCTCATACTGTCCCACGGACATGGACTCGATGCCGCCCCGGTATATTTCCGCAAAGTAAGCGGCATAGTTGATCGCAAATCCAATCAGCACGGCAGTCATGCGATAGGTGCTGGAAATTCGGATTCCGAAAATATAGTACGGCCCAAAATAAACGACCATCAGCTGCAGCATCAGCGGCGTCCCTCTCATAATTGATATGTATATCTTAGCGAGCCATTGGACCGGCTTGATCTTCGACATCCTTCCAAATGCCACCGCCAGGCCAAGAGGCAATGAAAATACCAGCGTCAGCACAAATATTTCAATCGATATCAGCATTCCGCCGCTCAACTCTCTAATAAGCGTTCCAAAATCCATCAGGTTTTCCTCCAACTTCTCAAAAGACGCGGCAAAGGAGCCAGTCCCTTATATCTGGGGCTGACCCCTGCCAGTCATTCACGTATTTACTATTTCTTTCCGATGCAGAGGGATCCTGGCACGCCAAAATCTTCATACTTCTCTGCAATCTTTGCAACCGTTCCGTCTTCCGCCATCTCATCCAATGTAGCCTGGACTTTGTCTCTCAATTCTTCATTCCCAAGTTTGAATCCTACAGCATACTGCTCAGAAGAGATCTCTTCGTCAAGCACCTTGTAATCATCCGGATTCTTTCTGGAATTAATCTGGTAGTATGCAACGCCGATATCCATTGCGATCGCATCGCACGCGCCGGATTCCAGATCCATGAACGCTGTATTGTATTCCGCAATCTCTGTCAGGCTTCCAAATGTACCCGCCAGTTCCTTCTGGTCTCCCTGGAGGGCTGCCAATGCGGATGAATCCGCCTGGGTCTCTACCAGTTTTCCAGAGAGGTCATCAAAACTATTGATACCGGAATCTGTTGCAACGACGATCACCTGCTTGTTGTCGATATATGGATCTGACCAGGTATACTCGTCCTCGCGTCCGTTCATGGTGAAACCGTTCCAGATACAGTCGATGGTTCCGGAGTCAATCTCCATATCCTTGGCATCCCAGTCAATCGGCTGCTTTACAAGCTTCCAGTCGTTTCTGTCGCATACTTCCTGTGCAAGTTCCAGGTCAAATCCGACATATTCGCCATCGTCATCCTTATATCCATATGGCGGGAAGGAAGCATCGAATCCCACGATCAATGTCTCGTCATCGTTTTCGACCTTTGCCTCCTTCTTATCTTCCTTCTTGTTGTCTGCACTCTTGTCTTCCTTGCTGCCGCAGCCTGCCAGGACCGTTGTCGCCAGCATGGCAAGGGCAAGCAGCAATGTTGCTCTCTTCTTCATACCTTTTCCTCCTGCATTACAGTATTGTGGAATCGCAATCACTGCACTCTTTTATCATGTTATCAATTGATTACTTTACCACGCTAAATTGTTCTGTTATATTAGCATATTCCCCGGCTTTTGTCAATCCTGCGATACTGCTTTTTCCATTTCAGGAACTGTTCTTCCGGCATGTCGATATCCACTTCCTGGCGCGCCTTCTTGATCTCTTCGCGCAGGACCGAATCCATGCTCAGATAGATGGGATTGCCGGAAAGCATCTTCACATACTGTGCCTCGGGCAGTACCCTGAAACAGCAGTAGAGATAGGCTTTGAGCATATCCGGCTCCTCGCAGATGCGGTAGGCTTCCTGATACATGCGGGCCGCCTCTTCATACAGGAACAGGTGTCCATAGGCTGCTCCAAGGCAGGCATACACATGCCCATAGAAAGTCTTTTCCACAGAGTCATCCCATTCTTTGTTGATGATGGACTGGTACACCAGTATAGCAGTCTCATACTCGCCGCTGCCCTGCAGGCTGTCTGCCTTATACTTCGTCCTCTCCACATCCTTCTGATTCTGCAGATGTTCCAGAATATTCTGGATCCGGTTGATGTCTGCGGCTGCATATATGGTAGATTCCTTCAATATGGTCAGCACGAACTGCTCCATGGAGCAGTTCTGACGCAATTCTTCCCGCAGCGTCTCCGCAAGTCCGGAAAGTTCCAGTTCATCTCCGATCCAGTCGCACAACTGTCTGTTTATAATCGTATAATCAATAAGATAGAGGTTATTGCAGATATAGTAACATAATTCCTCTATCGTATATATTCTCATATGAACCCTGGATATCTCATAGGGTTGTTTGGCGCGCTTCTTATGACATAGAATTAAACTGCCCATTGATTCCTCCTAAATGTAATACCTTTTCCACCTGAAATCCTGTCGGAGGATAGAACTCTCCGAACCCTACATCCTTGAACGTCAGTTTGCAGGTACGCTCATCCATAAACAGCGCTTCTATCTGAAGGCGCAGGGAATAGTCCCGCCGCTCCGGCAGACCTTTTAAAGATATGGTCTCCACTTGAAGTTCTTCGCCTGCCAGCGTCTCCACATGGATCTCGATGTCGGACGTATCCTCCAGAATCACTTCCCATTGCCCGTCCGCCTCGTACCAGTGCGTTCCCCAGGCGACAATGGGATGCCATCCTTCCTGCCCGTTCACCCGCATGCGCAGGCAGATCTGCTCCGTCATCTTTGTATCGTCCAGGTATACAGGCCCCTCATCATAATCCTTGCATTTACGCATGGATGTATAGCAGGCCCCCCTGCTGTACAGGTTGTTGCCAAGAAATGCCCTCCGGCCATTGCACAGCACCTTCAGGGAATTGGGATACCAGTTATTCTCGAACCCTTCCCCCGTAAGATACACAGAAGATACCACCTTCTTTTCAAACACGCTCTGGATGAAGCCCTTGAACCTTTCATCCGCATCCTTTGCCTTGTCCACATTCAGCACCGGATAGATGGCTGCCAGTTCTTTCATATGAGCATTTGCCACTTCGTCGACGGTTACGAACATATCGTTTCCCCGTCCGCTGATGGTGTTCAGTTTTCTGAGCATATACGCCCGGATCTCCTGGGCATCACAGTAGAACAGGGCAGACTCATACTGCCACAGTTCCTTGGGCTGGTAGAACATATACTGGCAGAAACTTTCTTTATAATCCTGCACATACACGTACTCCTTTGGCACGCCCAGATGATGCCCGATTCCTTTCAGCATCTTCGACATGTCAATGTTGGTAAAAGGCACCGAAAAGGTGATGAATGCGATCTCTTTGAATTTTTCCAGCGTAAGACTTACGAATTTGGCCAGAAGCCACACCGCGTCATGGGTCTTGGCTCCTACCCTCACTTTTTCCTGCCTTACCGCCTTGCCAAACAGGTCCGCTACGGTGCAGCCTTCATTGATGGCCGCCAGCCGTTTGGCTTCTTTCCCGTAGACCCAGTGGTCTTTATAGTATCCCAGCATCAGAGGAATCTGATAATTGTCTACGGCTACTTCCAATGTCTCCGGCTCGTCTTTGGTCTCATCGTAATAACTGATCTGACAATGCTTTTCATTCAGGTCATACCCCAGAATACTGCCTGTTCTCACTATCATATCCTCCTTCTTCTAATATATCTTGAACATCTGGTCCGCCAGGATTTCTTCTTCCTGGAATTCCAGCATCGCCTGCCTGCGGTTCGCAGGGCCCATCAAAGCCATTCCGTTCAACCTTCCAAACTTGCCGATGTCAGGAAATTCTCTCTCATTGCGCAGTTCCTTTTTCTCTGTCGTGATCGTGTCTTTCCCATTCGTCTCCTGGAAATAGTAATTGATGGATTCATCCTTATATAATACAAACTGCTTTACATACAGATTCTCATACATTGGCATCAGAATCTCCGACTGATAGCCCAGTCCTTCCCGCATTCCCTGCTTCATCTTATGATACAGTTTTACCCTGCTGCCGGGCCTGGACTGATAGGAGATCATCACCTTGTCATAGAGCTGGACTTCCCTCAGCCATTCTTCCTTATACTTCAGGTAATATGGAAATACGATCTGCTTCTCGCACATCTCCCGCAGGACGTAGTGAAGCACGTCTTCTAACTCGGCCGTATAATCACGGCTGGAATAGTATTTCAGAAGCGCGACCTTGCAGATATCCGGCAGATACTCCTTCTTGTCGCACTCGTTGGCTATCATATCGAACACGCACAGATCCAAGTCCCTTCCGAATACTACGTATTCCCTGGAAACATAGGCAAGATAGGCCTGCTTCAGCCGAAAATACACGCTGTCAGACAGATAGTAATCTTCAAATATCTTCTCCTCCGCGAAAAGGTTCTCCGAAAAGACCATCTGCGTAATAATGCGCTCCCCTACCTTACAGGAAGGGATTGCGTATTCCCTTAAGATCTTCCACAGACGCTTCATGTCCCTGGTAGCCCCGCAGTAATAATTGGCCAGATACATTAAAGTCACCTTATCATACTGCTGCATTTTAAACAGTTCAAAGCACAGATAATTCAGAAATTCATCTTCCTCGTAGTTGTCTTCCCGGATCCGCTTGCTGCACAGGCGGAAGACATCCTTCTCATCAAAAGCGCTGATTCCTTTGATCCGCAGATTCTCAAACGTAGGCTCTTCCTTTTCATTCTCCTGCTTCCACACGCCGGTGGATGCCGCATACTTGCGGCACATATCTAAGAATCTCGGCTCGTAGAACAGCCTTCTGGTCTCATAGGCAATGGAATCCGTATAGTGACGCCCTTCGATAGACTCCCATACAATTCTGGATTCCTTATCATACAGGCAGATAACGGCACCCTCATCCTCATCGTAAGGCACCCGCTGGCGGATGGCGCCATCCTTTTCAATCACCAGAACGCAGTTCATGTTCGGCACCTTCGTGGTAATCTCGTAAGAATAGCAGATATCACGCATGGCCTCCATGCGCTCTGCCGTCATCTCTTCTTCCTGGCAGAACCTCTTGTACAGGATCCGCAGCGGCTCCGTAATATGCCGCTTCAGCAACTGTTCCCAGGTAAACGCGACCATCTGCTCCCGGTAATTCAGGTACAGATCCCCCGCAGTCTCTTCGTAGGTGACCAGATTGGCGTACAGAAATGCCGCCTTCCGGTAATTCAGAGAATTCCCATGCATGAAGTAGAGCAGGATGGTCTTCGGAAGCGGCCCTCTTGCGGAATTCTCGTCTATGGTCATCATATAATACTCATACAGCTGGGCAATCTTAAGTTCAGCGTCCACCGCCCTCTGATACCACACAAAATAGCGCTGCTGCGTCTTGTTTCCCTTGATCAACAACGTACAGATCGTATTCAGTATCATAGGCTCGCTGTACATCTTGTAGATGCGTTCCAATATCCGGAACATGGCATCGCTGTAGTTCTTCTGCTGGCTGGCAAAATTGGAAACATACAGCGCCAGTTCCTTCGTCATCAGACGATATTTAGAAGCAAAATTCAGAACCTGTATTTCAAAAGCGCCCAGTTTTTTAAGAAGCGTAGGCTTTTCCTGATAGCACATATAGGCTTCCAGATAAAACAGGACCTCATGGATGCCATATTGGAACTGCTGTTCTAACACTTCGATCTTTTTAAAAGGATTTTTATACCGCGGATCCAGATACAGGATCATGCGAAGGAGAGCCCAGGAATCCTGATGCCGCATATAAGTCTTCCCTATCTCGTCAAGCACCCGGTCAACATGGTTTCCCTGGCCTCTGATCTGCGCGGTCAGATATAAGTAGTAGCAGTTCGTCACCGGATCCTTGCCGATGGCGAACCTGTTGTAATTATAGTTCTCCAGAATCCATTTGGCTTCCTCGACCTTATTTCCAATCAGGTAAATATGGGCCTGAAGGAGCTGGTATACTTCATTCTGGGGTTCCTTTTTTCTCAGGACGGCCATCTTCTCAACCGCGCTCTCCACCCAGTTGTTCAGTTCGATCCTTCCGCCTACATAGCCGATATATTCCTTCAATATCTGAGCGCTTAAAAGTTCCGGGATTCTATGATCCTCGTCATACTCCTGATTCTGCAGCACCTCGATCTCATAGGTCAGCGTCTCATAGGGGGTCACGAACTTCAAAGCGCCATAATTCCTGCCGCCGTGCAGCCGCTCCGGCCGAACCACATACTCGATCTCATGGGCATTACCCACGAAATCCTCTGTGCTGATCTCCGGGCGCAGGACCTTGATAAAGTTTCCCTCTGCCTCGATCCGGATGGGCATATATCCCCAGGTGTTCTTCATCAGCGTAAGCGTGCCCTTAGTCGGCTCCCCGATGTCTTCAAACAGCATTCCCTCCCCGGGAAGGGTCAGGAAGATGCACTCTTTCTGCTTGATGCCTACCAGGAATTCCTCCATGGCCTGCTCCCCAAGGGACCATTTGCGCATATTGTCGTACAGGTAGAATATCCTTTCATTCTCATACTTCAATATCTCATAGAATTCCCGGGAACGGAACAGCCTCCCCGCTTCTGAGAAATCCTTGATCGCCAGTTTCCGGAAATCATCCGTGCTCTGCACCTTCCCATAGGAGGTCATGACATACGGCTTTTCTATAATGGCGGTAAAAGACAGTTCATACTCTCCGCCGGTACACACGACGGTAAACTTGCCTTCCTCCACATGGCCAGGGCGCAGTCCCCTGCCGTCATACGTAAACTCTACTTTTGCTGGATTCCCCTCAAATCCCTGGTCTTTAAAATGAACACGAAAAGAAGACGGGTATACAAGTCCCCGTATCGTTCCTTTGCTATTCGTCTTCATTGTAAAACTTCCCCTGTATACTTCCCCTTCTCCTATTATGAGAACCAGATTTGTTTCATCAAATATGACATCAGGTCGTATTAACTGAAAGTCTCCTTTTGAAAATTTCTGGATTTTATTTTTCAAGTCTGACACCTGCTTCTTTCGTTGCATTTTTCAAAAAACATACTATAATGAATTATAGCATTGTTTCATAAGTAATGGCAATGCCGGAAATACAAAATCTCGAAAATATATGAATAGGATGTATAGATATGGAAAAGAAGCCTGAATTTCACGGAAGCGATCTGGAAAAGATCGCAAGTTATTATCACATGCGCAAGGAGGATATCATCTGCTATAGCGCCAATGTCAATCCCCTTGGATTGTCAGAAAAGGTAAAGAGCCAGCTTGCCGCCAATCTGGATGTCATCACCCGCTATCCCGACCGGGATTATACAAGTCTTCATGAGACCATAGGGGCCTACTGCCACGCCGATCCCGGGCATATCGTGGTTGGCAATGGTTCTACAGAACTGATCTCTCTTCTGATCAGCCTGCTCTCACCCAAGAAAGCCCTGGTCCTCGGCCCCACCTATTCAGAATACGCCAGGGAACTTTCCCTGATCGGCGGCGCTTTACAGTACTACCATCTGAAGGAATCTCAGGATTTTGTGCTGGACATCCCTGATTTTCTTCAATCGCTGACGGATGGCATCGGCCTGGTCATCCTCTGCAATCCCAATAATCCCACCTCTTCCGCCATACATCAGGCGGATATGGAGCGTATTATAGGCGCCTGCAAGAAAAAAGGAATCTTCGTCATGATTGACGAAACGTATGCGGAGTTTGCGCCCGATCCTTCTGCTATTACGGCAATTCCCCTTGCCGGCAGATACGATAACTTCATGGTGATCCGCGGCGTCTCTAAGTTTTTTGCCTCCCCGGGCTTAAGATTCGGGTACGGAATTACTGGCAGCAAGGAACTCCTCTATGCCCTCCTTCTCCACCAGAACCCCTGGAGCCTCAACAGCATCGGGGCCTACGCCGGGGAATTGATGCTCAAAGACAGCGCGTATATACAGGCTACCTGGAATCTGATCGACTCCGAGCGTACCCGGGTCTGCCAGGAGTTAAATGCCATAGACGGCTTAAAGATATATAAGCCCTATGCCAACTTCGTCCTGATACGGATTCTGAAAGACGGCCTTACTTCCTTTGACCTGTTTGAGGCGGCCATCCATGAAAACCTGATGATCCGGGACTGTTCCTCTTTCGAGACCTTGGAAGGCGAGTATATCCGCTTCTGCTTCCTGATGCCGGAAGAGAACGACCGGCTGATCGACTGCCTGAAGCGTGCGCTTAAGTCCCGGCAATGAGACCGGCGATGAGAAAAGAAAGGCCGCCAAGCTGTGGATATGCTGCTCCACGCTTTGGCGGCCTTCCCTGCCTGTTTCTTTTCCTTCTTACTTCTTAAGGATCAATGCCACAAATGTCAGATCTTCTGTCCCTGTATTCTTAATTCCATGGCCGTCTCCGTCCTTGCAGAAGAATACGTCTCCTCCCTCTGCGGGAATTGCCTTGCCATTGTCTTCGTACATTCCTGTTCCGCTAAGGATGTAATAGGTCTCCGTCTCCCCGTGATGCTCATGATGTCCCAACTCGCAGTTGGCAGGCACCGTCACCTTGCTGAACATCTTGCAGTGCTCTCCTAATTCCTCCTGGCTTATAAGGCCTTCCTTCATAATGAAGCCCGCTCCGCCATTTACGCGCTCTACCTTTACTACTTCTCTTTCTCCTGCTTTTGTCATTGTGCTGTTCCTCCTCTTTCTTAACATGATTTATCAGAATATTTTTATTAGATATATTCTTTCTGCTCAAAATATCTCATCAGGATATCCGCACAGTTCTCCACGCCCAGATCGGAAGTATTCAGAATCATATGATAGTTATTCACGTCACCCCAGGCTTTGCCCGTGTGCTCATGATAATACCTGGAACGCTCCCTGTCGTTCGCGTCAATCTTCTGGGCAGCCTCTTCATATGTAAGAGATTCCTTCTTCATAATACGTTCGATCCTGTCTTCCTTGTCAGCACACACATAGATATTGAACACGTTAAGCCTGTCTTTCAATATCTCTGACGCGCACCGCCCAAGGATAATGCATGGCTTCTGTGCCAGCCCTTTGATCGCTTCCACTTCGGATTCATAGGTATTCCTGCTTAGTTCCTGTTCCACGTTCACCTTGTCATATACCGGAATCCCAAGCCTCTTCGACAGTTCCTCTGCAATAACGCTTGCTCCGGTACCATATCTGCGGCTCATCGTAATCACCAATTTCATACCAATTCCTCCTTCGTTAAGTGTTTTATGTAAGTAGGTATTATTATAACACTAAAATCATAAAAAGGCACGTAAACTTTTAAGCCAGGATAAAACGCGGGCAGGGACGCATGATTTTAAAATGCTATATCCCTGCCCGCATGACCGGCATTGATTCTAATTCACGATTTTATAGTATTCCCTGGCAGTCAGGCTGTATACGATCGCATAGAACACTGCGAATACAACCACCGTGATGATGGTGCACGCCATGAACAGCGACACATTCACAAGGTTCAGCACGGCCAGCAATTTGGTGATTACCTTAAAGGCTACGATGATATGGATGATGGCCGTGATAAGAGGAAGGAAGAACACGGTAAGCACTTGGCTTCTGATGGAATGCCTTACCTCCTTCTTGCTCATGCCGACTTTCTGCATGATCTGATAACGCTCCTTGTCATCATATCCCTCGGATATCTGCTTATAGTAGATAATCAGCACAGTCGCCATCAGGAACATGACGCCCAGATAGATGCCGATGAACAAAAGGCCGCCGTACAGCATATAGAACCCTTCCCGGTTCAGTTCCCGGCTGTCGCAGAATGACGGAGTGGTCTCGGACTCTATCCGGCTCTTGATCGTTTCCTCCGCTTTCATGCACGCCTTCTGGCTGCCCTCCAGATCAAATGTGACAATATAGTCTATATTGATATGCTGTTCCTTCCAGTCAACCTGCATGTCGCTGTCTGCGTAAGCCTCATTCAGGAACTGCTGCATGATTTCCTCATTGTTGACAACCATATAAAATGTAGGCGCCAGCCGCCCCTGGCTCTTCTTTGCCAATGGGAACTTCTTTAACTCTTTGGCTACTTTGAAGGTGGCAGTTCCGATCTTTGCCGTATCCTTGCCATAGGTATCCATAGTATCCACAAAGACTAGTATCTCGTCTTCCGCGATGGATACGTTTTCATCAGCCAGCCTGTTATATTCATCCTGGCTGATGAAAATCAGCGAGCACAGATCCTCTGCCGCATAGTTTCCCGTCTCTATAAGGGAAAAATCGCTTCCCGTACGGATGGCAGACAGGTCTGCCTGTCTGTGGCTGGTCATATTCTTAACCTTCACACCTGCGCTTCTGGACTCTTCCTCTATAATCCGGTCGATCTTATCCATATTTTCTTTGGTAGCGTTATAGTTCCTTGCCTCGAATTCCGTGGGGAATCTGGTTTCCAGCACGTCGTTCATTCCGGTATACAGGGAGATCGTGGTGGAAATCATCACCAGCACCATGGTACTTAAGATGCAGATGTTGGCAAGTCCTACCGCGTTCTGCTTCATCCGGTAGATCATGCCTGATATGGAAGTAAAATGGCTGGTCTTATAATAGTAATTCTTATTCTTCCGCAGAAGTTTCAGCAAAGCGATGCTGCCCGCCGTAAACAGCGCATAGGTTCCTATGATGACACAGATGACTGCCAGAAAGAACTTCGTGATCGCGGTAAGCGGAGATTCCGTTGTAATCGCGATGTAATATCCGATCCCGATGGCAACCACTCCAAATATGGTCAGCAGCCATTTTGTCTTTGGCTCTTTTTCTCCCTGGCTTCCGCCTCTTAGCAGCTCCACCGGGTTGGAGAGACGGATCTGGAGCAGATTGTAGATCAGCGTCATGGCGAATATGACGGCAAAAAGGAGCAGCGTATTCAGGAGTGCTCTGACCGAGAGTTCAAATACCATATTTACGTCATAATGTATGATTTTCAAAAGAGCAAGGAACATCAGCTTGCTGAATATGATTCCTGCAACAAGTCCGACGACAATGCTTATAACCGCTATTATCAAAGTCTCAATGGTCAGCATCTTGGCAATATGCCGCTTGCCCATTCCCAGTATATTGTAGACGCCGATTTCCTTTTTCCTTCTCTTGATGAGGAAACTGTTGGTGTAGAACAGGAAGATTACGGCAAATACAATGATGACTACCGTCGCCCAGGCAAGGCAGAGCCGCAGATTCCCGTCTCCCACGCTCTTATTTCTGGACAAGGCGTCTATAATATAGAACATCATGACCGTAAGGATCGCCGTCAGCATGTAAGGAATATAGGTTTTCCGGTTATTCTTCAGGTTGGTGACCGCAAGTTTTCCATAAACTGAACTATTCAACCTGCTCACCCCCTGTTGTCAACACGGTAAGCGTGTCAGAGATCTTCTGGAACATCTGCTCATTTGTAAGATTTCCCCTATACAGCTGGTGGAACACTTCTCCGTCCTTAATAAACAGTACCCGTTTGGCATGGCTTGCGGCCTTGACGCTGTGGGTAACCATCAGGATTGTCTGCCCGTCTTCGTTGATGGCATTAAAAAGCGTCAGCAACTCGTCTGCCGCCTTAGAATCCAGCGCGCCGGTAGGCTCGTCAGCCAGGATCAGCTGGGGTCTTGTGATGATTGCCCTTGCGATCGCTGCCCTCTGTTTCTGGCCGCCGGATACCTCATAGGGATATTTTTCCAGCAATTTCTCAATGCCAAGGCGCTGGGCTACCGGCTTGATCTTCTTCTCCATCTCGTCATACTTCTTCCCGGAAAGAACCAACGGAAGGAAGATATTATCTTTAAGAGAAAACGTATCCAGAAGATTAAAGTCCTGAAACACGAAACCCAGATTCTGCCGCCTGAATGCCGCCATCTCCTTTTCCTTAATCTTTCCCAGATCATTCCCCTTCAAGTACACCTTGCCTCCCGTCGGCTTGTCAAGCGAAGCCAGGATATTAAGAAGCGTCGTTTTCCCTGACCCAGATTCTCCCATTATCGCTACGTATTCTCTTGGTTCTACGGAGAAACTTACATTCTTTAATGCCTCCACCTGATTTCCGGCAAACCGGGTAGTGTATATTTTCTTTACATTCTTTACCTCTAATAAAGCCATCTTATATTCCCGTCCTTTCATCTATTCTTTGTTTATTACAAATCATATTATAGATTATCCAGAACTCTCCTTCCATCGAATCAGGTTACATTCTCCTGGCCCAACCTTACAAATTTGTCACAAACTGAGCCTATTTCCGCATTAAAGGGCATGTATTGATCCTGCTTGACCATCAGGGACTGGAACAGTTTCTGTGATTTGCCGGGCGGCCGCTTACTCTGGGTCAAGCACATTTCTCTCAAGATACAGGAATACTTTTGTGCCTTCCCCCACCTTCGACTCTATACGGATGCCGTGTCCCAGCCTGTCCAGAATCGTCTTGCACAGATACAGCCCGATGCCGGTAGACTTCTTGTCTCTTCGTCCATTAAATCCGGTAAATCCCTTTTCAAACACCCGTGGAACATCCTCTTCCTGGATCCCGATGCCCGTATCTTCAATGACCAGTTCCTTCTCCTTCATATAGACGGCCACTGTGCCTTCACTGGTATACTTCAGCGCGTTGGACAGGATCTGCTCTACGACAAAGGCCATCCACTTCTCATCCGTTAGGATCATCTCCTCCGGCACATCCATCCGAAGCGCGATCTTCTTCAGGATAAACAGCTGGGAGTATTTCTTAACTGCCTGCTTCACGATATCGTCCGCGGCATACCATTGAAGCACCATATCCGAGGACATGGACTCCATCCGAAGATAGGTCAGCACCATCTCCACATATTGCTCGATCTTGAATAGTTCCATCTTCAAAGTCTTAACCGCTTCTTCGTTTTCTTCCGTCAGGTCCTGGGACTGCAGAAGGATGCGCATGGCGGCGATCGGCGTCTTGATCTGATGGGCCCACAGCACATAATAGTCGAGCATGTCCTGCCTGCTTAACTGCGCCGCCGACTCCAGTTCGCTTCTACTCTCAAACAGCGCATTTACTATCTGCTGGTAGTCCCATTCTGCCAGGGTATCCGCCTTCGGCAATTCTTCCCGTTTTACCTGGAGGATTCCTTTCATCCTTAACAGTTCCCTGTGCTTTCTTCTGCAGTTCATAAAATCCGCCGCCACAAATCCGAGAATCCACAATAGACTCAGAAGCAAGGCGTATTCCAGCGCATCCATTGGGATATTATACAAATAGAATAGCAAGGCAAATATGGCCATGATCCCGGCGTACATGCCTATTCCCCTGATATGATCCCTGATATATCTTCCTGTCAATCTCATGCCTGCACCATATATCCTATTCCTTTTTTCGTTACGATCCAGTCTTCCAGGCCCGCAATGCCAAGCTTCTTCCGGAGCCTCGCGATATTCACCGTTAGCGTATTCTCGTCAATGAACTCGTCGCTCTCCCACAGCCGGGTGATCAGATCATCCCGCGGGACTATCTTGCCCGCGTTCTCAAGCAGGGTCTGGAATATCTTAAATTCATTCTTAGTCAGCTCGATCTTTTCGCCCTGGTAGGAAAGAGAGGCGTCCCCCAGGTTCAGCAGCAGTCCATTATGCTCAATGATATTGGCAGAGCCATGAAATGCATAGGTTCTCCTCAACATTGCCTGGACTTTCGCCGTCACCACGTTCAGGTCAAAGGGCTTTTCAATAAATTCATCCCCGCCCATATTCATCGCCATAACAATGTTCATATTGTCTCCCGCCGATGAGATAAAGATGATAGGCACCTTTGACAGCCGACGGATCTCCTGGCACCAGTGAAACCCATTAAAAAATGGCAGCACGATGTCCAGCAGCACCAGCTGCGGATCATATTCCGCAAATATTTCCATTACGTTCTTAAAGTCTTCTACGCATGCTACTTCATAGTCCCATTTACGCAAATGGGATGCCAGCGCTTTTGCGATGGTCATGTCGTCTTCAACCACTAATATTCTATACACGGATTATCCTCCATCCTGCAAGTTAAAATAAGAGCAGAAGACTGAACATCCCCTGCTCTTTCATCCTATACAATTCTTGTGGTTTTGTCAAATCAATGGAAGTAGTGGTCTCCAATCCTCATGCCATAGCCGCCCTGGTCAAAATACAGGCATCCGCCCACAGGGTTGGCTCCTGACAGCGCGTCTGCCGCCGCCTGCATGGCCGAATCGGTATAGCCGCCGGAACTTCTGACTTTGTCCAGCCATCCTGTGGACACCGGGCCAAACTGGCCGGGCTGGTAGATGACTTCCTCTATGCTGTTCGGATAGATGCCGCTGTTTACGCGGTTCATAACCACCGCTCCTACGGCTACCTGTCCCTCATAAGGCTGGTTTCCGGCCTCGCAGAATATGATGGACGCAAGAAGCGTCTGGCTTTGCTTAAGAACTGCGGCTCTTTTAGCCTCGGCCTCCCGCTCTGCCTGCTCTCTTGCCTCCTGCTCTCTTCTTGCCGCCTCCTCGGCGGCTCTTTTCACTTCTTCGTCTACTGCCGAATTGGCACTTGTTACTATATTGGCCGGAACTGCCTGCAAGGCATTCAATTGTATTTCAGACGCTATATTCTCCTTCGTACTTACCGCAGTCTTTACTTCCGGCTGTAAAGAGGCTGCCTGACTGGTAAATCCTACTGTCATCAATGAACAGGCTGAAAACAGCGCGAACATCGAACTCAGTCTCTTATTTTTTATCATAAATTTATACCCTCCTATTATTGCAATGCATGAACATTGTCTTAATAAAGTATATTCAAAAATTTCAACTTTATTACAATTATTACAAATTTGTTACATTTGCAACGGTGGGTATCGTAACATATCTTCACATTTCTGTCAAATCTAAATGGATTCCCGACGGCAGTAAGTCACTGCGGTCAACACCAGAAACAGCGGAATCTCAAGGATTGCGGCGCCCATGATCAGATACGGCGTCCAGATATATCCAGTGCCAAGGCGGATAAAATGCAGTCCCATCATTTCATAGAAAAAACTATTCGTCAGGCCGATTCCCCCTGATGGGAATATGCATCTTAGAATGTCTGCCACATTGCTGCTTGACACCATATAAATGATGGTCGGCAGCATGCACAGTACAATGCTTCCTATGATGGCAGCCTGCACGTTTCTGCACCTGGAAGACAAATATAGGGCAGCACAGACTGTAGCAAGAAGGGAGCATAAGCCTGCCAGCACGACAGTTGTCCAGGCCTCTCCCAGCGTCATCTGAGGCATCACGAATGCTGACCGCAGCATCTGCAGGGAAGTTTGAAGTCCTTCCCATCCGAAGGCCTGATTCGTAATAAGAAGGAAGACCGCGGTTCCCGCACCGAACGTCGCCAGAAAAATGATCAGCATGGCTCCGATCTTTGTAGCAGCCAGCCGCATGCGTCCATGCCTGGCGCAGCGAAGGATGCTGTCAGCACCGGTCTGATACTCCGCGCAGAACACAGGCGCTGCGATAACCGCGAAGATAAACATCAAAAGAAACAGATACAAGACCAGATAATCATAGGATTCCGCGGAAAACCCCGGCACATAGGTAAACGGCGTCTCAATATCCGCGCTGAGCCTTTCAATTTCTTCCTGCTCTTTCTCATCCTTTCCCATCTGTTTCAAACGTTCCCGGTATTTTTCATAAAACCCAGCGACATCTTCGGGAGAAATATCCGCGTCCGTCATGGTATCCACGTACACCTGAGAATCTGCAAGCACCCTGGCTGCCCGTTCCAGAACCGGATACTGGGGCGCTATCTTCTCATTATACACCTCCATCGGAACCTCCGGAGGAAAAGCGCTTCCATATTCCTGATAACATTCCCGAAAGTCCTTGACTGCCTTTGCCACCTTTTCCTCCGTTATCAATCCGGCTATGGCCTGCTCCTGCTCCTTCTTATTCTGGATTGCTTCTATCCCCGTAAGTTTCACCGTATTCCCCCTTGCATCTGTCTTATAGGAAGTCACGAAAGATATGGGAAAATATGCCAATACCGCTGACAGGATTAAGGCGGCAGCAAGAAGCATCCAGGTTGAGCGGGTCTTTACAAGCCTCTTTAGTTCTAAGCATAACAGTCTCATATTACTTCCTCCTCTCTTGCATGTTCCGGGAACAGCCACAGATATAAGTCTTCCATTCGGGGCTCCGTTTTTATCGAGCCTGGTATAACAGCCGTATCCGCCAGATAGCGGACCTGCAAGTCTCCATCCTCCTTATTATAGACATTCAAAATTGGCACCCGCTGTTCAAAAGCCGCAAGTTCCCTGGGATCGATCTGGGCATTCCATACCTTCCCGTCCACTTCCCGTACCAGTTTTTCCGTCTTCCCAGTGGCAATGATCCTCCCTTCTTTCATGATTGCATTGCAGGTAGCAATATATTCCACATCTGAGACGATATGCGTGGATATCAGTACGATCCTGCCCCTGGCAAATTCTGAGAGAAGGTTGCGGAACCGGACTCTCTCTCCTGGATCCAGCCCGCTGGTAGGCTCATCTAAGATCAGCACTTCCGGATCATTGAGCATTGCCTGCGCAATTCCAACCCTGCGCTTCATTCCTCCGGACAGTTTGGATATCTGCTTCTTTCTTACCTCCTGAAGCGACAGCATTTCCAGAAGCGCTTCAATCTTCTTCTTTGTCTCCGCCTTTCCAAGGCCTTTGAGGGCCGCGATATATTCCAGATACTCCCACACATGGAAGCCCGGATAGAATCCAAACTCCTGCGGCAGGTATCCAAAGACATCCCGGTAGGATTCCTTTAACGTTCCAATCTCAATGCCATCATACCGGACACATCCCGATGTAGGCTTTTGGATTCCTGCTATCATACGCATAAGGGTGGTCTTTCCTGCGCCATTGGCTCCCAAAAGCCCCCATATGCCGGGCGTCAGCGTCAGGGATACATGATCCACTGCCCGCTTGTCTTTGTATTGCTTTGTAATATCACAGATTTCTAATTTCATAAGCACTCCTCGTATTATAAAGTAGTAGTGTTTATAGTCCCTCTCCAAGGACTGTATGCTATACTGTTGGAGATACTGTGGATTGTTTAATCACTCCTACCACTTGATGGTTTCAGAAAGGCTACAACCACAGTCTCTTTGTATAGTTGTTAATCAGTTAGATACCGCATGACGGTTTATTTAGAACGAGGTTACAATCGCAAGGAGTACCTGTGGCTCTAAACAGTATCAAATTTATTCAAAGGAGATTTCTTATGATTTACGTTGGAATTGACGTTGCCAAAGATAAGCACGACTGCTTTATTACGAACTCAGATGGCGAAGTATTATTTAAGCCCTTTACCATCTCTAATAATCGCGAAGGTTTTGAAACCTTATTTGAAAGAATCTCATCCGTATCAGATGATTTAAACAAAGTAAAAGTAGGACTGGAAGCCACCGGACACTACAGTTACAATCTTCTGGGATTTCTTCTTGATAAAGGTTTGCCGACCTATGTTATCAATCCGTTACATACGAATCTTTACAGAAAAAGTCTCAGCCTTAGAAAGACGAAAACGGATAAAGTTGATTCCCGTACCATTGCTACTATGATGATGTCTGACATGAACTTAAAGTCCTACTCAAACACATCTTACCACAATGAGGAGCTAAAGTCACTCACTCGTTATCGTTTTGATAAAGTCAAAGAACGGGCAAAGCTGAAAAGTTCTGTTTCAAGACTTGTGTGTATTCTTTTCCCAGAACTGGAAAAACTCGTTCCTACGCTTCATATGGCATCCATTTATGCTTTACTTTCTGAATTTCCAAGTGCAGATGCTGTTGCAAACGCACACCTCACAAGGCTTTCCAACCTGCTCTCTGAAAGTTCTAAAGGCAGATATGGGAAAGATACTGCTGTCATGTTTCGTGACGCTGCAAGAGGTTCTATCGGTTCTCATATGCCTGCAAAGTCTTTGGAACTAAAACACACCATCAAGCTCATTCAGGAATTAACGATTGAGATTAATGAAATCGAAGCAGCCATCAAACGAATCATGGATGAAGAGATCCATTCTCCCATCCTTACCATTCCTGGTATCAGTTACCGGATGGGCGCAATGATCATTGCTGAGATTGGGGATTTCTCTCGTTTTGATTCCGCAGATAAGATACTCGCATATGCAGGAATGTCTCCCTCCACTTATCAATCGGGACAGTTAGATAACTGTTATTCCCATATGGAGAAACGAGGTTCCAGATACCTTCGGTATGCCCTTTACAATGCCACAAAATATGTCTGCCAGTGGGATGAATCCTTTCGTGTATATCTAGAAAAGAAACGTTCAGAAGGCAAGCATTATAATGTTGCATTATCTCATACCTCCAAGAAACTTGTGCGATTGATTTTTGCACTGGAAAAATCAGGACAAGCATACCTTCCAACAACTTAATTCTTTTCTGTAAATATCTCCTTTTAGAGCACCTGTAAAGATGCTCTTGTTGTCATGCAGTTTTCAAGGTTCAAAAATATCTGAAATGCATTTCTGCAATTCATTCATAAAACTTTCATTTTAGACTTGACTTTTAATAGTTAGTCTTTCTGGCGAGGATTGTCTGATAATACAGTATACGGATACGGCTGCCGCCGGCAGCATGATCAGTATGGCTATGCGCCACGCGGCCATCGTTTCGTAGACCTGGGGCATCGCCTTGGCTAGAAGCAGCAATGCCACCATAAGGCCCGCACAGTATCCTTCGCAGATTCCGGTCCCCACATCCTGATTCCCTGACTTTCCACTTCTATTCAGTATCCAGAAGCATCCGCTGCCTGCCACAAGAAATGGAAGAAGGAAATACAGCGCCATATCCATGCCTGACATTTTCAGACCATTCGCGATCAGCGCGGCACAGATGGAAAATACGGCCATGCTGCCTGCCGCCATCAGGATCATATTAGCCATGATAAGGCTTGTATAGGACAGCCTGGTAGACGCTTCAATCTCATACATGCGGTACTGGAATGATCGTTGCATGAACGGAACCGCCATCATGATCTGAGATACCGCCAGCCCTCCCAGCATGGCCGGGATATGACGGATTCCAAGATACGAAAGATTCCCGTCCAGCGTACTGTATAAGACTGCAAATACTGCCATTGCCATAAGTCCCTGCATCGCCCAGAGCCTTTTTCCTAAAAATAGGACCTGCCGAAGGAGGAATCTTACAAACCCTATCTTTCTTCCTCTCTGATCCAGCGCCTGCATCCGCCGGATGGATTCCAGCATCTGCTCTTTATGCTCGTTTGTATTCTCTGGAAGTTTTGCTTTCAGCGCTGCAGCCAGTTCTTTTTCTAACGCTTTTCTCAACGTGCTTCCTCCTTTCCGATCTTTTCTTCAATCTTTTTTAATCCAGCTCTTTGCCGGGATTGGACGGTTCGCATCGGGATTCCCAATACTTTGGAGGTCTCCCGCAAGGTAAGATCATGGGCAAAACGCAGGTATATGACTTCCCTCTGGTCTTCGGGCAGCGTCTCCACGATCTGCCGGAACCCTTCCTCGGATTCAGAATACGCAAACCCTGCCTCCTGATATTCGATCTGTTCCGTCAGATGCATTTCCCTGCTCTGCCTCCACGTGTCCACACAGGTATTGGAAGCCACCTTATATAGGAATGCCCGGAACTTCCCCTTATTCTTATATCTCGGGAAATAGCGGATCACCTTAAGAAACGTCTCCTGCACGGCATCTTCTGCCGTTTCCCGATCCCTGGTATGGTACAGGCAGTAGCGGAGGATGTCGTCGTAGTACATGGCCGCCAGTTCTTCCCAGCATGATGCATCGCCTTTTTCAATTTTCCGTAACAGTTCATTTTCGCGCGTCAAAACCAATCCTCCTTAAGGGCGTCCCCTATATAGATAACGGGTGAGGAAAGCAAAATGATCAGATCATCTGCAAAATATTTAAAAAAACTCTCTTCCAGGAAAGCAAGCCTGTCATATCGCTTGTTTCTCTGAAAGAGAGTTTTTGAGACTCTGGTTCTTTTATCTTTATATCCTGGCGATATCGATCAACGTCAGTTTCTTAATATCCGTGTTCTCCAGGCTGGTGATCAAAGCCTTTGCCGTATCGATGGCCGTAAGCACATTGACGCCGGTCTCAATGGCATTTCTGCGGATAACGAATCCATCCCTGGAACGGTCTGCTCCCTGAGGCGGCGTGTCTATGACAAGATCAATCTTATGTCCCAGAATCAGATCCATAAGGTTCGGGGACTCCTGCTCGATCTTATTGACCGCATTGGCCTTCACCCCTCCTGACTTCAGGGCTTCTGCCGTTCCTCTGGTGGCAAATATACGGTATCCGATCCGCTCAAACCTGCGGCCGATTTCCACCGCCTCTTCCTTGTCCTCATCTCGCACCGTGAGGATCATATTCTTATGCTTGGGAAGTTTGATGCCTGCGCCAAGGAAGGCCTTGTACAAGGCCTCGTCAAAGGTCCTTGCGATTCCGAGGCATTCGCCGGTGGACTTCATCTCAGGTCCAAGACTGATATCCGCTCCCCGGATCTTCTCAAAAGAGAATACCGGCATCTTGACGGCAAAATAATCCGCTTCCGGCTGAAGTCCGGGTTCATATCCCAACTCCCGGATCTTATGTCCGATGATGACCTTCGTTGCCAGGGGAACGATAGGGATCCCTGTTACCTTGCTGATATACGGAACCGTACGGCTGGACCTAGGATTCACCTCGATTACATACACATCCTCCCCGCACACGATAAACTGGATATTGATCAGCCCAATGACATGCAAAGAGCGCGCCAGTTTCTTCGTATAATCCTCAATCGTGCGCTTTGTTTTCTCCGTTATGCTTTGTGCCGGATACACGGAGATGCTGTCGCCGGAATGGATTCCGGCCCGTTCTATATGCTCCATAATGCCTGGTATCAGGATATCCTCCCCGTCACATACGGCATCCACCTCGATCTCCTTTCCCTGGAGATATTTGTCTACCAGAATCGGGTGATCCTGGGCAATCCGGTTGATGATGCCGATGAACTCGTCGATATCATGGTCGTTGATGGCTATCTGCATCCCCTGGCCTCCAAGAACGTAGGATGGCCTTACCAGAACCGGGTATCCCAGCCTGCCTGCAACTTCTTTGGCCTCTTCGGCCGTAAATACGGTCCCGCCTGTAGGCCTTGGAATCTGACACTGCTCCAGAATCTCATCGAACAGTTCCCGGTCTTCCGCCGCGTCTACATTCTCTGCGGATGTCCCAAGAATCGGAACGCCCATCTTCATCAGCGCCTCCGTCAGTTTGATGGCTGTCTGGCCTCCAAACTGGACCACAGCCCCGTCCGGCTGCTCCAGATCTACGATGCTTTCCACATCTTCCGGCGTAAGGGGCTCGAAGTAAAGTTTATCCGCGATATCAAAGTCGGTGCTGACCGTCTCCGGGTTATTATTGACGATGATCGTCTCATACCCTTCCTTGGCAAATGCCCAGGTACAGTGTACGGAGCAGAAGTCAAACTCGATGCCTTGTCCGATACGGATCGGACCGGAGCCCAGAACAAGAACCTTCTTCCTTCCGGAAGTCTGTACCGCCTCATTCTCACTGCCAAATACCGAATAATAGTACGGAGTCTCCGCCGCGAATTCTGCAGCGCAGGTGTCAACCATCTTATAGGACGCCGTAATTCCATACTCCAGCCGCATATCATGAATCTGGCGCTCCGTATTGCCTGTCAGCCTTGCGATCACGCTGTCCGGGAATTCCAGGCGCTTGGCCTCCCTTAATGTCTCCGCGTTCAAAGAACTGTTCTGCAATTTTTGCTCCATTTCTACAAGAATGGCGATCTTGTCGATAAACCATTTATCAATCTTCGTGATGTAATGTATCTCCTCATACCCCATCCCTCTGCGGATGGCTTCCGCGATCTTCCAGATGCGGCGGTCGTCTACGACGGCCAGTTCCTCTTGCAGTTCCTCATCCGTCAGTTGGGTGAAATCATAAGACATCAGGCTGTCCACATGCTGTTCCAGCGAACGGATGGCTTTCATCAGCGCCCCCTCAAAGTTATCGCAGATGCTCATCACTTCCCCTGTCGCCTTCATCTGCGTAGAGAGCGTACGCTTCGCGCTTATAAACTTATCAAAAGGAAGCCTTGGAATCTTTACCACGCAGTAGTCCAGCATGGGCTCAAAACTTGCATACGTCTTCCGGGTCACCGCGTTTCGTATCTCATCTAGCGTATAGCCCAAGGCAATCTTGGCCGCAACCTTGGCAATGGGATAGCCGGTGGCCTTGGATGCCAGGGCCGAAGAACGGCTGACACGCGGATTTACTTCGATCACGCAGTATTCAAATGTCTCCGGGTGGAGGGCATACTGCACGTTGCATCCCCCGGTAATGTTCAGTTCGCTGATAATATTCAGCGCAGACGTACGCAGCATCTGGTATTCCTTGTCACCTAGCGTCTGCGAAGGCGCTACTACGATGCTGTCTCCCGTGTGCACGCCTACCGGATCCAAATTCTCCATATTGCACACAGTGATGCAGTTGCCGTTTCCATCCCGCATCACTTCATACTCGATCTCTTTCCATCCAGCAATGCACCGCTCGACTAAGACTTGCCCCACACGGGACAGACGAAGGCCATTTTCCAGGATTTCCACCAGCTGCACCCTGTCTCCTGCTATACCGCCGCCGCTGCCGCCCAGCGTATAGGCCGGACGCAGGACCACCGGATAGCCGATCTTCTCCGCGAACTCGATGCCTTCCTCCACAGATTCCACCACCAGGGATGCCGCGCAGGGTTCCCCGATCTTCTCCATGGTAGTCTTGAATTCCAGACGGTCTTCCGCCTTCTTGATAGTCTCGGAGGTGGTTCCGATCAGGCGCACATTATTGCGCCTTAAGAAGCCATTTTCCTCCAGTTCCATGGCCAGATTCAAGGCAGCCTGCCCTCCCAGGGTAGGAAGCACGCTGTCCGGCTTCTCCTTTAAGACCAGCTGCTCAACTACTTCTACCGTCAAAGGCTCGATATATACCCGATCCGCAATGTCCTTGTCCGTCATGATGGTAGCAGGGTTCGAATTCAGAAGCACTACTTCCAGCCCTTCCTCCTTTAAGGAACGGCAGGCCTGTGTGCCGGCATAGTCAAATTCCGCGGCCTGGCCGATAATGATCGGGCCGGAGCCGATTACCAATACTTTCTTTATCTCTTTATTTCTAGGCATTATCTCGCTCCTTTCATCATATCCATGAACCGGTCAAACAGATAGCCGGAATCCTGCGGTCCCGGGCACGCCTCCGGGTGGAACTGCACGGTGAAGATATTCTTCCCCTCATAGGAAAGCCCCTCATTCGTGCCATCATTCACATTTATAAAAGCCTCTTTAGCAATGGATGGATCCATGGTGGACGCATCCACCGCATATCCGTGATTCTGGGACGAGATATACACTCTGTTGCTGCTCAGATCCTTGACCGGATGGTTTCCTCCCCGATGGCCATATTTTAATTTGTATGTCTTTGCGCCATTTGCAAGAGCCATCAGCTGATGCCCCAGACAAATAGCAAATATTGGAATGTCTGAATTGTATAATTTCTTGATTTCCTGAATAATAGATACGCAGGTCTTTGGGTCTCCGGGTCCGTTGGACAGCATGATTCCGTCCGGATCTGCTTTTATGATATCTTCGGCGGAAGTATGGGCCGGATATACCGTCACCTTGCATCCTCGCCGGCTTAAAGATCGGGCAATGTTATTCTTTGCTCCAAAGTCCATCAGAGCGACTTTTGGTCCATTGCCTTCTAAAACGAATGGTTCATTGCATGAGACTTCCGATACGACGTCGCCAACTATGTAGGCCTTCAGCCTGGTTATCACTTCATCGATGTCATAGTCCTCATTGGTTGTAATCATTCCGTTCATCGTGCCCTTTACCCTTAGGAGCTTAGTCAGCGCCCGGGTATCAATCCCTGCGATACCGGGAATGTCCTGATTTTCCAGAAACTCCTGGATCGTACCCTGCGAGCGGAAATTGCTCGGCATTCGAGATAGTTCCCTTACAATGTAGCCATCGGGCCACGCCTTCTTCGATTCCATGTCCGGCGTAATGCCATAATTCCCAATCAGCGGATAGGTCATTGTCACTGCCTGTCCGGCATAAGAAGGGTCGGTCAACACCTCAAGATATCCGGTCATTGAAGTATTAAACACAATCTCGCTAATCATATCCCTCGTGGAACCAATGCTGGTTCCGGTAAAGACGGTCCCATCTTCTAGTATTAGAAATGCTTTCATATATCCACCCTTTCCATTCCTTTTGTTGCTATTGCGGGCTCCTTGCCTGTATCCAGGAGCCTGAGGCTGCCGCTTTCGTAAAAAAGGCAGTTTGTGCGAGCACACAACTGCCTTTTCCTGTACCATTTTATCATCGACAATCCTTGTCTTCACAAATTGTTAAAATTATACTACAAAAAGTATGAATTTTCAACATAATTTTTATTCGTACTGCCAGAATATCGTAATCTTATTCAATTCCGGCTCATCCATGTATTGATATTTCACCTCCTGAAGCCCATACCAGTCTGCCAGATTCTGGGCAGCTCTTCGCACTACGTCCTGCAGGATGGAGTCATGGGCCTGGCCGTACAATCCGTTATCGGCAAACTTAAAGACCACCGGATTGGACTTGGATGATATGACTTCATTCATTTTCTGAAGCGCCCCTTTGCTGTCATAAGATTCATAATACATGCCATTGACAACATAATAGTTTTCCGCCATAGACTGACAGGCCGGCAGCGCTACATCCTGATCCGGCGTATGGGTCTTGAACAGTTCCCCATCATTGCAGCACATATAGTCATAGCTGATCATCTGCTTCTGATTCACCTCTTCCCCTTCTGTCGCCTGGAATACGGGATCTCCCCACGTAGTGTCCACATAATAGTAATTGCCGCTGCATCTGACCAGATTCCATGCATGGCTCTGGCCGTCCAAGGTAGTTCCTGTCACATAAGTGCAGAACACTCCCAGCCTTTCCAGCAGATACTGGGTAGCCTTGGAATATCCCGCGCATACGGAATGGCGGTTGACAAATACGCTGTATATGTTCTGATTGTCTGCTGCCTCAAGGTCATAATCCACCGTGTTTACAATATATTCGTAGACATATAGGATCTTCTGGTAATCTGTATCTTTTGCAGGCATGGCTGCCAGACATTCATTCACCGAAGCTTCGATCTTTTCCTTCATTGCCTCCTTCTGTCCGGCATCATACAGGTAGACCGGCTTAAGAACCGTATAATCCTCGCTTCCCTCATAGGAAGTCGAAGTAGTCATCCCATCGCACCAGAATATCTCCGGGAAATCTTTCAGTACGTATTGAAACAGCATATTTGTCCTGTCCGCATCGGATGCATGGACATAGATCTCCTCTACATTCTCCTTCACCCCCTGGACAATCTCTTTATACGCCTGCTTCTCTCCATCTTCCAATTGCTGGTAATAATACTTCTGACTCAGCTCGTCATCCGATATACCCACTTCCTGATAGGGAATGCTCCCGTTCTGCTTCAGGCCCTTCTCAATTCCTTTCCGCACATCCTTGCCGATGCAGGCAGCGCAGGCGGCCACGAGAAAGAGACAAAGAACTGCCATTCCTCTCGTTACGATATGTAGATACCCCTTTTTCTTCCTTCTTCCCATATATGCTCCTTATATCCTCTTTATTGCCTTCCTGCATCCGTCTTTCCAATGTATCCGCCAATTCATTTAAAACATTATATTCGCTTTTGCCTGATTGTACAATAGAGTAACTTTTTCTCCCTTATTTCATATGATAACAGTAATAGAGTCTCTATGAGGTACTTATATGAATATCGTAAATCCAACCCAGCCAGACACTCCAGATAAAGGGCGGCTGCAGATTAATATTACATCTGATATCACCGCCAGTCCCGTGGCCGGCGCTACCGTCTCTATCTCCTATACCGGAGTCCCTGACAGCCAGCTGGAACAGCTGACCACCGACTCTTCCGGACAGACAGAGACGATCGAACTTGCTGCTCCGCCTTTGGATTACAGTCTGAACCCCGAGATCGAGGAACAGCCCTATTCCGAATACACACTTCAGATAGAGGCTCCGGGATATGAGCCTGTCAGCATTGCCGGCGCCGAGATACTTCCTACGGTAACCGCCGTGCAGAACCTGACTCTGAAGCCCATGGACTCGCCTCAGCCCTCTGAACGGATATTCGTCATACCTGCACATACATTATATGGAACTTACCCTCCTAAAATACCCGAAGACGAGATAAAGCCAGTAACCGAGACCGGCGAGATCGTCCTGAGCCGCGTTGTCGTGCCAGAGTTTATCGTCGTCCATGACGGAAGTCCCCGGGACACCACTGCCAGCAACTATTATGTCAGATACAAAGACTATATCAAAAATGTAGCCTCCAGCGAGATCTATGCCACCTGGCCGACCAACACCAT
Organism: [Clostridium] scindens ATCC 35704; assembly: GCF_004295125.1. Lineage (NCBI taxonomy): Bacteria > Bacillati > Bacillota > Clostridia > Lachnospirales > Lachnospiraceae > Lachnoclostridium > [Clostridium] scindens. The sequence goes on along the minus strand of NZ_CP036170.1, from coordinate 2,690,804 downwards.
TCGCGCTAATATTCTGGCGATCATGTCCTTCACCCTGAATCGGGTCTATACGGAATGGTATCGCAATCAGGGCTATGATTTCACCATAACCTCCTCCACCGCGTTTGACCACAAGTGGATTCCGGAGCGCAACATCTTCGACACCATATCCGGCATTGTAGACGAACTATTTGCGGACTATCTCTCCCGTCCCAATGTGCGTCAGCCAATCCTCACCCAGTACTGCGACGGCAGGCAGGTGCAGTGTCCCAACTGGATGACGCAGTGGGGTTCGAAGGCTCTGGGCGATCAGGGTTATTCTGCCATTGAAATCCTACGCTACTATTATGGGGACGATATGTACATCAATACGGCGGAAGCTATCTCCGGCATTCCATCGTCCTGGCCCGGCTATACGCTGGAAATCGGATCTTCCGGCAGCAAGGTGCGGCAGATGCAGGAGCAACTTAATGTAATCGCCGGCTCCTATCCTGCCCTTCCCAAAATCAATGCCGATGGCATCTACGGTCCCGCGACTGCTGCTTCCGTGGAAAAGTTCCAATCCATATTCGGCCTGCCCCAGACCGGAACCGTGGATTACAGGACCTGGTACAAAATATCCGAGGTCTATGTGGGCGTATCCCGCATTGCCGAACTACAGTAAGCCATATAAAAGAAGCCGGATGCCGGAAAAGACAGAAAGTCTTACCTCACTGTCTTTTCCGGCATCCGGCTTCTTATTGATTCCATCAGAAGAAGACTCTTCTGATATCATTGTACATGACGAACACCATCAGCACCATCAGGAGGGCGATCCCTACCAGATGCACGTATCCTTCCTTCTCCGGAGGAATACGTTTGCGGCGCACGGCTTCTACAAACAGGAAGACAAGCCTTCCTCCGTCCAGAGCCGGCAACGGCAGAAGATTCATAACCCCCAAGTTGGCTGACAGAAGAATCGCGATATTCAGGAGCTGGACGCTCACTGCGAATCCTCCATAAGATTTGCTTGCCTTGTAGGTATCATCTACCACATCTACAATTCCTACCGGGCCTGAGAGCTGGTTGAGTCCGATCTTCCCGGTCAGAAGCATCTTCAGGCTCTCAAGCGTCGTACATATCCAGTACTTTACCTCATAGGTGCCATATTGCAATGCGCTTAGAAGCCCCGCTTTGGTATAGCCGCTGGAGGATATGCCGAACCGGTAATAGTTCAGTTCCTCATCCATCTTCGGCGTCAAGGTCGCTGTCTTTGTCTCTCCATCCTGGATAAATGTTATCTTCGTCTTCTCTCCTTGATGGAACTGGTTATAAGTATTGATCTCCCGGAATACATTGATCTTCTTATCTCCCATCCTTACGATGATGTCCCCTTCTTTGATCCCTGCCTCCGCTGCGGGATATCCCTGCTCTACCTCGCCGATCACCGGCTTGTCATATCCGATCATTCCGGTCAGTATAACGGCAAATACCAGGGCCAGTATGAAGTTAAAGATGGGTCCTGCCGCTATGACAGAGATCCTTGCCCAGACAGATTTATTGTTGAAGCTGTTCGGAGAGTCTGTTGCCTCCTCATCTTCTCCCATCGCGCAGAATCCCCCGATCGGCAGTATCCTGACAGCGTATTTCGTCCCTTTGTATTCCCGGGAATACAGCAGCGGCCCCATACCGATCGCGAATTCCTCAACGTCTATCCCATTCTTCTTCGCAAGTACAAAATGCCCCAGTTCGTGAAAAAACACGATGAAGCTAAAGATCAATATTGCTAATATAATACCCAAGTTGTAAACTACCTCCTGCTGTTAATTCTTTCATAAGTTGCCGCTTCCGTATCCAAAATCTGCTGAAGGGTCGGATTCTCTATGTTTTTATGGGCCTGCATACAGTCCTCGATGATTTCCATTATCTCCAGATACTTTATCTGACGGTTCAAAAACTGGCTGACTGCCAATTCATTTGCAGCATTAAATACCGTAGGCAGCGTTCCACCGGCCCTTCCGGCCTCGTAGGCAAGAGCCAGCCCATAAAAGGTACGCATATCAGGCTTCTCAAATTCCAGTCTCCCAAGGCTATAGAAATCAAGCCTCTCGCCTGGAAGATATCGCCGGTGTGGATAGTAGAGCGCATATTGGATTGGAAGCTTCATATCCGGCGTCCCAAGTTCTGCCATGATCGCGCCATCTACATACTCAACCATAGAATGGATGATGCTCTGGGGCTGCACGATTACCTGTACCTGATCCACATCCACCTGAAACAGCCACTTTGCCTCAATGACTTCCAGTCCTTTATTCACCATGGTAGAGGAATCTATAGTAATCTTCTGCCCCATGGACCAGTTGGGATGCTTCAAAGCATCCTCCACCTTGATATCCAGCAGTTCCTCTTCCGTCCTTCCTCTGAAAGGCCCTCCGGAAGCTGTCAGAAGGATCTTGTGTATGGCCTTGTGCTCATTTCCCTGCAAGGACTGGAAGATCGCGCTGTGCTCGCTGTCCACCGGAAGGATGGATACGTTCTTTTCGGCGGCCAGCGGCATGATAATATGTCCTGCCGTAACCAGCGTCTCCTTGTTGGCAAGCGCAATATCTTTTCCCGCCTTGATCGCCTCAATGGTAGGACGGATGCCTATCATCCCCACTATGGCTGTCACTAGTATCTCCGTATCCTTAAGGATTGATACTTCAATCAGTCCATCCATCCCGGATACGACTTTCGTATCCGTATCGGCAATACGCGTCCGCAGTTCTATGGCTTTCTCCTCGGACCATACGGCTGCCAGTCTTGGATGGAATTGTCTGATCTGCTCCTCCAGAAGAGTGATGTTGCTTCCTGCCGCCAGCCCTAGGACTTCAATATCCCCATTTTCCCTGACCACCTCAAGCGTTTGGGTTCCTATGGAGCCGGTGGATCCTAATATGGCTATTCTTTTCATAAATTACCTCTCTTAGATATTATATGGCAATACTTTCTCTGTCAGTATCAAATATTCCCGGCAAGCAGCGCCGCCAGATAATAGATTACAGGCGCCGTAAATATAACGCTGTCAAACCGGTCAAGGATTCCTCCGTGGCCAGGGATCAGCTTGCCATAATCTTTAATGTCGTGGTTGCGCTTAATTGCAGAAGCCGCCAGATCGCCCACTTGGGATATCATGCCTCCTGCGGCGCAGATGATCGCATAGTGAAGCGGATTGGCCTGCGCGCCTCCCCATTGGTTCATAGCAAGCGCGAACAATACGCCCAAAAGAGCAGCGCCCGCCACCCCGCCGATTCCGCCCTCCACCGATTTCTTGGGACTCAGTCTCGGCGCCATCTTGTGCTTGCCAATCAGCATTCCCACGCAGTAAGCACAGGTATCGCATCCCCAGGAACTCAGGAAGATCAGCCATACGACTACGCCTCCGTCAGCCAGCATCCTGGTCTGGTACACGAAGGAAAGCATGACCGCCACATAGAAAAATCCAAAGAACACAGTCATGACCTGCTCTGCCCGGTACGCGGGAAAGGTAAATACATAGACCGCCATCACCAGGATCAGGAACAGGATGGAGAGCATCATCACATATTCCATATTCCCTGTAAGCAGCATCCCATAATAAACGACTGCCGCCAAATATCCTGCAGCTCCCAGCGCTTTCGTCTGCACTTCTACAACCTTGTATAACTCCGTAAGCCCGATCAGGCTGATGATTCCCAGAAAGGCAAACAGCAGATTGCCTCCATAGCCGACCGTAACGATCAGTACGATTACCAGTACGATGCCGCTTAACAGCCTTGTCTTAAACATCTTCTTTCTGTTCCTCCTTTACTCCTCCATATCGCCGGTCCCTGGCATTATAATGCTCGATCGCCTTTGCCAGTTCTTCCTTCGTAAAATCCGGCCACGGAACATCGGTAAAATAGAATTCCGTATATGCCAACTGCCACAGCAGATAATTGGATAGCCTCAGTTCCCCGCTGGTGCGTATCAGCAGATCCGGATCGGGGATATCATGGGTATCCAGATAACTTTCGAAAACTGCCTCATCAATCTGTCCCGGAGCAAGCCTTCCTTCCACGCAGTCTCCCGCCAGTCTTCTGACGGCCCTTAAAATCTCATCCCTGCTTCCATAGTTGATGGCTATCTGGAAATTAAGCCCGCCATTGTCCTTAGTAGCCTCGGTAAGTTCCTGGATCCTAGTGCGGATATCCTCATCCAGGCGGCTGATGTCCCCAATCACCCGTACTTTCATATCATTTTTCGCAGCGGTCTTAAGGCAGGTCTTCATATAATTTCTGAGAAGTTTCATAAGCGCGTCCACTTCATCCTGCGGACGGCTCCAGTTCTCCGTGGAAAACGCATATACCGTAAGGTACTTTACTCCCATCCGGTATGCATCCTCGCAGATGCGCTCCACATTCTTGCTTCCCTGGGCGTGGCCATAATTGCGGGGCATTCCCTTTGACTTGGCCCAGCGTCCATTTCCATCTAATATAATCGCAACATGCTGCGGTATATTCATTTGGCTGATCTCCTTCCATGAATGGGGGGACAGGCCCCAGTGTACTTTGGGCCTGTCCCCATCCTCATTAAACCGTCATTACTTCTTTGGATTTGGCCTCCACTGCCTCGTCTACTTTTTTGACAAACTTATCCGTTACTTTCTGGAGTTCCTCTTCCATATCCTTGATCTCATCCTCGGACACTTCTGATCCTTTCAACTTCTTCAACGCATCGTTGCCGTCACGGCGAATATTGCGGATTGCCACTTTGGCGCCTTCGCCCTTCTTCTTAACATCCTTTACCAGTTCTTTTCTTCGTTCTTCCGTCAGTTCCGGGAACACGAGCCGGATGGCTGATCCATCGTTGGTCGGATTGATGCCCAGTTCGGAAGTCTGGATAGCCTTCTCGATTGCCTTTACCATCGATTTCTCCCATGGCTGGATAAGAATCATGCGCGGCTCCGGCACAGATACGTTGCCCACCTGCTGGATCGGAGTCGGAGTCCCGTAATAATCTACCATAATCTTATTCAATACATTGGGATTGGCGCGTCCAGCACGGATTGTTGCAAGGTCGCTTTCAAGGCTTGCCATCGTCTTCTTCATCTTGTCTTCATATACCTGTAGTCTCTCATTCATAAATACTTCTCCTCTCTTATTATGATACAGTTACTTTCGTTCCTGTAAATGTTCCTGTCATCGTCTCTACAATACTGTTCTCTTCGTTCAGTCCGAATACAAGCATAGGCATCTTGTTCTCCAGGCACATGATGGATGCCGTAAGATCAACCGCCATCAGTTTCTTATCTATGATCTCCTGGATCGATATCTCGTCATATTTCTTCGCCTGCGGATTTACCTTCGGATCGCTGTCATAGATTCCATCGATGGCTTTCGCAAGCAGCATCGCATCCGCCTCGATCTCAATAGCGCGGAGCACCGCTCCTGTATCGGTAGAAAAATAAGGATGCCCGGTCCCTCCTGCAAAAAAGATGACCTTTCCTTTATTCAAAGCCTCCAAAGCCGCATCTTTCGAGAACAAGGTGGTAAACGCGCCACATACGAAAGGCGTAAATACCTCTGTCTTCATCCCCGCATATCGAAAAATATCGGATACATAGATGCAGTTCATGACTGTGGCAAGCATACCTATCTGATCTGCCTTTACACGGTCAATGGTCTCGCTGGTACGCCCTCTCCAGAAGTTTCCTCCTCCTGTTACGATCGCTACCTGGATTCCATCATCCACCAGTTGCTTCACTTGTCTGGCGACTCCCATGCAGGTGGCCTCGTCAAATCCGGTCTTCTTCTCCCCCGCGAGAGCTTCTCCGCTGAGTTTCAATAGTACTCTTTTCATAAGTTTAAGCTCCTTACTTCTGTTATCTTTATGCCTTCGCATACTTACAGTAAAGTATAGCATAGGAATTTGAAAAAGGGAATATGCTACTTTAGCATTCCCTTTAATTTATACTGCTTCATAATCTGGGCATATATCCAGATTAGAAGAGTTCCAGCCAGGACCCAGGCGGCCGGGCTTGCCAGGCAGATGCCTGTATAGCTGCCAAAATGGGAGGCTGCAAGGGCCGCCCCGCTTCTCCCTATTAGTTCCGCAATGCCCGCAGTCATCGGAAGAAGGCCGAATCCCATCCCCTGTATCCCATTCCGATACAGATTGACGACGGACAGCGGGATAAAGGAGATGCCAACGCACTTTAGATAGATATCCACATATTCCATGATCCTGTCCACGTTATGGGATACAAACAGCGCCGTCATATATTTCCCAAAGAAGAAGATTAAGATACCCGTGGCCACGGCATAAGCGGCGCCCATCCAGGCAGCGCTTCGAAATCCCTTGCGTATCCGGTCGATCCGGCCTGCCCCTACGTTCTGGGCACAGTAGGTCGCCATGGCGGTTCCAAGGGCCACATAAGCCTGGGTAACCACCTGCTCGATCTTGCTGGCAGCCGAGAATCCGGCAACAGCTACCGAGCCCAGCATATTCAGGGCGGATTGGACCACGATGGTTCCGATTGCCGTTATGGAGAACTGGAAAGCCATAGGAAATCCAATCTTCATCTGCCACTTTGCAAGATCCCAATTCATCTTCCAGTCTTCTTTTCCAAGATGCAATTCGGGAATCTTCCGCATAATGTAGAACAGGCACAGAAGCCCGGATACGCCCTGGGATATGACGGTCGCGTATGCCGCTCCGGCCGCCCCCATCCCAAACTTTATAATGAACAACAGATCCAGCACGATGTTCAAAAACGCTGCCAGGATTAGGAAATACAAAGGGCGCCGGCTGTCTCCAAGGGCCCTTAGGATGCTGGCCAGAAGGTTATATAACGTCTGAGCGGCAATTCCTCCGCAGATGACCATAATATACCCATATGCCTGGTCATACATATCCGCTGGCGTATGCATCCAGCGCAGGATATCCTTCATCATTGCCATACTGAGAATGGTAAGAATCAGGGATACCGCCGCGGACAGAATCGCCCCCGATGCCACGGACTGGCGCATGGCCTGCAGATTCCCCGCCCCATAGTGCTGCGCCGTTATCACCGTAAATCCGGCTGTAAGGCCAAGCAGGAACCCGATGATCAGAAACATCAGCGTCCCGCATGCGCCCACGGCTGCCAGAGCCTCATTCCCCACGAATTTCCCTACAATCACCGTATCTGCCATGCTGTAGAGCTGCTGGAATATATTTCCGATAAAAATAGGAATCGTAAAATTCAGTATCATTTTCCCCGGCTTTCCCGCTGTCATTTCCTTGTTCATCTCTCTGCCTCCTGCCTGAACGTGTAAAAGAATCCGGATTTATACCGGCTTTCTGTTTCTTATTATTTGCTATTTATCATATCCAGGATGACCTCTGCGATCTTTGATGCGTCCGCATTTTCCTCAGGACAACTGCAGACGTATTTGGGATACCCGCTGTTTTTAAACCCTTCTAACAATATAACATCCGCGTCAGGAAAGGCCTTTATCAACTCTTTCACGCTGATCTTTTCTTTGGCATCCCTTTCAATCCTCCATCTGCGGCCTGAGAATATAGCCGTACCCAAGGCTCCTGCCTTTCTATGCCGATACGTATCCGTACCTGGAACATCCGGCTCAAAGTCATGGGCATCATGCTTAATAGTCGCCACTTTATATCCATATCCCGTGAGAATAGGGATTAGATTTTCGATCATTGTCGTTTTCCCGGAATTCTTATATCCGCTAATTGCAAATATCAGCTGCCTATCGTCTTTTACAGAATCCTCACGCATACTTCCTCGCCTCTCTTAAGTCCCGGACTTCCTGCCGGGATGTCAATCATACAGTTACAGTCTTTTAAGGTGCTTAAGACCCCCGAAGAAGCAAGGCCCTTTGAAAGCCTGACCTCCTCTCCCGTTAATACTGCCCGCAGGAATCTTCGCATCTTGCTGGGTTTTGGAAAATCTTCTGACATTACAGCACTTTCTTCCTTCGCCAGAAATCCTGCATCTCCAGTTAGATAAGACAAGGCCGGCCGGACCAGAAGTTCCATCCCTGCCCCTGCCCCAAAAGGGTTTCCTGACAGACACAGCACGCAGGTGCTGTCATACATGAATGCCATAGCCGGAGTGCCCGGCTTAAAGCGGATCCTCCAGAACAGTTTCCGGCAGCCCAGATTCTCTGCCACGTCGTGCATGATGTCTTTCTTTCCCACCGATACTCCGCCGGACGTAATAATAAGATCATGGTTTTCTGCCAGTTCCTTGATGCAGGCTGCGACTTTGGCCGGAGCATCCGGCGCCTTTCTGGTGGTCATCTGTGCGATTCCCAATTCCATAAGCCGCCCGGCAAGAAGGAATTGATTGGATGTATAGATCTGGCCTGCCTCCAGATCCTCCCCCGGCATCCGAAGTTCGTCTCCGGTGGCTATGATCGCAATCCTCGGCTCGCGAAACACGGCTACGCTGTCGTACCCCATGCTGGCAGCAAGGGCGGTATTAGCCGCATTCATCCGCTCGCCTTTATGCACCAGGCAGGCGCCGGCCTGGTAATCTTCTCCCTGGAAGCAATAGTTATCATATGGATTTACCTGTTTAAAGATATGTACCATTTCTTCTCCATAATCCGTATCTTCCTGGCGGATCACTGCATCCGCCCCTTCCGGAATAGGGGCTCCGGTCATAATCCGCACTGCTTCTTTCGGCCCTATCCTTCGCGGCGAATAGCTTCCGGCAAGAATCTCGTCTACAACATTCAGTTCTGCGGAATTCTCTGGCGACGCGCCTTTGGAATCTTCTGAGCGCAGCGCATATCCATCCAGAGGGGATCTTGCAAAAGGCGGCTGATCGATGGGGGAATACAAGTCCTGCGCCGTCCGGCGCCCAACTGCCTCTATCAATCCAACCACCTGGGTGTCCGTGATCCTTGTAATGTGCTGTTCTAATATCTTTAGAGCCTCCTCCAGAGAGATATTAATCTTCGCGCCGGTAAGAAGGCTATAATCCTCCTCAGAATTAATGTTGGCGATCTTCCAGCCATGATCCTCTACAGGCACCTTCTCGTAAGGAATCCTTAACGTCTCCCATACCTTCCTTATACGGTAATCCTTCGCTTCTTCCATCTGCTTTAATGTCGGCCACATTTTCTTCGTATAGATTCCCGGAAATGACAGGATCCTTCCTTTTACGCATGGAATTACCGGACGGCCCGTCTTCCTATATTGCTCCGCCATCCACAAAGCCATGTCGCCCGGAAAAGGAATCATGTCGCAGGGCACTACCAGCAAAGCATCCGCGCCGCATTTTTCCAAGCCGCTTAAGATTCCGCCCAAGGGACCCATGTCTGCATATTGGTCAATGACAAGATCTGCATCCAACGCCTCATAAGGGGCCGCCTGTTCCACCGACAGGTAGACATTCATGAAAGCAGGCATGCGTTCCTTGATGTGGGCATAGAATGTCTGGTTCTGGTAGGTAAGCAAAGCTTTTTTCCTGCCTGACATCCTTCGGTTATCGCCGCCTGCCAATATATATCCTGCAATCTCTTTCTCCATGATATGATCCTTCATCTTTATTACTGCCATTGTATGGCCTTCACATGGCACGCTCTTACACATGCAGGCTCTCTGCCTTCCTTAAGCCGATCAATGCATCCGTCGCATTTTTCCATCTTACCATCCGCATCGAAGCGAATGGCGTCATTCGGGCAGACTGCCTGGCACTTCCTGCACTTCCTGCACTTGTCCTTATCCGTCAATATCAGCCCATACTGCTCATCTTTGTATATTGCCCCAAACGGGCAGGCCTCCAAGCATTTTCCGCAGTGGGTGCATCCGTCGCAGACATTTTTCTGCATCTTTGCATCCTTAGACAGCGTCTTTTTGATGCTGCGAAAACTATACGCATTCTCTGCCTCGGGAGGGTTATGTTCGGCTATGCAAGCCACATAGCAGGCATAGCACCCGATACAAATATCTTCATTAAACTTTATCATACTGGCCCCCTTCCTCCTTCACTGCCTCTATCCTGCAAAAATATCCTTTAAATCCCGGAAATCCTGATATCGGATCCAGATAATCCTTTCCAATCAGTTCATTGGCGTCCCCTTTGGAACTTCCATGATAGATATAAACAATGCCCGGCTGCCCGGCTATATCGTAGGCCGCAATTCCCTCGGCCTCCCCAGCCGGAGTAATCAGCCTTACCGGACTGCCATCTGCAATGCCGTAGCGTTTGCCGTCTTCCGGATGGATCTCTGCCAGCGGCTCCTTCTCTATACCTGCCAGCCATGGCATACGATATAGCCTGGCATGGAAAAACTGCGGCTTCCGGCTGCCCGTATTGAGGATAAGCGGATATTCCTCTCTGTCAATGCTGGTTTCTGTGCGATAGTCATGGTAAACCGGCAAGCCTTCATAGCCATGGCTTGCCTTGTATTTCTCAAGTACCAGGGATTTTAACTCTACTTTTCCAGAGGGTGTGTGAAAAGGCTGCGTTTCATAAGTCTTTTCTGCCGGAGGAATCAGATTCTTCCCTTGCATGCCCTCCGGATGGCTTTTTAATTCTTCCAGAGTAATCCCCGCAGGCTTTAGGATATACTCCATGTAAGAATCATATCCTTGTAAAAGCACTTCGTCTTTAAGGCCCATCTTCTTCATCACTCCCATGATAATCTCAATATCGTTCTTTGATTCACCCAATGGCCGGATCGCCTGATTGGAGAAGAAGAATCTTCCGCCTCTTAAAGCATGCACCTCTTCCCTTTCATAGGAAGTGCATGCCGGAAGTACCAGATCCGCCATCTTGCTTGATTCGGACATGAATAATTCCACATTTACATAGAAGTCCAGCTTCCCGAGCGCTTCATTCAGCCTCTGCGGCTGCGGCCACATGCGGTGGTTTAGTCCCATGGCAAACACCGCCTTAATCTGGTAAGCCTCCTCCTCAAGTATGTAGTCTGCCAGCCTGATGCACTGCGCTTCGTCGCAGGACAGGTCAAACCAGGCCGGGAATTCCTTCTGTCCGATGGCTTCTTCCTGATCATAGCGCCGGACTTTCCCAAACTCATTTACCGGGCATGAAGGGGCGGGACACTGCCGATTGCCCCCTTTTACATCGTAGTTTCCGGTAATGGCGATCAGAGAGAATACGGCCCGGTAATTCTGCACTCCGTTCATATGATGGACCACCGGAGATGCCGAGAACATGATTCCGGCCGGGCCTTCACCGGCGTAGGTCCTGGCCGCCAGACGTATCATGTCTTTCGGGACTCCTGTTATCTTCTCCGCCTTCTCAGGCGTAAAATCCTGTACATAGTCTTTATATTCTTCGAAGCCGTAGACATACTGCTCTACAAACTTTTTGTCATACAGATCTTCCTCTATAATCACCTGCGCCATAGACAGAGCCAGCGCCCCATCCGTGCCTGGAATCAGCTGCAGATGAAGGTCTGCGTCGTGGGCAGTCACCGTATGCCTCGGATCCACATCGATCACCTTGATGCCCCTCTTTTTCAGGCTTTTATACATGCCGCTCATGGGCGTATTGGAATGATAAAGGTTGGAACTCCATAGCATCAGCGTCTTGACATTGGGCATATCCGGCCCGCAGATTCCATTGCCATATATGGAGCGCCAGGCAAGCGCCGCAGCCTGGAAGCAGGTGCTGGACTCGGTACAGAAGTTCGGCGATCCGTAGGCATTGGCCATCCGCAGCAGCGCCGGACGGAACCACTTGGGATAGCCTGCATAGAATACGGTAGATCTGGCTCCATAAGACTCGCGGATTCGAAGCAGGTTCTCTGCGATCATCTCATAGGCCTCATCCCAGGAGATCCGCTCAAATTTCCCCTCTCCCTTTTCCCCTGCCCGTCTCATAGGGTAGAGAATCCTTTCTTTGTTATAGACATACTGAAGCGCTGCCGCCCCTTTCGCGCACAGGCCTCCTGACTGGGCCGGCGTATTTCTGGCGCCTTCCACGCCTGCCAGTTTCCCGTCTTCTACATAGGCGTCTACTTCGCAGCACGGGCCGCAGATGGAGCAGGTTGTTTTTACGATCCTTGTCTTGCTCATTTTCTTACACATCCTTCCGGCTGGTATCTGCCAATCTCGCGGTTTATCCTGTTTCTCAAAGTAATCAGGTACATCTCTGATTTGGGATAGGTGCAAAAAGTAAGGGGTTCAAATAGTTCTCCCTCGATCAGTTCCATCACATGCTCCTTGCTGGTCAGGGATTCTAATAATTCCAACGCCCTCAGATCCGCCATTGCCTCATCATGCACCATCATCCGGATAGACTCCTCCGGATGCCCATCCGCCCCGGGGTACACCAGGAATGGATCTCCCGCAGGGAACGCGTTGCCTGCATCCGTCACTTCATAGGGATTGATGTGCTCGATGGAAAATTGACTGTTATAGAAGTTGTATCCCCAGTGCAGGATTCCGACAATATCGTACTTATACAATTGAACCCCATATATACGGTTTCTTGCAGATGGCATGGACATAAACCGGTTGCTTACTTCATAGTACTGTCCGGTGCAATAATAGGTCCACATGTCCGTAAGCCCATGCTCCAGGAATTCCTCAATCTCATTATTGCCGGGTATGGGCTTTTCAACCAGGCCGTGACGGTAGAATTCATAACTCGACAATGCGTCAAACGTCTGGAATCCACCCAGCATATCTCCCAGGGATTCCCTGGCTGCCCGGTAGGTCTTAAGATCTTCTTCCCTTGGCTCGTCTGAGATATGGAAATATGTGACGTCCGCAATCTCCCATTCCCTCAATTTCTCAATCAGCTGCGGAAGGAAGCATTGGAGGAATCTGGTATATTCTCCCACCGCAGGCGTATGCCACCCGAATATCTTCTCTTCCTTCCCGTCACGCATTGCCACGACTTTTGGCGCGTACTTTGCTCCCCACTGGGAGAACAGATGGGACATCTCAAAATACTTAATCTTGCATTTCTTGCACAGGTCCACCCACCGCTTGAGCTTATCAAAGCCAAACAGGTATTCCCCGTCCTTCACTTCCACATCGATCAGCTGGGTCGTGGTCCTTTCCAGTCCTATCGCCGTATCCAGAGGAGAGGTAAACAGGGGCGTAAGCATCATATTACAGCCTCTTTTCACATACTGGCGGAAATAATTCTCAAGTATCTCCCAGTGTTCTTCCGAAAATACGTCAACCTGGTAATAATCTGCCAGGCAATCTGCATGCATCCATTCGGTATGTATGATCTTCTGCTGTGGCAGGCTGGCGCCAATTATGGTAATCTTCATTACGCAGGAGCATACTACACGGCCCTCTTTTTGCAGGCTGATTTCGATCGTATACTCACCGGGAGCAATCTCTTCTGTTACCTCCACGTCAATCCACAGGCTTCGCCATTGGTTGGAGCACACGATTGCTTTTCCGTCCTTTAAGTCTCTTAATAGATCCGGATACAGTCCCGAGGTTGTCTTTAGGTAATTGTCGTCTACAATTCCATTGGTGGCCCGTCCCACAGGAACCTGTTCTACGCTCCTTACCCTTATCCATTTCTCCAGCGGTGATGTAATCTTCACGTCCAGGCGTTCCCGCATAAAAAAGTCCCCGGTATACGCAGCCTGAAAGGATACCGTCTCTCCCCACAGCGCGCTTAGAAGCAGGCATTCCGGCCTGTATATGGGCGTCTCGTCCGGAAATACCTTCGCAAGCGAACTTAGCAGTTTCATTTCATAATGTATCTCTGTATTTTTCTTCATTCTGATTTACCTCTCATTTACTAATCGCACGTGCTTTATTTTATGCCGCTCATGGTCATTCCCTTGATAAACTGTCTTTGGAACAAGACGAATATAAGAATCATCGGCATCATGATCATGGCAGCCGCGGCCATGGTCGCCGCCAGATCCACCGAACGCTGGCTGTCAAACATCACCAGGCCAAGCGGAAGCGTCATCTTATCGATATCGTTGAGCATCAGAAGCGGATTCAGATAATCATTCCAGTTTGCCATGGCGGTAAAGATTCCGATTGAGCCGATCGCTGGCTTGATATTCGGCAGGATCACGCTCCAATAGATTCTAAGCGGCCCTGCTCCGTCCATCTTAGCCGCCTCGCACAGGCTGTCCGGCACATCCGTGATAAACTGCCTGGCCAGATAGATGGCAAACGCGCTTACCAGCCCGGGCACGATCAGCGCCCATCTCGTATTGAACAGATGCATCTTCTGGATCATCAGGTATCTTGGTATCATCGTCACCTGGGGCGGAACCATCATTGTCGCCAGCATTAGAAGAAACAGGGATCTTTTAAACTTAAACTCGTATTTTGCAAACACATATCCAATCAATGTACTGGTAAGGATTACGGCAAAGGTAATCACAGCTGTTATCACGATGCTGTTGACAAGCCAGTCTCCAATCGGCGCCTTTTCAAAAGCGCTGCGGTAGCCTTCCACAGTCCACTCTGCCGGAAAGAATTTCTCCTTATTCTTATGAATGTCCGCATTGCTTTTAAAGGAAGTCACCAGCATCCATGCCATGGGGTACATCATAATCACGGAAAACACGCTCATAAATGCAATAATCAAGTAATGATACCTTTTATACACGTTCTTTCTTCTCTTCATCATTCATAACTCCAATCTGAACGCATCATCTTATTCTGTACCAGGGCGACTAGGAATACGATCAGGAATAACGCGGTTGCGATCGCAGAGGCATATCCCATGTCAAAACTTAAGAAACTGGTCTTAAAGATATAGTTCGTAAGCACCATTGCAGAATTATCGATCCCACCCTTGGCTGCAAATATGCGGAACTGCGCAAACATCTGGAAATAGTTGGCCATTGTCATAATGGTCACAAACGCAAACGTACGCCCCATCAGAGGCAGCTTGATTGAGATAAATCTGCGGATTGGGCCTGCGCCGTCTATGGCAGCCGCCTCATCGAACTCCTTTGGCACGCTCTCGATTCCTGCAGTAAATAGTACCACGTTGTATCCGATATCCGCCCACAGCGTATAAACGATAATGATGATCATGAGCGGAAGCGTAGTCAAAAGCCAGTTCTTCGGGCTCCTTCCGAAGAATGCAAGAATTTGATTGATCGTACCCCCATCCGTTCCTACGATTCCATACTTCCATACCATAGAGGTTCCTACCATCGGCGCGATACATGGGATAAATAGGAGCGTCCGGAAAAGAGTCTTTAATCTTTTGGATGGAAGCACGGAGATGATTTTCGCAAGAAACAGCGTGATCACAATATTTCCAGCCACGGCAGCCACACAGAAAAAGACGGTATTTCGCACCGCTTTCCAGAACGTCTCATCCTGGATCAGCCTTTTATAGTTCTCTATACCCAGAAACAGATTGTGCGTGCTGGCAGGGTTATAGTCATAGAACGATATTCCCAGGCCATACGCCACCGGAAAGACTGCAAAGATAAGCATAAAAACGAATCCGGGAATCAGTACTGCAGCCACAAAACGATTATTTTTCATTGGTTCATTTCCTTCCGTCATATGAAAGGGGCAGAGAATCCCCCCAAAGAATTCCCTGCCTCTCATGTATTAATCCATCGAATAGCCTATCTGGCATTCCTCTGTTATCTTCTCAGACGCTTCTTTTAACGCTCCTTCGATATCCGGATTGTCGGACTGGCAAAGCCCGATAAACATCTGGTCGAAGATCTCACGCATATCGGAGGTATTATAAGGCCCCATCCACTGTCCGCTAGGAAGAATATCCAGCAGGAACGCTACATTCGGCATTGCCTCCTTATACTCTTCGCTGTCCAGCAAGGATTTTCTCGGCGGAAGCTGGTTGCATGCTATATTATGCTGTACCAGATTCTCCGGCTCGCTGAAGAACTTGACAAATTCCCAGGCTGCGTCTTTGTTCTTTCCGTTATCCGGAACCATGATTCCCCATCCTGTCTCAGATGCAAATGCCATCTGTTCGCCGTACTGCGGTACCGGCACATATTCGAAGTCTTCTCCATATGTCAGATCATAGGAATCTGTTCCCTCGCCGATTGCCCAGGAGCCGACAGAAGACATGTAGCCCTTATCCTGATATACGTCGTTGTAGCAATATTCTCCGGCAGTCAGGTTGTCCAGATCGCATTCGCCGTCCTTCACCATACTCAGAATCTCTTCCATTGCCTTGATGCCTTCCGGCGTAGCAAAATTAATTGATTCATCTTCCTGCAGATACTGGCCTCCCTGCTGAAGGATCATTGCAAGATAGTTACAAATCAGCGCATCCGTATCAATCATCTCGAAGCCCTTCATCTCTACAACCTCGCCATTTTGCTTGGCTACTTCCTTGGATACCTTGCGAAGGTCTTCCCAAGTCTTTGGGTATGAGATTCCCGCATCATCAAATAGTTTCTTATTAACAATCATTCCGCCATATTCCAGATTGAATTCCATCGGAACGCCATAATACTTGCCTTCCTTCTGATAGATGCCAACCGTTGGCGCCAGATAATCTTCTTCTAATTCCTTGGAAAGGTCCTCCGGCACTTCGGACAAGGCGTCTGACTGGATGAATGAAGGCGCCAGGCCTCCCCATACCGCTATGATATCAGGGCCGGATGTACTGGAAGTCAATGCGGTCTGAATCTTGTCATTGTAGACTTCGAAGGGGTACTCCTGCACCTCTACCTTATAATCCGGATTTGCTTTCTCGAACTTCTTGCCCATCTCTTTGTAAGCCTTTACCCATGGAGCATTATCATGGCACCAGAATGTAAGTACCGTCTTCCCATCTCCATTCGAGGCATCCTTTTTGTCCTCCTTTGATCCGCATCCGGCGGCAAGAGAGCCAACCATAGCGGCACATAACAATACGCTTAACAGCTTCTTTTTCATAAGATTTCCCTCTCCTATATATTCTTTTGTCTATAAGACATTATATATGATACCGCAAAATCGAACAAATTGATAATCTATATATTCTTATAGATAACATCTATAACTCCAATTCCGATCCCTATATCTTTTCCACTCATCAAATACTGTTTTGCTGCTCTTCTAAGGGAGGTATCTTCCGGATATCTCTCCTTATCTTCCAGCACATCCCCGAATATCCTCTGCTCTGCCTGCGGATAATCATAGTGCACCTTGACGACTTCGAACATCTCCTGAAATCTTATGATATTGCTGTCTGATGGCAGCATTTCCCTAAGATGAGGCGACATCAGCCAGGATTCACAGATATATGCCTCATATCCTCCTTCAAAGAATCGTGTGGACCACGCAAAGGATTCTTCGCATTCCTCATATTTCAAAGGAACCCCTGCAGGAATATGCACATTCAAGACATGTGTTCCTGCCGCTATGGTTCTATCCTTTCCTTGCAAGAACTCTTTTATGACAACAGGCTCAAACTGAAGTCTTCCCAGTCGAAAGAGTTTCATCTTCACGGACTGACCCAGCCACCAAAGTTCTTCCAGCCCATACACGCCATGCTTCCGATAGCATTCTTTGCACCAGATTGTAATATCATAGAAGGTCTGGTCATAAATGCACTCTTCAATCCCCTTCTCACGATATCTGTCATGTACTTCGGCCGCAAGACGGATGTATAATCCCAGCGCCCACGCATACTTGTCCGGCAGCTGATTCCAATGCGCAAGGAATTCCTCCATATCTTCATAGAACAACATCCTCCATGCGTCAAACTCATTCTGCGTCAGTTCCATATGCCGTACGATTTTTCTTGCCCCTTCCGGAAGACTGATTCTTTGCATTACTTCTTCTATGCCTATCATCTGTTCTGACTCCACTTTCCTCTTGATCTATTCTGTCTATTTCATTCCTTATCATTTTGATTGCTTATCATGTTAACATAACCATATGGCTATTCCGTGGCGACAATCACCGGGTCATTGCCAAACTGCGCCATATCCCTGACCGCTTCACCCAGATGGACTTCGATATTCAGCACTTCCATCTGCCTCCTGCAGCAGTTTCGCGCATTTGACGAAAGCCACTACAAATTCATGGATTTCCTCCACCGTCATCTATCTGGAAGGTGATCGTAAAAGACCGGCCAAATCCGGCCGTCAGCTGGACGAACAATTTTGCCCCTGTTTTGTGAAACTCAGGGAGCCAGACCTTCAGATCCTCATACATCTTCTTGTTCTTATAAAGCCATTGCCCGAACATTAGTCTTACGTACGTAGTGCATAATATTATGTACCCTTCACGACTTTTTGTCAATAGGATTCTTGACGTTTGCAGCTCTATCTTTTATAATTACTACAAAAGTAAGATTAAAGGAGCATAAAGCATGGAAAAATTACCTCAAATTTCAGAAGCTGAATATGAAATCATGAAAATTGTATGGGAGGATTCTCCTATCAGTACGAATGATATCTGTGCAAAAGTACCTTCTGTTCATAACTGGAGTTCCAAAACGGTTCATACCTTATTATCCCGTTTAGTCTCAAAACATGTCATATCTTATGAACAAAGAGGGCGCATGTATTACTACTTTCCTATCATCTCGAAAAGCAAATATTTATTACAGGAAAATCGCTCATTTTTAACGCGTTTTTATAATGGCGAGGCAGCCCCACTATTGTCATCACTGCTATCAAACGCACAGTTATCTGATCAAGATTTAAGAAATATGTACCATTTGCTTGATTCAAAATTGAATGGTGGTGATTAAATCTGATGTTTGCAATACATTTTCTATTGTGTAATCTTGTAATTATTATTTTGCTGGGATTGATACTCTTAGTGAAAAAGATTTTAAAAAAGCATCTTACTATAAGCAGCCAATATCATCTATGGTATATTTTTGTCTGTGCAGCGATAATTCCCTTTATACCTCTTAAAAGCATTACTCCTGCTTCGCTGCTGCAAAGGATACAATATTTATTCTACCCAGAGGCTGCTAATACGCTTGGAAGCTCTATGAAACCGTTAGACAATGCGGCTTTGCCTACTCAGTTGGGTATATCTGATTTTGCAGCATCATATGGCAGTTCTGCCCTGAATCAGTTAAACAGCATCTTCATTCCTATATGGATCATCGGCTGTTTGATAACCATATTATATTTTGCATATAACATTATAAAAATTTATTCCATCAGAAAGTCTGCGTATTTAATATCGAAAGAAAATGAACCCGATTTGTATAGGCAATATTCCGAATGCCTGAATGAACTTCGTATCAAACGCAAGGTTTCTCTCTATGCTTCCTGCAATATGTCCAGTCCGGTATCCTACGGTCTGCTCCATCCAAAGGTTATTATTCCGCAAGACATGGACATACTTTTGTCGAATGAAGATGTACGGTTTATTTTCTTGCACGAACTGCTGCATTATAGGCATAAAGATGCTGCATTGAATTACATAACCTGTATCCTGCAAGTTATTTATTGGTTCAATCCTTTTATCTGGTATGGATTCCGGGAATTACAAAAAGATCGGGAAATTGCTTGTGATAGTTCCGTGATTCATATTGTTGGAAAAAGCCAATCCACAAATTATGGCTATACATTAATCAAGTATGCCCAGAGGATGCAGCACAACGCCTTTCTTTCCCCTCTATCACGTTTAGGCGGAGAAAAGAAAGTAATGATTCAGCGGATAAAGGAAATTGCCAACTACAAAACTAATACTCCAAAACAAAGACGGAAAAGCGCCGCATTATTACTATTGATTTGCACAATTGTCTATTGCATAAGCCCTTTGCTGACCGTTTACGCTGCGCATGATGTCTCCTATGATTTTCAATCTCAAAATGTAGAAACTATGGATCTGTCCTCCTATTTCAAAGGAACGGACGGAACATTCATCTTATATGATACATCTAGCGGTCAATATCAAATATACAATCAGGAATTAAGCACCAAACGTATCTCTCCTGATTCTACGTTTAAAATATATAGCGGACTCTTTGCATTGGAAGAAGGCATCATCCATTACGATGCTTCCAATCGAGAATGGGACGGAACTACTTATTCTTTTGATACATGGAATAAAGATCAAACCCTTGCAACTGCCATGCAAAATTCCGTAAACTGGTATTTTCAAAACCTGGATATACAGTTAGGATATCAGAAACTCTATTCCTATTATAAGAAAATTTCTTATGGAAACTGCGATCTGACTGCTGATATTAACTATTATTGGGCAGAATCTTCCTTAAAGATATCCCCAGTAGAACAAGTGATGCTTTTATCAAATCTGCTGAAAAACAAATGGAATTTTAAAGAAGAGAATATACAGGCAATAAAAAATTCTTTATTTATTTCTAATATCTCCATCGGAAGATTATATGGAAAAACCGGTACAGGAGTTGTTAACGGGCAAAATTCAAATGGGTGGTTTATCGGCTTTATTGAACACGGCGAACGAGTTTACTGCTTTGCGACAAACTTGCAGAATGCTGATAATGCTACCGGCAGCACTGCCTCCGAAATAACCATAGAGATACTAAATTCTATCTTTTCTTAAATAACAGACATAAAAACTGGCGGTATATCTATACATCGCCAGTTTTTATTATACTAATTTAATTCTTGAGTTTTTAATTCTGTATTTGCTTTTTCGACTTTCATTTTTGACATGATAATCGTAATAATCAGCGTGATCACAAATGGAATCCACAAATACATGATATGGAGCATCTGGATACAAGAATCCGGCTGTATCGTTAATTTTTCACTGAATCCACTGAATTCCAAAAGCCATCCTGAAATTGCCGTTCCTAATCCACCACCAAGTTTTACACCCAATGATGTACACGAATACATCGTTCCATCTACACGCTTCTTTTTTGTCAGATAAGTATACTCCGAACATTCTGCAATAACAGCATTCATGTCTCCCTGCCATGGACCTGTACCAAATGCAGCAACGGCTGTAAATACAAGCATCAACTCTACACTGCCTAAATATGCTGCAACAACTACTAATGCACGACCAATCGTTCCAACTACATAACCGGTCAGGTTTAATTTATACATTCCTTTCCACTTCGCAACCAGAGATGGTGTAATTAACAATGCAATTATCAGTGGAATATTAATTGCCCAAGAGAATATTGGATATAACTCTTTATTAAACAGAATGTACATCATGTAATACAGTCCCATATTAATCATGGCAACATAAATCTGCTGTAAAATGTATGTGGCACAGATCATTACATAATACTTATTCGAGAATAACAGTTTTGCGGCATCTATAAGTGTATACTTTTCATCATCATTTTTTTCCATACCATCATTCAGTTCTTCCTCCGGTAATTCCTTTACGGACAGTACGGATATCGTATTTACAATCAAACCAAGAATTGCATAGATAATAGCTGCCGCTCTCCAGCCATCTGCGCCTCCGCCAAGTTTATCTACAAAAGCAAGCGTTACAGACTGAATCAAAAGGCTGGTTGAAAAAGCAAATATAAAACGATAAGAACCCATCTCTACTCTTTCTTTGTTGTTTTTTGTAATCAAAGCGGTCAGTGCAGAATAAGCAATATTGTTTGCTGTATAGAATACTGCATTAAGGAGCGTATATGCAATGAAAAACCACGCATACTGTGCAAATTCCCCAAGATCAGTCGGGATTGCGAAAATCGCTGCCAATGTAACTGCACAACCAATGTATCCATAAAGCATCCATGGTCTGGCTTTTCCCATCCTGCTCTTGGTTTTATCAATCATTGAACCAAAGAAAACATCTGTTATTCCATCAAAAAGTTTAGAAACTGCAATCAATGTACCTACAATACCTGGGTTCAGCCCCACTGTATTGGTAAGATAAATCATAACAAAAGCGGAAAGGAATGCATATACCACATTTCCCGCAATATCTCCGGAACCATATCCGACTTTGTTATACCATTTTAAGTATTTCTTTTCTTCCATCTTTTTTCTCCCATTTTTCTTATAAATCATCAATTTTTGTACGGTATTAGCCTGATTCCAAATACAAACTCTTTGCTGTCTAATCTGTACTGCTCTGCCAGTTCCGGTCCGCAACTGTTTGATCCAATGCCGTTTTGTGCATAATCCAGGCATAAAACCGTCAGTTCTTCCTGCGTATAGACGGAAGCATTTTATGCTGCTTCATCGTTTTCCATTGAAGTAAACTACACGATTCTCAATATGAATTTCACGAATACCCACCCGGTCTGTGATGACCTCTTTTTCCGTTTCAAATACAATCGTATACAGATTTTTTGCTTTTTGTCTGTATGCGTCGTCGTAATATAATTAATCATAAATACACTGGTTAGGACGATTCAGCAAATATACATCGTTGAAAATGCCGCTCATACGGAACTTATCCTGGTCTTCTAAGTAACTTCAATCACACCATTTCAGAACCAGCACTGCAATACGGTTTTTTCCTTCTTCCAAAACATCCGTCACATCAAACTCGCTTGTAGAATGGGAAACCTGGCTATATCCAACATACTCTCCATTGATCCACACATAAAAGCATGAATCTACACCTTCAAATAACAGGTATGCTTTTGGCGCCAACTCACTTATCTTGTATTCAAAATCATATATATATGTTCCACATGGATTATCCTGTGGTACATACGGTGGGTCAAATGGAAATGGATATCGGATATTTGTATACTGATGGGAAGCGTAACCATAAAACTGCCACACGCCCGGAACCTTCACTTGGTCAAATTGGCTTGCATCGAAATCTTTCTCATAGAATTTTTCCTGCAAGTCCTAAATACTCTCATAATACCGGACCCCCCCACTCTCCGTTTAATAACTGGAAGCGGTCCGATTCTTCCCGGGATTTCACTAATGAATGCATTTAAACTACCTCCTTCTTGAATTTATAGTTTTTTTTGCATTTCCTTGTTTTCTCTTTTTCTATAATTATATACAGTAGCACATTCTATTAACATGAATAAGATTGGACAAACCATGCACAAAATGATATAATTTACTTATAATTTTCATAATTATGGACAAATTCATTCTCTAAGGGGGCTTTGTTATGTATATAGATTCTGCTTATTGGCATAATAAGGTACTTGACTTCAAAGACAAAAAATACGCTCTGTTTGTTACTAGTTGCGGTACCTATCGTCTGATTACAAAACCAAAACTTCCTACCAACCGTCCCCGTGGCAGAATTGACTATCAAATCCTCTACATTGCTTCCGGCAAAGCCCATTTCTACTTTAACGGTATTGAAGAAATCGTTAATGCAGGTAATATGGTCATCTATCGCCCTAAAGAAGAGCAACGCTATTACTACTATGGAACTGACCATACGGAAGTGTATTGGGTTCACTTTACCGGTAATAACGTAAAAAATATTCTAAGAAAATACGGTATTCCGGATGAGGCACATGTAATTCATACCGGTACTTCTTTTGAATATAAGCATATTTTTTTACAAATGATCCAAGAATTGAAGTTATGTAAAGAGGATTATGAAGAACTTCTTGTCAATTACTTAAAACATCTTCTGATTATGTTGCATCGGTTAGACAGCCACAAACCCAAAGGTAAAAACCGTCTGCTTATGGAAGAAATGGATTCTGCAGTTCGATATTTTCATGAGAACTATACTAAAGCAATCAGTATTGAAGAATACGCCACTGAACATCATATGAGCATCAGCTGGTTTATCAGGAATTTCAAAGAATATACAGAAGCAACTCCGACCCAATATATTCAATCCTTACGGATTTCCAATGCACAAACTCTTCTTGAAACAACTAATTACAATGTTTCAGAAATTGCCCAAATTCTTGGATACGATGATCCTTTTTACTTTAGTCGGGTTTTCAAGAAGCAAAGCGGATTGTCGCCTTCAGAATTTCGCAAACAACTTCAGCAGGATACTTAAGATCAGGCTTGTACGGCCTGATCTTAAGTTGTCCACCCTATGTCTAACCTTCGAAATATTCATGTGTAATATTTTTTTCTCTAAAATAATTTCTGTATTCTCTCGGACTCATTTTATACATTTCTTGGAACACCCTATTAAACGTCCGCTGACTCTGGAATCCTGCATCCAGGCAAATATCGGTAATGGGTTCGTCTGAACACTCCAATAGTGAGATTACATAATTCATCCTTTGCTCATTTAAGTATTGATTATAATTTTTATGAAATGTTGCCGAGAATACTCGGGATAAAACGTATTTACTGACTCCTAAATCTCTTGCCATCATATCCAATGTAATTTCTTCTTTAAAATGTGCCGCCACATAAGATACCGTCCGATAAATAATATCCCCACTACTAAAACTATCCTTTTCAATCAACTGGAAGCATGGCAAACTTCTGGCCATAATGATTTGAACATAACACTGCTCCACAATAGTGTTTCTTGTATGCTCACGATATAAACAACGAATCGCATTCAAAATATCATCATGTACACATTCTTTTTTAATAACTGGATTCTCTGGACAATATTTTTGAAGTTTGCCCACAAACTGCCCCGCATACGAAAGTGGCGGATATAGATAAAATGCTTTACTGCTGTCATTTGAAAACACCTGATAATGATGTATCATATTTGGAAATACGATTGCAAAATCTCCTTTTTCCATATGAAAGAAATCTTGCCCAACCCCCAATTCCAATGTTCCTTCTGTTACATACACAATCTCCAGGTTGGCATGTAGATGCGGTGGATAATGCTTTGACACTTTATGTACAATATTAAATTGTTCCCTTTTTTGTTCATACACAGAAATCATTGCCATCCCTCCCTAACAAAATCTGGCTACTTTTTATTCACATTTGGCAAGTAATACTTCCTTTTATGATTTAGAATGAACTTGTAAATAAGAGAAAGGAGAATTAATATATGAAAAAATTAATCAATTACTTAAACTATGTAATGAATTTTTACGCTGGTTTCTATAAGTGCAATTATCGCATGTAATTACTAAATAAAACATTTAGAAACCTGATGTGTTTAATTCATGAAGCGAAACTGGCCATTTCTTCGGAACTGGTCCTTTTTCATTTAACTCAACAGGTATTAAATGTAATTATATTAATTATTATCTGTACTATCCATAAACTACCTTCGTCAAAACATGCACAAAATGATACTCCTTCTTTAATTCATAAACCATTAAAAATTTCTTCATTATTTGACAGAACAGGATGAAGCATTCTCAGCTCGTGCTGCAATATAAAACAGAATACCGCCAATAATGAACATAAAGGCGATCATGCCAACCCCTTTATTGACATCATTTGTAAGTTGCGATACAAGACTGACAACAGTAGTTCCTACAAAGGAAGCCCCTTTGCCGCAAATATCCATTAACCCAAAATATTCGCCGGACTGTTTCGCCGGAATAATCTTTGTGAAATAGGAACGGGACAATGCCTGAATACCGCCCTGAAACATACCAACCAGCACAGCAAGCATCCAAAACTGCCATTGATGCTGTAGGAACATAGCGAAAATGGCAATTCCAAAATAAGCTGCAATGCATATGCCAATTAGTTTTTCAGCAGCATGTTTTTTAGCCAGTTTTCCGAATAAAATAGAACACGGAAATGCTACAAACTGTGTTGCAAGAAGTGCTAACAGCAGTCCGGTACTGTCCAGCCCAAGAGCTGAACCGTATGCGGTTGCCATATCAATAATGGTGTAGACTCCATCAATATAGAAGAAGAAAGCCAGCAAAAATATAAACACCTTTTTTTCATTTCGAACATTGCGGATTGTATTTCCAATACGCTTAAAACTTGCTGATACTGCATGTTGTTGGCGTTCCACAAAATATTTCTGCTGATAGGTTTTTAACAGCGGGATCGTCAGGCAAAACCACCATACTGCAACTATTGCAAATGAGATAATCATAGCAGTTTCAAGACTAATTCCGATTTTATCTGCGCCCAGGACTACAACCATGCATAAGATAAATGGAATACAGCTTCCAATATATCCCCAGGCATATCCTTGAGATGAGACATTATCTAATCGTTCTTCGATTGTTACATCTGACAGCATGGAATCGTAAAAAATAGTGCTGGCGGAAAATCCAATTTTTGCAATGATATAAATAACTAAGAATATAGTCCATTGCTTTGCCAGACCGAGACTGATACAGCCAACCGTTCCTATAATTAAGGAGATCAGAAAAATTGGTTTCTTAAACCCTTTGGTATCTGCTAATGTTCCGATAACAGGTCCGAGAAATGCAGTAATAAGCGTAGCAATGGAGGCGGCATAGCCCCAGTAGGCTAAATACTGTGCATCGGACAATCCTGCATTACCTGCAAGATAATTAAAATAAATCGGCATAATAGTAGTAACGAGTAAAACAAAAGCAGAATTACCTACATCATACAATATCCAGTTTTTTTCTTCTCTTGTTAATTTCATGAGTGAATTTCCTCCTTTATCAGATTTCCTGCAAAATTATATTGATATATTGGATTTAACGGTATATCTTCATTTACAGAATATTCATACTCACGAATTAACGCGAGGGCTGTGATTTTAGCTTTCTGATATAACTGCATAAGCATTTCCGTGCTGTCACGGCAGCTTGGATTTTCATGATAATTGACAATCAGCCCGTGCATTTCTTTGTAGTTACCGGATAAAAACAAAATCAGATATATGATACTGCGCTTAAAATGGGATGGCGCGACCAGCAAATTGTTATTGTGAATCATACCCTTTAAGGCAGTAGTCACTTCTGCTCCACTTACAGGTGGAAAAAAGGAATGTATCACATCACCGAATTCTTCACTCGTTTTGATATGTTCGGTTAACGGCTGAGTGATAGGGTTAAGTCCGTCAGCAGTCAAAAGAGCACGGTCAAATTCCACTTCTATTTCCGTGTGGGAAATTCCACTCTTAGCAATTTTTTCTGCAATGTATCCGTGACAGGTTGTATCTAATGCAAAATGACAGATTACTCCATAGAGATAGGAGTAGTAGCGGTTATCCTGCGGATGCAGTTTGAGAATCTTGGCGGCATTTTCAAAAAATATAAGGCCGCTTTTATCATGAGTACTATAACCAATTTGGTTAACAGAGTTGCTTCGTAACGGTTTATAATAAAAGAGAATATCCGGGCCATGAAGTCCGATATTAAAGTAATCCGGAAATTCGTCTATAATCTGTTTTTCTTTTCTGGTTAATTTGTGTCGTATTTCCTGACCGAATTTATAATGTGCATATGTCGATGGCATATCTTCAATCTCCTTTCGTTTTTAATCACATCTAACCATAGCTATTATTTGCAGCACTTTTTTTGGCTGATTTCCATACGCTCTACTGAAAGATTATCACGTTTCTTCAGCAGTTTTGCCACAAGGCGATTTTACTGGGTTTTCTTACTACTTTTATATAAATTTTCTCTCCACAAGTGATAAAATAGAGGTACTGCAAATCACAATACTTTTCTTTCATTGACTGTAAACTTAAAATGCATTCCCAACATCTCCGAAGCTCTCCTGCACATCAGCATTCGTTCTGTGAAAATTTCAAAATAATCTAAAATAGAGCATTTTTCTTCATCTAATTCTAAATTCAGATGTATTTCTTTTTTCTCAGGGTTCGCTGTAAGTTCTGTTGAAAGTACACCAAAATTGACTCGGTCGTGAATATCAAAACTTGACTTTTTTTTATTGCGTACACGGTTTCTCCGCACATCAGTTTTATCTGCCAGAATAATGGCCGCAGAAACTGCATTTACCGCAGTTCCGGTTTTTTCATCATGATTTCCAATTGCGGAAATCACAACCGAAATATCTTCTGCACTCATTCCAAGACTCCGCAGTATCTGCATTGCCATAATCGCTCCGCTGTGTGCGTGATCTGAACGATTCACACAGTTTCCTATATCATGCATAAATCCTGCAATTTTGCATAATTCTATTTCTTTTTTTGAATATCCCAATACCTCCAACACCCCTGCTGCTCGTTCGGCAACAATCACAGCATGTTTTTGCGAATGGTCTGTATATCCAAGAACCCCCAGTATTTCATTTCCCATCGTGATATACTGGTTAATTTCTTTGTTTGCCTTTATATCCTGATATGTTAAATTCAATTTTTTGCCTCTGTCTTTCTACATCCTTTGTATTGCATCCATAGCCAATTCTGACCGTTCACATTCTTCCGCGTTTAATGTGATTTGATAACAGAACGGACTGTCCTTCATATGCTCCGATGCATAACTCAAGCCATTTGTCTGTTCATCCAGATATGGATTATCTATCTGCTTCGGATCTCCAAGAAGAATTACTTTCGTTCCTTTTCCGGCACGGGTAATAATACCTGTTACCTGTTTTGGTGTCATGTTCTGAGCTTCATCAATTATCAGATATGTATTTACAAATGACCTTCCACGAATAAAGTTCATCGCTTCCGTTTCAATCAGTCCTCTTGAAAATAACTCATCTATTTTAGCATGCAGTTCTTCCTCATCTTTATATCGTTCTTCTTCATCAGAATCGATCAATTGTTCCAGATTATCAATAATCGGACGCATTAACGGTGAGATTTTCTCCTGTTCCGTTCCCGGAAGATAACCAATATCATCATCAAATTGAGCATTCGGTCTACTGATAAGGATTTTCCTATATTCCTTTTTTTCAACATTGAATACCTTTTCCAATCCTACGGCAACCGCATAAAATGTCTTTGCAGTACCTGCCATTCCCTTTACAATTACAAGCGGGGCATCTTCCGCAGATGTCATTAATGCTTCCTGTAGGAAATACTGACTGTTTATTGTAAAATAGAATTACCGAAAGTTGCAAACGGGAATTGGAGAATGTTGCATCTCCAAATTGGAGAAAGTTGCAAGGCATTCGCTAGAAGCGCTCAGGAACGGTGTAGCGCTTGAGTGGCAGCCACCAAGTATGAGCATTCCCATGAAAAGATCCATTGCAGGTATATCCAAAAACCATTAACCTTATCTTTATTGTAGTCCAAACAATAAAGACAAGGAGGAAAGGAGAATGTCAACTACAATGGATCAGATACATCATATCAGAGATATGTTCTACCGGCAAGATAAGAACATTTCTGAAATCGCATCTGAGACCGGCCTTAACTGGAAAACGGTCAAAAAATATGTGGATATGGAGGACTTTAACAATCCATCTCCCAAACCTGCATCATCAGAGGTTCACGAATCCAAGCTTGACCCATTCAAACCTTTGATTGATGAATGGCTGCAGGCAGACAAGCTTGCACCAAGAAAGCAACGGCATACAGCCAAAAGAGTATTTAAACGCCTCAAGGATGAAGCAGATGGTTTCGGCTGCAGTTATCGGCTTGTTGCCTTATACGTCAAACAGAAGAAAGAGGAACTACGGCTAAAAAGAACCGATGGCTATATCCCTCTTAATCATCATCCCGGCGAAGCCCAGTCAGACTTTGGAACAGCCGATTTTTATGAAAATGACAGGCTTCATCACGAGGCTAAGTACCTTGTGCTCAGTTTTCCCTACAGTAACGGAGGTTTCCTCCAGCTTAATTATGGCGAAAACATGGAATGTCTTCTGGAAGGACTGGTTGCCATATTTGAGCACATCGGTGGTGTTCCCACGGAAATCTGGTTTGACAATACCAGAACCATTGTTACCGAAATCATCAAAGGTGGCGGGCGTAATGTAACAGAGCGGTTTCAACGCTTTTGTGAACACTACCGCATTAAGCCGGTTTTTATGAATCCTGAATCCGGATGGGAAAAAGGAAACGTGGAAAACAAGGTTGGCTACCTGCGCCGCAACGAACTTGTACCGGTACCCCGCTTTGATGATCTTGTGAAAGAAAACAAGCATCTTCTGGATCGTTGTGAAATCGATATGCAGCGTGAGCACTATGATGACGATGATGACCGCTTTATCAGTAAACTGTTTGAAGAAGATAAGGCTCGTTTACTGCCGCTTCCTTCCGTTCCGTTTGATACGGCACTTTACACAACGGCAACAACGGATAAATATGGAAAGTTTACTCTTGACGCAGGAAAGCACCGTTATTCTGCTTCACCGGCTTTCTGTGAGTCCATTGTAAATCTCAAGATTACATCCTCTGATGTGATTGTCATGGACAAAGATATGCACGAAGTGGTGCGTCATAAGCGCCTTTACGGCAATGAACATGAAAGAATGGACTGGCTGCCATACCTTACATATATCGCCAGGAAACCCCGTTCTCTTCGAAACAGCGGCATATATGACATGATGCCACAAACCATGCAGATATACATGGATAACTGCGAAAGCAAGGAACGCGGACGTGTCCTGAAGGTGCTTGCAGAACTTACGGAAAGAACCGGGTTTGCTAGTGCTGTCAGAACAGTTGACGAAGCAGTCCGGCTGAATGCCACAGATCCGGACAGTCTGCAGAGCCTTTACAGGCGAACCTATGCAGATGTACCGCTTCTGCCTCCGCTTGAAAACAAAGTTTTACTGCCACAGCAGAAGGTCATTCCGTTCAGAAATGATCTGAAAATGCTGGATGCCGCCCTTAAGAAGGGAGGTGTCTCAAATGGCTGATATAGAAAAATCCATTGCAGCATGCTGCAAACAGCTCAAGCTGTCCACGAACTTTGCAGGACAGGCTTTCGAGCAGAAAGGAGACACACCGCAGGAATACCTTTTAAACCTCCTGACAAACGAAATTGAATACCGTACAGCAAAAAGGAAGAGCAAGTTCCTCAATACCGCCGGCTTCCCACGTAGATACCGCGTGGAGGAATTCAGGGCAGATGAGATAGATTTCCCGGAAGACGTCAGCTTCCAAAGCCTGTTAGACCTGGAGTTTTATCATACAGGAAAAAATGTCATCATGTATGGAGGAACAGGAACCGGTAAAACAATGCTTTCCATTCTGATTGGAATGTCTGCATGTAATCAGGAAATTCCGGTAAGATTCTACCGCACTGCCGGACTTATCAATCTCTTTTCCGAGAGTCAGAGCAGCGGAAAGCTTACTGCACTGAAAAAGAAGCTTAACAGTGCCCGGATACTGATTCTGGATGAATTCGGATATGTTCCGTATGACCGCACCGGTTCACAGCTTCTGTTTGATTATCTTTCTGAGATACACGAGCAGAAATCGGTGATTTTAAACACGAATCTTGAATTCTCACAGTGGGTGAACGTTCTTTATGACCAACGGATGACAACAGCACTGATTGGCAGGCTCACCCACCATGTGGAACTGATTCTGTTCCCGGGGATCAATAATCGGTTACGTGAATCAAGCATCAATGCAACTCTTTCAAGAATCAGCAGTCAGGAGGCAGGTAACAATGGCTAAAAATAAAAAAGTTATCAAAGAACAGAAAAAATATCAAAACCTTCAGGAACGCTATGAGGAGATGAATGATTATCTTCTTGATCTCATAGAAGATCACCGATGCGCAGAAGAAGATCTGAGATATCTAAATGATTTTATCCATTATAAAGAGCTGGATGAGGAGTTCCGCTATTTCAGGGAACATGCACATGAAGATGAAAACTCGGAACTTCCGTTTCCATATCTCACGCTATAACAACTAAATATGGTCTGCAATGGCTATGTAGCTGGCAGAATAGCTGCCAGCCGAGGCCTTGCAACTTTCTCCAATTTGGAGATGCAACATTCTCCAAAAATATTTTGCATTTTTCTCCAAAAAGTGCTTGCAAAAAACAACTGACCTACATTTCTTGGTGACACACCATACGGCTTGCTTTTCTTATATTGCAATGGAACTACTTTTGTTCCATCAAAACGTCCAAGCTGGGTTTTTTTCGTAGATTGGTCTGCCTTTAAGATAAGGAACTGATTCATCTCCGGCACAACCTGATGACGAATTCCATCCTCTCCCATTTGATAAATATATTCCGGTTTGATTCCTTTCTTTTTAAGTTCTTTAAAATGATCTTCCTCTACATAAACCTCCAGCCTTCCGCTATACTGTTCTTCTTCCTTTAATATTCTGTCCGTTGTATAATCCTGAGCCGTAATTGACAGCATCTGCGCCTTGATTCTAAGAAGCATATCTTTTGTAACCAAAATAATCTGTCCTTCCGGATAATCTTTCTGAAGTCCCAGACATACCTTTAATATCCGGTTGTCCATCTTATCTTCCGGCATATCCGTTGGAAGTTCAATATCAACATAATTTTTTTCTACCCGGATGATTCCTCCCTGCTCTGTCTCCACACCTTCTACAAGATTGCCCTGCACTCGAAGATTCTCCAGATGACGAATTGCCTCTCTGGCATTTCTCCCCTTTTCCTTTTCAGAATTTTTCAATCCATCAAGTTCTTCCAATACTACCATAGGGAGCAGTACCTCGTTATCTTCAAAATTCAAAATTGCCTCTGGCGCATGAATCAAAATGTTCGTATCAATTACATATATTTTTCTCATAACGACATTCCTCCACGAATAAATATTTTGTCGGAATATACCATTTGACAAATATCTTCAACTTTACATACTCTTTCCGGACAATGTATTACTTTTTCGCCTACATTATATCTTTTCATCCTTAATAAACCTCCAAAAAGCTCTGTTCCATACAGAAACAGAGCCCTAGAATGCTAACCTATTAGATTTTAAACGTAAAACAGCCTTTATTAGTCCATACACCATTGAATTTGTTTCTACTAAAGTTATTTCACCCATATAAATATCTCCTTCCAACAATTATAGTATCTCTTTGTACAAAATATCACACTTTGTTTCTTTTTTTCTACCACACTAATGTAAAATTTACATAAACAGCTAGTAAAATTATTTTTTACCATGAACAAGCTCTAACCGTTGTTTTCCATCACCTACTCCTCTTCCACACCCAACGATGGTTTAAATCATTGAGCTGTTTACTGTAAATATCAAGATAAGACAATGCATAAGCCATATCTTCATACTGCTATTTCATTGTATTTTCCAAATAGTCCTGTGCGTGACTTGCCATCTGGAATGTAATTTCTTTCATTGATTTAATTGCATAATC
Source organism: [Clostridium] scindens ATCC 35704 (assembly GCF_004295125.1). Taxonomy (NCBI): domain Bacteria; kingdom Bacillati; phylum Bacillota; class Clostridia; order Lachnospirales; family Lachnospiraceae; genus Lachnoclostridium; species [Clostridium] scindens. The sequence goes on along the minus strand of NZ_CP036170.1, from coordinate 2,657,905 downwards.
TCTATCTGTCATTAATTTCAATTCTCCTTATCAACAATCATACTAACTGACAACTTGTAAGAGCCAGTCCGCCTACCCAATGATTTTGACTGGAGGCAAATACTATACTACTATTTGCAGGAGTTGCATTCATAAAATGGCATTAGTGGAAAATGCCAAGGCTGACCGAAACGACATACACATTCCTTTCTCCCCGTTGAACCGTTAGGACAGTCATTCTAATTTTCCATGTTTTTATGATGTCAAAATCGTTCAGTTATTTCTGGACTTATAAGGGAACTGAAAAAAGAATCACTCTACCTAAAACACAACGTCAAATAGCAAACAAGCGGACTTGCAAGGTTTCTGACCTTTCAAGTCCGCTTTCACATCATAGCTCTGTTGGCTATGTCCGTTCCGTCAAGGACTGCCCTACGGCGTATCGGCTTCGCCTTGTTCCTTGACCTTACTACCTTTTTAGACACTTTTCCAACATCCTGATATAAAAATCTATATAAGTTTCTCTACTGACATCATGACCTGTTGTATTACAATTTTTACATCTCCAATAAGTTGTAGTTCTAACTTGGCAATAGCCAGGATGTGTGTTTCCATGGATACGTTTTAGTTTCTGGAGCACCATTATTTACTACATTTGTATGATATTCAGATGCACACCCACTTGCCTTTATATCAGACGGAACGGGTTGATATTCAAATGTTACTCATCCTACCTGTGTAATCGTACCATCTGGATTTTCTTCATTGACAACCTTCTGATTTGTAACTACCTCTTCACATTCATTTAAAGCCAATACTTTTTTCTTCATAAAGGATACCTCCTAACCCAGAGAATACTTATATTAGTTTTTTTCTATAATATCACACCCCTGTTAAATCTATATTATATATTTTATTAAATACTCATTAAACACAGCATTTCTTCCAAAAAAAATGAGGATACATCGCTTTCGCAATATACCCTCAACACTCAATATCATCTGTCCCTTTCTGTTAAATTCTACGCAAACTTTAATCCACCTGATATTTTACGATAGATTTCAGTAATTTACGAAAGGTTCAAAACTGCCTCAATCATGCGTAATCACTTGACTTTAAGCACATTTTCAGACTTTATTTTCATTCAGATTAGTTTCCCATCTGAGCTGCAACTTCAGCAGCAAAGTCTTCATTCTTCTTCTCAAGGCCTTCGCCTGTCTCGAAACGAACGAACTTCTTAACGCTTAAGTTAGCGCCTGTCTCTTTAGCAACCTTTTCTACATATTTCGCAACCGTCAAGTCTCCGTCCTGTACGTATACCTGGTCAAGCAGGCAGATCTCTTTCAGTTCCTTATTCAGACGTCCAACGATCATCTTCTCAATGATATTGTCCGGTTTTGGCTTATTGCTTTCCTCGTTCTCCTTCTTTGCCTGTGCGAGAAGAATCTCCTTTTCATGCTCCATATATTCTTCTGAAACTTCTTCACGGGATACATACTTCGGAGACATCGCTGCAACCTGCATTGCTACATTCTTCAGGCATGTCTTGATCTCATCATTGACTACGTCTGTGTCAGCCTCTACAAGAACGCCGATACGTCCGCCGCCGTGGATGTATGCGACTACGCATCCATCAGATACGACTTTCTCAAATCTACGGATGCTTAAGTTCTCTCCGATTACGGAAATCTTCTCAGTAAGGGCATCTTTTACAGTCTTGGATGTATCTTCCTTCCAGTTCTCAGCCATGAATGCATCCATGTCTGCTGCTTCCGTCTCCATTGCCTGCTCTACGACAGCCTTTACAAATCCCTGGAACTCCGCATTCTTTGCAACGAAGTCTGTCTCAGAGTTAACTTCAACGATTGCTGCTACTTTATCGTCTTTTACTTCAGCCATAACGATACCTTCAGCCGCAATTCTTCCAGCCTTCTTCTCAGCCTTAGCCTGTCCGTTCTTTCTCAAGAACTCTACGGCTGCGTCCATATCGCCGTTTGTCTCGTTAAGAGCTTTTTTACAGTCCATCATTCCTGCGCCTGTCATTTCTCTTAATTCTTTTACCATACTAGCTGTAACTGCCATTTTAATTTCCTCCATATATTAGTATTGAAATGAATCGCTTATTCTTCTACTGCTTCCTCGTATGCTTCCTCAGCAGCTTCATCATATACTTCATCGCCTGTCATTCCCTGGTTTGCCTCGATAACAGCGTCTGCCATCTTAGATACGATTAATTTTACAGCACGGATCGCATCATCATTTCCTGGAATTACATAGTCAAGTTCTTCTGGATCACAGTTCGTGTCTGCAATTCCGATAAGCGGGATTCCAAGGGTATGTGCTTCCTGTACGCAGATTCTTTCTTTCTTAGGATCAACTACGAAGATTGCATCCGGAAGTTTCTTCATTTCCTTGATGCCGCCTAAGTTCTTCTCAAGCTTCTCCCATTCTTTCTTTAACTGGATAACTTCTTTCTTTGGCAGTACGTCGAATGTCCCGTCTTCAGACATTCTTTCAATCTCTTTCAGACGTGCGATTCTGCTCTTGATCGTCTTGAAGTTTGTAAGCATTCCTCCAAGCCATCTCTCATTTACATAATACATTCCACAACGCTCAGATTCTACCTTGATCGCATCCTGTGCCTGCTTCTTAGTTCCAACAAACAGGATTGTTCCGCCATCTGCAGCGATATCAGATACTGCCTGATATGCCTCGTCTACCTTTCCTACAGACTTCTGCAGGTCGATGATGTAGATGCCGTTTCTCTCGGTGTAGATGTATGGAGCCATCTTAGGGTTCCATCTTCTTGTCTGATGTCCAAAGTGAACACCTGCTTCTAAAAGTTGCTTCATTGAAATAACGCTCATGTTTCTTTCCTCCATTTGGTTTTTTGCTTCCGCATATGTGTAAATCCTTGAAACCGGCTTGTCGCCAAGCTTTGGCACCATCTCGGATAAACAAATGCGTGATTTTTTGCGACTGCAATATAATAGCACAAAAAGCCCGCAAATGCAAGGCTTTTTATACAATCCATATTCATAATCCATGTCCGATATTACCAGTATCTGCGCACTCCCAGAACTGTCCTGTAGTTCCAAGGAGAACTAATCTTAATACCTCCCGCGGGGTATGGCTTGCTGTTAGAAGCATGCACGATCTTGCCGCCTCCGATGTAGATTGCCACATGATTGCTGTAGACGACTACATCGCCGGGCATGATATCTGAATAAGCCACTGCCTTTCCGCCGCTTAACTGTCCCCAGGAGTCTCTTGGCGTGGATATGCCGAACTGCCGGTGGATAGCCTGTACGAAAGCAGAGCAGTCAATTCCGTTGGTCAGGCTTGTCCCTCCATATTCATAAGGATTCCCCACATATTCGCATCCCCGGTTCGCGATCTGCTGGCCCAGGGAAGCATTGCCTGGCTTTGTAGCCGGCGGCGCGCTATTATTTGATGAGCCCCCGCCCTGAGAGTTGGATTGATTTCCGGAGTTCCCATTGTTAGCCACATTATTATTGGTATTGTTGCCAGGCTTTTGCGTGGAATTATTGGTCGATGATGAAGGTTTTCCTCCCCCGCCATTTCCGGTCTGCGCCGAAGCGACTACATTCTGCGTGGCTTCCGTCAATTGATCAAGCTGGGCCGCAGCCTGCGCCTTCGCGTCTGCAAGCCGGGAGTCGAAATCAGCAATACGGCTTCTCATATCCGCCAGAGTATTTTCAAGATTCGTCTGCTGCTGGCTTAAGTCCGCGGCCATCACTTCCATATCTGCCTGTCCTGCTTCCAGTTCCGTCTTAAGCGCTTCTACCTTCTCCTTGGTTTCCACATATTCTTTTAATTTCTTTCTGTCATAACTATGTACGTTCTGGACGTATTCCGTCTTGCTCACCAGTTCCGCATAGGACTTGGCGGTAACCAGCGCTTCAAAAGCAGAAGTATCGCCCTGCTCGTAGATGTACTTTATGCGAAGCTTCATATCTTCATACTGTTTCTGCTCCTTCGCCTGAGCCTCTTCCAGATCCGACTGCGCCTGGGTAATCTTCTGCTCCTGGTCAGCCATATCTTTTTGCAGGGCATCATAACTTACCAGAAGGCCCACCAGCTGGCTGTTTATATCTGCCGCCTGCCCCTCCAGTTCTTCCTTTTGCGTCTCCAGAGACTGGGCATCCTCCTGTGGCGTAGCCAAAACAGGCGTTACAATTAAAGAACTCATCACAAAAACTGTGATGAGTGTCTGTACAAATCTTTTTTTCATATTCTCACCCATCCTTATCAATTATTCATCTTATCAGTTTATAATACAACCGATTGGATCATATGCTCCCCTGCATACCTTAAGGTCAGAATACTACATTTTCCAGTTATTTTCAATATAATTCAACAATTTCCAGATACTTCCTTACCAGTATCTTGCATAGCCTTGCGCTCTCACCGGGCTTATCATGATATTGGTGCCCGTCTGCTGCGCTTCAATCATCATTCCACCGCCGATATAGATGCCTACATGGCCCGGCTTCCAGCAGATATCTCCCGGTTCCGGACTGGACACTTTTCTTCCTCCGGCATACTGTGACTCAGAATAATGCGGCAGTGAGATTCCCGCAACCGCATGGCAGTACTGCACAAGTCCGGAACAGTCTAATCCTACTCCCGGCTGCGTCCCGCCCCATACATATGGCACGCCAAGCTGGCTGTACGCCGCCTGCACGATCTTCTGTGCTACAGCAGTATTTCCCTGTCCTTCATAGGAAGGATTGCTTCCGCCGCCTCCGCCGCCGCTCGGCTTCTTGTTGCTATTATTGTTGTTGCTGCTATTGTTATTATTGTTCGCCTGCTGCGCTTCTTCCTGACGTCTCTGCTCTTCGGCCGCTTTCTCGGCTGCCGCCTGCAGCTGTTCGTCAAGGCTGCCTAACTCATCCTGCTTGCTTGCAAGCGTCGCGTCCAGGTTCTCTTTATCGCTTTCAAATTCTGCCTGCATATTCTCCAGATTGTCCATTTCCGTCTCCAGAGTAGACTTCAGATCCTGAACCTGCTGCTTGGTTGCAACATACTCCTCCAGCATCTTTCTGTCATAGGAATGAACATTCTGCACATACTCGGCCTTGTTGACCAAATCGGAGAAATCCTTTGCAGATACCAATGTCTCAAGAACACTGGTATCGCCTTCTTCATACATGAACTTTATGCGAAGCTTCATGGCTTCATACTGCTCTTCTTCTTTTTCCTGAGCCGCGGCCAAGTCTTCTTCCGCCTGGGTAATCTCCTGGCCTTTTGAAATCAGGTCTCCCTCAAGCTGGCTGATCTTGGATAACAAATCCGTCAATTTGCTTTGTAAGGAATCAACTTCGCTCTGTGCTGCTTCCTTGTCTTTCTTTAAATCATCAACCGACGGTTCTGCAAAAACCGGTGTTACAACCAATCCACATGTCAGTACCGTGACCAACAAAGCACTCTTAATTCTTCTCATAAGTTCTCCTGTTTACTTTCCCTCGTTTACCATTTACCAGTAACGTCTATACCACGGGGATCCATATACGTTGGCAACTCTTACCACATCTCCTGTATGAGGCGCATGGATCATCTGGCCTCCGCCGATGTAGATGCCGATATGGCTTCCGTAGCATACCAGATCTCCCGGCTGCGGATTGCTGACAGCCTTTCCGCCTCCTCCTTGCACTTCTGAAGTACGTCCGATGCTGATACCTGCAACTCTGTGGCAATACTGTGTAAGCCCTGAACAGTCAAGTCCTACTCCCGGAGTCGTTCCACCCCATACATAAGGCACGCCTAACTGGCTGTATGCCGCATTTACGATAGCCTGTGCAGTGGACGTATTGCCTGAGCCGCCGCCACTTGGGGTCGGTGCCGGTGCTGGCTTGGTGCCATTGCCGCCATTATTACGGTTTCCACTTCCCCCGCCATTGTTATTATTTGCTGCCGCTGCCTGCTGCTGTGCTGCAAGGGCTTCTGCCGCTGCCGCTTCGGCTGCTGCCTGAATCTGAGAGTCAAGGTTCGCGACTTCTGCCTTTTTGGATTCGATGGTAGAACTCAGCTCGCTTTCCTTATTCTCATATTCAGCCTGCATAGATTCCATATTCTTCTGTTCGTCTTCCAGCGTCGTCTTAAGATCTGCAATCTGCTGTTTTGTCTCTATGTATTCCTCCAGCTGCTTCCTGTCATATGTATGTACGTTCTGTACATATTCCGCTTTATTCACAAGATCCGAGAAGTTCTCTGCCGTCACCAGCGTCTCTAACGCGGTCGTATCTCCTTCTTCGTACATGAATTTGATACGCTTCTTCATGGCTTCGTATTGTTCCTGCTCCTTTTCCTGAGCCTCTTTCAGATCTTCTTCTGCTTTTGTAATTTCCTCGCCCTTTTCAATCAGGCTTTCCTCCAGATCTCCCAGTTTGGACATGATATCCGTCAACTGATCCTGCAGCGATGACACTTCGCTTTCCTTGGCTGCCTTGTTATCCTTCAAGTCATCGACTGATGGCGCTGCGAAAACTGGTGTCACAATCATTGAACTAGCAACGACAGCAGTCAGCAGCCTTGTTCCAAATTTTTTCATTTTAATCATCCTTTTTACTTATTCTTATACTCTTATTTACCCTCATTTGACATAGTACCCCTACATCTAGAATCGATTATACTCTATTACACTAAAATTTGCAACATTTTTTAACACTTTTGTAACATCTTGCAGGAACTATTTTCCTTATTGTATGTCCATATTCGTATAGCCCATCAGGCTTATATCCACCTCCCTGGCCGCTTCTCTGCCTTCCCGAATTGCCCAGACAACCAAGGACTGGCCTCTGTGCATGTCCCCTGCGGCAAATACATTCGCAACGTTGGTTCCATATTCCCCTGCCGGCGTTGCCACATTGGTCCGTTCATTCACTTCTACTCCGAATGCCTTGGTAATATAGTTCTCGCTGCCGATGAATCCGGCAGCGATCAGCACCAGGTCCGCTTCTACAGTATATTCGCTCCCCGCCACTTCTGCCATCATCATCCGGCCGGTCTTCTCGTCCTTCTTTGCTTCCAGTTTCACCAGAACAGCCTGGCACACTCTGCCTTCCTTATCTTTCTTGAATTCTTTGACTGTTGTCTGGTAAACCCTCGGATCATGGCCGAAGACTGCCTTGGCCTCCTGCTGCCCATAGTCTGTCTTGCAGATCTTGGGCCATTCCGGCCATGGATTATCCTGCGTCCGTTCATCCGGAGCCTTTGGCATCATCTCCAACTGCAGCACGGATTTGGCGCCGTGGCGCATGGAGGTCCCCACGCAGTCATTTCCCGTATCGCCTCCGCCGATCACCATGACTTTCCTGCCTTTGGCAGAAATATAATCGCCGTCTTTTAACTGCATTTCATTCGCCCAAAGGCTCTTGGTGGTGGATTTCAGAAAGTCAACCGCAAAGTAGATTCCTTTCGCGTCTCTCCCCGGTACTTTGATATCCCTGGGATTGGAAGCGCCACAGCAGAGGATGACTCTGTCATATTCTCGAAGGAGCGTGGATGCCTTCCGTTCTTTGCCTACATTGCACCCTGTCACAAATTCGATTCCTTCCTCTTCCAGTATCGATATTTTCCGGTCGATCACCTGTTTCTCCAGCTTCATATTGGGAATGCCATACCGAAGGAGTCCACCCGGCTTATCCTCCCGCTCGAACACCGTGACGCTGTGCCCTCTCCGATTCAGCATGTCCGCAGCAGCCAGCCCGGAAGGGCCAGAGCCAATGACAGCCACTTTTTTACCGGTACGCACCTTCACCGGACGCGCTGACGCATACCCTTTTTCATATGCATTTTCAATGATCCCATATTCATTTGCCTTTGTCGTGACTGCATCCCCGTTCAGGCTGCAGGTACAGGCCGCCTCGCATAAGGCCGGACACACGCGGGAGGTGAATTCCGGGAAGTTGTTGGTCTTTTTCAACCGGTAGTATGCCTCTTCCCAGTTGCCATGATAGATCAAGTCGTTCCATTCCGGCACCAGATTATGGAGAGGACATCCGCTTGCCATTCCCATGATCATCTGCCCGGACTGGCAAAACGGAACGCCGCAGGACATGCATCTTGCCCCTTGCAGTTCCTGCTCTTCCTTTGCCAGCGGCGTATAGAATTCGTTGAAATGCCGAATTCTTTCTCTTGGCGCTTCCGCTGCCTTATCCTGTCTTTCATAATCCATGAATCCTGTTGCTTTTCCCACTTTCCTGCGCCTCCTATCTTCCGCCTTTAATTGCATAAAATGCCTCAATCTTTGCCTGCTCGCTGCTCATGCCCTGCTCTTCCATCTGAAGGATGGTGGTGAGCATACGCTCATAGTCAACCGGAATGATCTTCTTAAACTTTGGCAGATATCCGGTAAAATGATTGAGGATCTCTTTCCCGATCTGGGAATTGGTATAGGATACATGCTCCTCAATCATGCCTTTCAGTTCATTTACATCGAATTTGGATGTCACATGCTCGATATTTACCAGCTGCTTATTCACATTCCTGTACAGGCTGTTGTCCAGATCCAGTACGTACGCCACGCCGCCGCTCATTCCTGCCGCAAAGTTCTTACCGGTCTTTCCAAGAACCGCCACGCGTCCACCCGTCATATACTCGCATCCATGATCTCCTACGCCTTCCACTACGGCCGTCGCGCCTGAGTTTCGCACTGCAAAACGTTCCCCTGCGACTCCGTTGATGAATGCTTTTCCGCTTGTCGCTCCATAGAGCGCCACATTTCCTATTATAATGTTCTCATCATGCTTATATTTTGCGCTGCGTGGCGGATATACGACAAGTTTGCCGCCGGAAAGTCCCTTTCCAAAATAATCATTGCTGTCGCCAATCAGTTCCAGTGTCAGTCCCTGAGGAATGAACGCGCCAAAAGACTGGCCTCCGGCACCACTGCATTTTACCACGTAACTGTCCTCCGGCAGTCCTTCCGGATACTTCCTGGTAATCTCAGATCCAAAAATGGTTCCAAATGTCCGGTTTGTATTGGTAACATCCACTTCTATGCTTCTCTTTTGCTTCTTTTCCAGAGATGGCAGCAATTCCTTGACCAATACCTTCTCATCCAGCGTTTTCTCCAGTTCAAAGTCATACCTCTTCTTTGGGTTAAATGTAACCGGCGTCTTCGTTCCTTCATATGGATTATACAGAATCTGCTTAAGATCCAGCGTGGCCGCCCTGTCGGAGGTGGCGTCTTCCCTGACTTTCAGAAGATCGGTGCGTCCAACCAGTTCATCCACGGTACGCACTCCCAGCCTCGCCATATATTCTCTCAGATTCTGGGCGATGAAGCGCATAAAGTTCACGACATATTCCGGCTTGCCTGTGAATCGTTTCCGCAGCTGCGGATTCTGGGTGGCAACCCCCACCGGGCAAGTATCCAGGTTGCAGACCCGCATCATGACGCATCCCATCGTTACCAGAGGCGCTGTGGCGAAGCCGAATTCCTCCGCCCCAAGGATCGCGGCAATAGCCACATCCCGGCCGCTCATCAGCTTGCCGTCCGTCTCGATCCGCACCCGCTCCCGAAGGCCATTCTGGATCAGCGTCTGATGCGTCTCGGCCAGGCCCAGTTCCCACGGAAGGCCAGCGTTATGGATGGAACTTCTTGGGGCCGCCCCGGTACCGCCGTCATAGCCTGAGATCAGGATCAGTCCCGCGCCTGCTTTGGCTACTCCTGCGGCAACCGTGCCGACGCCTGCCTCCGACACCAGTTTTACCGAGATCCTTGCGTCTTTATTGGCGTTCTTACAGTCATAAATTAACTGGGCCAGATCTTCGATGGAGTAAATGTCATGGTGAGGCGGCGGGGAGATCAGGCTTACTCCTGGCGTAGAATGACGGGTTTTTGCAATCCATGGATATACTTTGCCTCCCGGCAAGTGTCCGCCTTCCCCCGGCTTGGCTCCTTGCGCCATCTTAATCTGTATTTCCCTGGCGCTGACCAGATATCTGGACGTCACGCCAAATCGGCCGGAAGCTACCTGCTTGATCGCCGAGCATCTGTTTGTATCCAGACGTTCAATCTCCTCGCCGCCTTCGCCGCTGTTGGATTTGCCGTGCAGCTGGTTCATGGCGATGGCCAGCGTCTCATGGGCTTCCTTGGAGATGGAGCCATAGGACATGGCTCCTGTCTTAAACCTGGTGACAATCGAATCCACGCTCTCCACTTCGTCTACGGGAATCCCCTTCTTCGGATACTTGAATTCCAGCTGGCCACGCAGATTGATGTGCGCGCCTTCCTCATTCACCATATCCGTATATTTCTTGAACATTTCATAATCGCCGCGTCTGGCGGACTGCTGCAGCATGTGGATGGTCTGCGGATTGTAAAGATGCTTTTCTCCGCCGCTTTTGGACTTATGCTGCCCGATGCTGTTCAAGGTCAGATCCACTTCCAGCCCCAGCGGGTCAAATGCCTGCGAATGGCGCGCCACATAGTCCTGGGCAATCTCTTCGATTCCGATGCCGCCGATACGGCTTACGGTATCGGTAAAATATTTATCTATAAACGCTTCCTTCAGGCCGATCGCCTCAAATATTTTTGCTCCTTGATAAGATTGGATAGTGGATATTCCCATCTTGGACGCAACCTTTACAATTCCGGAAAGCACCGCATGGTTATAATCATCCACGGCCGCATAGTAGTCCTTCTGAAGCATATCCGTATCAATCAGCTGCCGGATCGACTCATGGGCAAGATAGGGATTGATCGCACAAGCGCCGTAGCCCAAAAGGGTTGCAAAATGATGCACTTCCCTTGGCTCTCCCGTCTCCAGAATAATTGCGACGGAAGTCCTCTTTTTCGTCCTCACCAGGTGCTGCTGTAATCCCGACAATGCCAGCAAGGACGGCATGGCTACATGATATTCATCCACGCCCCGGTCCGAGAGGATCAGGATATTGGCGCCTTCGCGGATTGCCCGGTCTACCTCGATGAACAAGTAGTCGATCGCTTTCTCCAGGCTAGAATTCTTGTAATAGATAATGGGAATCTCCGCTATCTGGAATCCGTCTGCCTTCATACTCTTGATCTTTAGAAGATCCGTGCTGGTAAGAATCGGATTCTCCACCTTCAGCATCCTGCAGTTTTCAGCCCTCTCTTCCAACAGGTTGCCATCCGCGCCGATATAGACGGTGGTGGAAGTCACTACTTCCTCCCGGATCGCGTCAATGGGAGGATTGGTCACCTGCGCGAACAACTGCTTGAAGTACCCGAACAGATTCTGATGCTTGTCCGAGAGCACCGCCAGAGGGGCATCGATTCCCATGGCTGCCGTCCCTTCCACTCCATTTTTCGCCATGTTCATGATGGATGTCTTCACTTCCTCGTAGGAATAGCCGAAGGCTTTTTGGAGGCGCTTGCATTCTTCCGGCGTATAGGACGGGACCTTCTGGTTTGGAATCTTAAGGCTGCTAAGTTCTGTCAGGTTGCTGTCAAGCCATTCTCCGTAAGGCTGACGGCTCGCGTATCTCTCCTTCAGTTCTTCATCGTCGATCACCTTTCCCTGCACGGTATCTACAAGCAGCATCTTTCCAGGATGCAGGCGCTCTTTTACGACGATCTTGCCCGGGTCAATATCAAGCACACCCACCTCGGAAGACAAGATCAGTGTGTCATCATCCGTGATATAATATCTGGAAGGACGAAGGCCATTCCTGTCAAGGACGGCTCCCATGCAGTCCCCGTCGCAGAAAAGAATAGACGCGGGCCCGTCCCACGGCTCCATCATGGTGGCGTAGTATTGATAGAAATCCTTCTTCTCCTGGGACATATTCTTCGTATTGGCCCAAGGTTCAGGAATCGCGATCATGACGGCAAGCGGCAGGTCCATCCCGCTCATCACCATGAATTCAATGGCATTATCCAGCATGGCAGAGTCAGATCCTGCGATATTGATGGCCGGCAGCACCTTGTGAAGCTCGCCCTTCAGGTATTCTGACTCCATGTTCTCTTCCCTTGCCCGCATCTTGTCCGCATTGCCGCGAATCGTATTGATCTCTCCGTTATGTACGATAAACCGGTTCGGATGCGCCCTTTCCCAACTGGGGTTCGTATTGGTGCTGAACCTGGAATGCACGAGAGCTATCGCGGACTCGTAGTCCGCATCCTGCAGGTCTTCGAAGAACGAACGCAGCTGGCCTACCAGGAACATTCCCTTGTAGGCAATCGTGCGGCTTGACAGGGATGCCACATAAGTGTCATCGCTGCTCTGCTCAAATACCCGCCGGATCACATACAGCCGCCTGTCAAAATCCAGGCCTTTCTCCACCTTTTTCGGGCGCTCGATGAATCCCTGCATAATGCAGGGCATACATTCCCGCGCACGGCTTCCCAGGACCTCCGCCTTAACCGGCACTTCCCTCCAGCCCAGGAAATTCATGCCTTCCTTTTTTACGATTACTTCGAAAATCTTCTTCGCCTGATTTCTCTTCAGCTCATCCTGAGGGAAGAAAAACATCCCGACTCCGTAATCTCTCTGTGAACTTAAAAGGATGCCGAGAGGCTTGCAGACTTTGGAGAAAAACTTGTGGGATATCTGTAATAAGATTCCAACTCCGTCACCTGTCTTACCTTCGGCATCCTTGCCAGCTCTATGTTCTAAGTTTTCTACAATCTTTAATGCATTTGCCACAGTACTATGACTTTTTTGCCCTTTAATGTTGACGATTGCACCGATTCCGCAGTTATCATGTTCAAACCCGGGACGGTACAAGCCACATTGACCGCTTGCGCTCTGTCCGCTCATATATTCAGTCCTTTCATTTAATTTTTTATTACTATACTACATTTTCCCCGGCTTGTAAACCGTAACTTTTCTCAAATTGTCAGATAATCAGACTATTTATTTCATGAAAGCAAAGAATCTGGCAGTTTATACGGCTGCCAGATTCTCATGTTCTTCGGATTTCCCCGGGATATCTGGTTTCTCTTCTATTCTCTGGATGAACACAAACATGGTGGCGGCTATGGACGCGCACGCAACCGTTACGATTCCGATACGCAGAACATCTTCTGCCAGCCATTCCAGCAGTTTGTACTTCGTCGCCAGCACTGATAATAGATTCATAGACATATGCGCCAGAATCGGCGCCTTTACCGAGCCATACTTCTCATACAGATAAGCCAGCATCATTCCAATTACAAACCCGTATATCATCTGGACGATATTATTATGAATCCATCCAAATACGAATGCCGACAGCAGCGCTGCCTGCATGAATCCTCCATTTTCCCTAAAACGCTTAAAAAGCAGCCCGCGAAATACCAGTTCTTCACTGATGGGCACGATGATTGCCAATACCGCGATCTGCAAAGCCAGCGGCGCGGAATACATTCCTTCCAGCGTCTCTGTATAAGTTTCGCTGGCCGCCGAGAAATTCCCTATAGTAATCAGGTTATTCAGCCCCAGGCACATAGCAGCGGCAATGACAATGACTGCGAAATATTTCCAGATAGGCGCCTTTTTATTGGGGTGGAATCCCATTGCCTTCTCTTTTGCCCTGTCTTTATGGAACAGGAATGCCATAACCGGTATCACGATCAGAGCCCGCACTCCATTGATCGGAGTAGAATAGGCATTCATCTGCTTGACGACAGCATTCATGATAGAAGCCCCGTCCTTTTCCATCAGTTCCATCGTCTGGCTGAGGCTGCTTCCTTGATTCAATTCATTGCCATAATGGCTTACTATATACACAGAAGTCAAAGCATACTCTGCAATCATGCTTACGAGTATCCCGATCACCAGCCATATTACGACCGGCCCCCACAGGTGCCACAGCCGCTTGCCATAACTTTCCGGCTTCATAGGTGGCACCTGGCCGCCCTGACCCTGTCTGTTCTGTTGTTGTTCCATACGCTTCCTCACTTTCATCTATCAATACCTTCTCTATTCTACTTCTCATTCCCCTAACTTGCAATAAAAAAAGTATAAACTTTCTCTCCTACTTGACAATTTCCGGCATGACTCCTATCATAAGACCCATATGGGGCGCTGATATGGCTGAGATGCGCGAAGACGCGCAGACCCTTGAACTTGATCCGGGTAATGCTGGCGTAAGGAAGGAGAATATAATATGTCAAAATCAAATATCACAAAAAGCGGCGCAACACACGCCGCAACGAAGAAACTCGTTTTTTCTGCTATGGGAATCGCTCTTGCAATGGTAACATCCTACATCAAAGTATGGGAAATGCCAATGGGCGGCTCTATCACTTTGATGTCCATGCTGTTTATCTGTCTGATCGGCTACTGGTTCGGCCCCAAATATGGTCTGCTGGCTGGCGCCGCCTATGGCCTGCTTCAATTCATCGTTGATCCCTATATGCTGACCATCCCCCAGGTAATCCTGGATTATCCCCTGGCTTTCGGCGCTCTTGGCCTGTCAGGCTTTTTCAGCAATCGAAAATACGGCCTACAGGTTGGATACTTTGCAGGCGTTCTTGGAAGGTTCCTCTGCTCGACCTTGTCCGGCGTTATCTTCTTCGCCTCATTTGCTCCAAAAGGCATGAATCCCTGGGCATATTCCGCGATGTACCAGGGCGGATATCTGGGCGCTGAGGCAGTCATCACCTTGGTGATCATCTCCATTCCCCCGGTTGCAAAGGCGTTGAAGCAGGTTGGTGTAGGAATTCGGTAAGTTGGTGGTACGCCCGGGAGGGAGGGGGTGCGATTCCTCCCTCCCGGGCTACCGGCAATTTACTGGCAATTCTGCGGTGAGTGCCGGCGTTTCTGTACGCTTTACGCAGGGGGCATCTATAAAGGCGTTATATGGGGTTTACCAGAATGATTTCATTGTATTGGCAAAAGAAAAGGCCCTTCAAGGGCCTTTTTCATGGTAAAGATGATACTTCCTTAAATCATTTTTTGCGTCATTACCGCCTGCACCTCGCGGGATTGCCAGCGAAGTACCGGGCGGCTTGGAGGCGGGCACTACTTCCCTAAAATCACAACTTAATCTTCACCACATCTACATCCAGATCCCACAAAAACTTATCCAGATCCTTAAAAGACAAAAATACCGTGGCCGTATTTTCCAACGGATGGATACCCAGACTCTTGCATCTGCTTAAGTCTTTGTCGATAAAGAACTCTACTGCATGGTCGGTATCGTTCATGAGGCCAAAGGGAGACACGCTGCCCTGCTTAAGGCCCAGATATTTTTCCAGGCGGTCTTCTGAAGCGAAGCTGAGGTTTCCTCCTCCCAGCTGCCTTCCCAATGATTTTAAGTCTACCTTCTTGCTTTCCTCGCAAGTCACCAGGAAATGCCTCTTTCCCTTAGAATCTCTTAAGAACAGATTCTTACATAGGGTTCCCTTTTCCGGCAGGCCAAGCCTGTCCATGTCTTCCATGGTGTGCACCGGCTCGTGCTCTACCACCTCATACTTGATTTTCAACTTGTCCAATGCGTCATACACGCGCTGCTTCTGATTCTCCATGCTGCAATGCTCCTTTCTAATTCGGGTAATGGACTACTATGCTGGCAGTCACCATCCCGGTTCCTGTGTTCTTATAGATATAATCGTCGAAAGCGTTATAGGAGGCTGCCTCCCCGGCTTCCAATACATATTCCCGATCCTGGAAGCTTAAGGTAAGCTGTCCCGAATATACAGTAATGAATTCCCTGGTTCCGTTCATCTGCCGGTTCCCTGGCATCATGCCTCCCTCGTCAAATTCCAGATCGAATATCTCAAAGTCCTGTCCGTCCCGGAAGTTGAAGATGGGATAGAGCCTGTACCTTCCGTCATCGCCGCTTAACGGCACGACCTCGGACTTGCCCGTCTTGGAAAACGGCTTGGGCTTATCTAGTGTAAATGCCGTCACTGGAACTTTTAATCCCAGCGAAAGTTTATACACGGTAGAGATGGTAGGATTTACTTCCCCTCGCTCCAACTGGCTGAGCATGCTCTTGCTGATAGAAGTAAGAGCAGATGCCTGCTCCAGGCTCAATCCTTTTCCTTTCCGTATCTCTTTCAGATTCTCGGCTATGATTTGATTTAATCTCTCCAAAAGGACTCCTCCTTAAGATTCCTGTATATGGAATTTTTTTCTATTATATTGCATACAAAGAAAAAAGTAAAGTCCAAACCCGCTTTTACCACCCCATGCATTCCGACATCACGCAGATTCCCCGGGCGCCATGGGCCATCATCTCCTCCACGCAGCCTATTTCCCCTTTCATTCCCCCGATGGCATATACGGGAAGGCAAACTGCCTCGCAGACATTCTCAAGGAATTCCACGCCTCTTGGAGCCACGCCTTTCTTGCAGTCTGTCGCAAAGATATGTCCGGCAGTAAGATAGGAGGCTCCCAATCTTTCCGCCAGAAGCGCCTCCTCCTTCCCATGGATGGAGACTCCGATTATATCAAACTGTCCCCGGATCTTAGGAGTTTCTTTAAGTAAATGCAAAGGAACGTGAATCGCCCGGCTTCCTACATGCAGCGCTGCCTTCGCGTAGGTATGGGCAATACACGGCACGCCATAGGTTTGGCAGATTTCCCGAACCTGGCGATACAGGAGTTCATAATCTTCGGGCCCCATATCCTTTTCCCGTACGATAACCGCCCCCGGCTGTCTCCGGCAGATTCTTTCTATTTGTTCCAGATAAGGCCCGGCACACAGATGCCGGTTCGTCACGGCGATCACACGGCTATAAAAGTCCTCGCTATTACCGAGAATTCCCATACCCTTCTGTCCCTCCTCAACCCCAGGCCTACACATAGACATAGTCATTCATCACCGGCTGGAGATTCAGATGCAGCAGATCTTCATACACCTCTTCTACAGAACGTCCGTCGGAGATCTCGAACTGGTCGTCCCCTTTCGTCTCAAGATCTTCCACATGTTCCCCGATTCCGGTGCTTACGCCAGCGGAGATCTTCGTAGCAGCAATATTTACCAGGTTGTCCCTGACGCGGGCACATTCCCTGGTGGAGACGGTAATGCTTGCAAACGGCATGAACAGGCGGTACGCCGTCACCACCTGCAAGAGCTGGGGCTCGTGCACATCCATAGGGTTAATCTTATCATTATTGATGATCGGACGCAGGCGGGGACAGGAGAATGCGATCTCCGCATGCGGATATTTCCGCTGCAGCAAGTAGGCATGCATTCCTGTGGCATATGCGTCTTTGCGGAAGTCATCCAGCCCTAAGAGAGCCGCAAATCCCACGCCCCGCATGCCGCCTTTGAGGGCCCTTTCCTGGGCGTTCAGGCGGTAAGGGAATATCCGCTTATGTCCGGCCAGATGAAGCGTCTCGTACTTTTCCGAATTATAGGTTTCCTGGAACACGGTGACATAGTCCGCGCCGCATTCGTGCAGATAGGCATATTCATCCGAATTCATCGGATACACTTCAAGCCCGATGACCTTGAAATATTTACGGGCAATCCGGCAGGCCTTGCCGATATATTCCACGGTAGACTTGCTCCTGCTCTCGCCGGTAAGAATGAGAATTTCCTGCAGGCCCGTCTTGGCAATCTCCTGCATTTCCTTGTCGATCTCTTCCTCGTTCAACTGTGCCCGGTTAATCTTGTTGTGGCAGTTAAATCCGCAGTATATACAGAAGTTCTCACAGTAATTGGCTATGTAGATGGGCGTGAACATATAGACGCCATTGCCAAAATGCTTCCTGGTCTCGATTCTGGCACGCTGCGCCATCTCCTCCAAAAGCGGCAGCGCCGCAGGGGACAGAAGCGCCGCAAAATCCTCCGGCGTACGGTTGTCATGCTCCAACGCCCGGCGTATGTCCTTTTCCGTATATATCGTATAATCATAGGCATTCATCGATTCGATCACCTGCGCCTGCACCTCTGACTCCAGGACTTCCATCCCCGGCAGATAGGCCATATGGTCGATACGGTTCTTTTTCTGCCATTCCTTGATATCGCTGTTTAAAATGCTTTCGTTCACATGATTGTCTGTACTCATAACTGCCTCCTAATCCTGCAAAAATCCTGTCAATGGGGAAGAAGCGCTGGCGCCTTTGTCCATAACTCTTCCCATGCCTGACAGATATGCCGTCCTTCCGGCCTCAATTGCTTTCTTGAATGCTTCCGCCATAGCCGGTATATCCCCAGCTGTGGCAATCGCCGTGTTGGCCATCACGGCAGCCGCCCCCATCTCCATCGCCTCGCAGGCCTGGGAAGGCCTGCCGATTCCGGCGTCCACGATGATGGGCAGGTCGATCTCATCGATCAGTATCTGAATGAATTCTTTCGTGCAGATTCCCTTGTTGGAGCCAATCGGCGCGCCAAGCGGCATAATGCAGGCAGCTCCTGCGTTTGCCATGTCCCTGGCGGCATTCAAGTCCGGGTACATGTAAGGCATTACTACGAACCCTTCTTTTGCCAGAATCTCGGTAGCCTTTATGGTCTCATAGTTATCCGGCAGAAGGTATTTGGAATCATGGATCACCTCCACCTTCACGAAGTCGCCGCAGCCTAATTCTCTGGACAGGCGGGCAATGCGCACCGCCTCCTCGGCATTCCTTGCCCCCGACGTATTGGGCAGAAGCGTCACGCCCTTTGGGATATAGTCCAGGATGTTTGCCATCCCCCCTTCATTGGCGCGGCGAAGAGCCAGCGTGATAATCTGCGCGCCCGCTTTTTCGACTGCCGCCTGGATCAGTTCCAGGGAATACTTCCCGGAGCCTAAGATAAACCTTGATTCAAATGTATGTCCTCCAAGTACAAATGCATCGTTTGCTATATGTTCCATGTCTGTCTCCTCCTACTAAGTTTCTTGATTGATAATATATTCCGTGATCAGGTTGGCCTCGTGGGCCGCGCAGATGGCCACCCGCGGAGCCATAAGCCCCCGATCCCCGCCTGCTTCCGAGGTCTCGTCCCCACACAGGTAAAATCGGCTTCCCACCTTTCTGGTATGGATCTCATTGCTGGCCCCATATCCTGCCATCCCGGAAGCCGCCACCAGAAGTTTCCCCGGATAATGCTCCAGGATCCCATTAACCAGCATGGCTTTCGCCTCCGGGTCGTCAAAGGCCTCGCAGACAATCTTGTCTTCGGCAAATAAGGAAGCAAGATTCTCCCGGGATACTTTGACGCGATCTGTTATGATCTCCAGATAAGGATTGATCTGTTCCAGTTCCTCCTTCAGCGCATCCGTCTTATACATACCGATATGGCGCATAAAGTATTGCTGCCGATTCAGGTTGGTGATGTCTACCCGGTCGAAATCAATCAGGTGGATATGCCCAACCCCGATTCTCGCAAGGGAAAACGCCACATTCGACCCCAGTCCTCCAAGACCCGCAATCGCCACTCTTGCACGCTCCAGCCTTTCCTGGACCGTCTGCGTGTGACGCTTAGTCAGCGCCTTCCTGATCTCTTCTTTGGTCAGTCTCTTTTCCTCCATCTCCTAGCCCCCTCCTACAAAACTTACGACTTCCAGGCTGTCCTCATCCTCAAGGTACGTATCCGACAGCCGGTTCTTCGGGACTATTTCCCCGTTCTTTTCCACCGCCACACGCGTGATGGAATACCCCATCTCTTCCAACAGCTGTAAGACCGACATGCCGGGCCTGTATTCTCTTTCGGTTCCGTTCACTTTTACCATCATCCACCCTCCTTCCAAAATTCAAGTCTTGCTGCAACAGCGCTCTCTCCATTGCGGCAAAAAAGAGTTCATGAAAGAAATACACCCGCGGTGGTGCACCCCTTCATGAACTCTCATTCACTCACATTGGTATTGCTATATCATTTTCTTTGCAAATGAACAAAGAAGCGGAACTTCCTATGATACGAAAAAGCGGAAAATGCCAAGGCACCTTCCGCAAACAATTCACATCCGTCCCTACGTTGGCATTATCCAAATCAGGTATATGGGTCGAAGTTCGCAACTTCCTCTCAGCCTATCCATAGGCTCCCCTGTTCAATTTACGCTATTAAATATACCGTATCCTTCACGATTTGTCAAGATGCGGCGGCAGCCTCTTACAGGATTTCCGCCACCGCGGCTTCATAGCGGTCCAGCCGCTCTGCCTTCCGAATCTTCTTAAGCTGCTTTTCACAGCCCGGAAAATGATGTCCCAGATAGCACCAGAGTTCCTTCATCTTAAACAGCACATTCTTATCTCCCATGCTGATCCTTTGGTAATCTTCATAGATCTGGTCATGGAACCTTCGAATCCTGTCCCAATCCGCCGGCTCTTCGCCTGCCAGTTCCCCTGCCAGCCCGGGATTCACAAGGATTCCTCGTCCCATCATGTAGGTCTTTACCTCCGGGAATCTCTCCTTTATCCTGTCCCTATCCGTCACCGAAAATATGTCTCCGTTATAGCAGAGCGGATTCCTGCTTTCTCTCACCGCTTCCGCAAATACTTCCAAATTCGGCGTATTCTTATAAAAGTCCTGCTGCAGGCGGGGATGGATGATCAATTCTTCTACCGGGTACTGGTTGTAGATTTCCAGCAGCCTTCCAAACTCATCCGGGCTATGCTTCCCGATTCTGGTCTTGATGGATATCCTGACTTGAGTCCCACTGTAGATTTCATCCAGAAACCGGTCCAGTTCATCGGGCATGGCAAGGAATCCGGATCCCCTGTTTTTGGATACTACCGTCTTGGAAGGACAGCCCAGGTTTAGATTGACTTCCTCGTATCCATAATCTTCTAGTTTCTTGACGGTCTGCAAGAACCCTTTGGCATCATTGGTCAGGATCTGAGGAACCAGCCTCATCCCTTCATTATTCTCCGGCAGGATATCATTTAATTCCCTTGTATTGAATCCCCGCTTTGTGTGGGGCACCAGAAACGGCGTAAAATATTTATTCATAGGATGGAAGCAGGCGTGATACGCCCGCCTGTAAATGTGCGTGGTAATGCCCTCCAGCGGGGCGAGATAGTATCGGTTCATCTTCCTTCATTGTCCTTTCTCTTATGCGTGCCCCTATATCATACCACAACTTTTACATTTTACCTACCTGGCAGCCGAAAAATCCCTGGTCAGAAGAGAATCGTCTGTCACCAGATCCTCCACCGTCTCAAACCCTAATTCCTTCAGGACCTTCCGTACATAAGGATTCTCAAGCGGGGTCTTAAAAGGCGCCTCCTGCCCGTATTCATCTACAAATTTTGTTCCCTCTTCCTTGTGAAGGATCGCTTTCGGGCCTCCTACGCATCCTCCGATACAGCCCATCCCTTCAAAGAAATTGGCATCCGTCTCCTTATTCTGGATCCGTTTGATCATTGCCATACATTCCTTGGTGCCATTGGCCTGCTCAGCATGAACGGCTATGCTCCGGTCGGGTCTTAACTGTTCCACCATCTCCGACACTGCCTGGCTGACCCCGCCGGTTCTTGCATAAAGCCGCCCGGCCTTGGAAGCGTGTTCCTTCTGGTCATCTTCCAGTTCTTCCGGATGAATATCAGCTGCTTCGAAGATGTCCTTCACTTCCTGGAATGTCAGCACATAATCCACCGCGTCAGCGATATCCGGTTCCCGGGCCTCCTTCTTTTTCGCCAGGCAAGGCCCTGCAAATACGGTCACCGCATCCGGATACATCCTCTTAATCATACGCCCGCACGCCACCATAGGCGATACGGCTCCCGGGACATGGGGCATCAGTTCATGGTAGATATTGCGGATCATGGAGATCCACACCGGACAGCAGCAGCTGGTCAGCTGATAATCCCCTTTCTCCTTCACGTGGCTGTCAAACTCTAAGGCTTCTTTCAAAGTCAGGATATCCGCAAAGAGCGCCACCTCTACCATTCCTGTAAATCCAAGGGCCTTGAACGCGCTGCGCAGCTTCCCTGGCGTTACCGCCTCATCAAACTGCCCCAGAAATGCAGGCGCTACCATCATATAGGCCGGTCCTTTGGCCTCCCGGACTGCCTTCATGGCAGGTAGTACATCCTTGCTGGCAGTCAGTTTTTCTTCTTTGCAGGCATCCATGCACACGCCGCAGCCTGTGCAAAGCGAGGGATTGATCCGCAGTTTTCCGTCTTCTCCTTCTTCGATGGCATCAAAGATGCAGCTTCTCTGGCAGGCACGCTCATAGGCACATTCCTCGCACTCGACAGAAGGTATGACCGGGGCATAATTCTTTGGATGGAGCAGGCAGTCCAGATGCAGCGGATTATATTCCGATGGAAGCGGCTCCTTAAGAGATATCTTCCGGCTAAGAACATCCTTATATAATTCTTCAAATGTCTTCATTATTCTTCCTCTTTCCTCAATAAACGTCTTTATTGACATTATTGACCAAAAGAGGCATTTTTAAGCCAGGTAATTCACTGCAATAATAGAAATGCCAAGAACGGACAGCACGACTCCTGTCGCACGGTTCAAGATGATCGGGCTCGTCTTATTCGCAAACTTGGCGGCCACCCTTGCCCATAAAAATGTAGACAGGATGCAGAAAGCCATACACCACCAGTCCGGCGCCCCGCCGATGGCAAAGTGGCTCACCGCTCCGGTAAATGCCGTAAACGTCATGATAAACACGCTGGTCCCTACCGCAGTCTTCAGTTCATATCCTAGCACGCTGGTGAGAATCAGAAGCATCATCATGCCGCCGCCCGCTCCTACAAATCCGCAGATGAATCCGATCAGCATGCCGCAGAATATGGACTGTATAAACCGCTTCTTCGGGCTGACAGCCTCCATAGACTCCTTTGTCGTCATGACGGGCCTTACAATGAACTTGATTCCCAGAAGCAGCGTCATGAACACGGAGAAGCCGCCCATGGCATGGCTTGGGACCAGGCTGGATATATAACTCCCCACCAGGGTGAAGCACAGCACGGAAATCATCATGACGATTCCATTTTTGATATCCAGATTCTTATGCTTCCCATAAGTATAAGCGCTGACCGCGCTGGCTAAAACGTCGCTTGACAGGGCGATTCCCACAGCCTCATAGGCGGGGATATGCAAGAAGGTAATCAGCATCGGGCTTATCACCGCCGCCGCGCTCATTCCGGCAAATCCGGTCCCCAGGCCTGCCCCGATCCCTGCGATAAAACATACAATAAATTTCGTAAGCATTCTATAATTCCTCCTTCAGCGCATTCTGCATATTCTTCCGCATTCTTTCGAAGTAATCCTCCATCCGGCTTACATCTTCCGGATTAAAATCCCGGAAAACCGTCTGAAAAAACTTCTTCTGGGCCTGCTGCCCTTCTGCCACCATCTGGATGGATGCCGAAGACAGTTTCAGATGCGCCGTCTTCTGGTTGCCCGGATAATATTCCTTTTGCACCAGATCCCGCCTCTCTAAATCCTTGAGCGACATGGATACATGGGATTTGGTGAGCCGCCGGCGCTCGATGATATCCTTGGCAGTATCATAGCCCGGGTTGTTGGCCAGAAACAAAAGGATGTCCAGTTCCATACGGGTCAACTGGTATTTTTTGCAGACCGGCTCCAATGACTGGTCATAGATTTTTTTAAACAGGGATAATCCATCCCACAAATCAAAAAGCATTTTCTCGCCTCCATATTTAGTTCTATTTTGAACCATATGGCTATCCTAGCAAGAAAATGCTTTTGCGTCAATATGACTGTCTGACTGTTTATTTAATTTTTAGAAATGCCTTTTACTACTGGATATCCAGCACCTTGTAGTCCTGATCTTCCACCGCCTTCTTCAGCACATCGTCTGCCAGTTCTCCATTCAGCCTTACGACCGCGGTTCCTTCCTCATGGCTTACCGCTGCTTCCTCCACCTGCTCAAGGGCCTCCAGGCATTTCTTTACTCTTGCCTCGCAGTGTCCGCACATCATTCCTTCAATCTTCATGGTTTTTTCCATCGTTGTCTCCTCCTCTTTCTTTTTGGTTTTTATTTTTTTATCTTTGCTTGCATCACGCATCTTGAACCAGTTCAGGCGCAGCGCATTGGTGACCACGCAGAAACTGGACAGGCTCATGGCCGCAGCCCCGAACATAGGGTTCAGCTTCCATCCAAGCAGCGGGTACCACACGCCGGCCGCCAAGGGTATTCCTATCACATTATAGAAGAATGCCCAGAATAGATTCTCATGGATATTGCGAAGGGTCGCCCGGCTGAGCCGTATGGCTGCCGGCACGTCGCTGAGCCTGCTCTTCATCAGCACCACATCCGCGGCGTCAATGGCGATATCCGTGCCTGCGCCTATGGCGATGCCAATATCCGCCCTAGTAAGAGCCGGGGCATCATTGATTCCATCCCCCACCATGGCAACCTTTCCTTTTCTTTTCAATGATCGGATCACGCTTTCCTTTCCGTCCGGAAGCACGCCTGCGATCACCTCATCAACACCGGCCTGCCGTCTGATAGCCTTTGCCGTGCGTTCGTTGTCGCCGGTCAGCATGACTACGTGGATTCCCATATTCTGCAAATCTTTGATCGCCTGCGGGCTATCCTCCTTGATGACATCCGCGACAGCGATGATTCCTGCCAGTTCTCCGTTCCTGCTAAAGAACAGCGGCGTCTTTCCATCTTCTGAAAGACGTTCTGCATTCTGCCTCATCTCTTCTGTCACCGATGCTTTATCACCGATAAACTTAAGATTTCCTCCGGCCAGCACATCCTCGCCCATCCGACCGGTAAGTCCATTTCCGGGAACCGCATGGAATTCCGCCACCTCATGCCCATCGGAAAGACCTTTTTCTCTCGCCAGCGCCAAGATCGCATGGGCCAGCGGATGCTCGCTCTTACTCTCCAGTCCGTAGGCCATCCGAAGCAATTCATCTTCTGTAATCCCAGATGCCGGAATCATATCCGTTACCTTTGGCTCCCCGCTGGTGATCGTCCCGGTCTTGTCAAGTGCCACGATCTGCATCTTGCCTGCTTCTTCCAGGGAAACGGCGGTCTTGAACATGATCCCGTTCTTCGCTCCCATGCCATTTCCTACCATGATCGCTACAGGCGTCGCCAGGCCCAGCGCGCAAGGACAGCTGATTACCAGCACCGAGATTCCTCTCGCCAGGGCAAAACCTATGCTCTGTCCCGCAACCAGCCATACCAGGATGGTTCCCGCCGCTATGCCGATTACCGCTGGCACGAAAACGCCGGATACCCGGTCTGCCACCTTGGCAATGGGCGCTTTGGTGGCTGCCGCATCGCTGACCATCTGAATAATCTGGGAAAGGGTCGTATCCTCCCCCACCCTGGTGGCCTCGCACCGGAGAAATCCTGAATGATTCAAGGTTGCAGCGGACACCGTGTCTCCTACTTCCTTGTCCACCGGTATGCTCTCCCCGGTCAGCGCAGATTCATTGACCGCGCTGCTGCCATCCAGCACGATGCCATCCACGGGAATATTCTCACCCGGCCTTACTACAAAGACGTCTCCCTTTCTCACCTGGTCTATGGATACTTCTGCCTCCATGCCGTCTCTGATGATCGTCGCAGTCTTTGGCGCCAGCTTCATCAGACTCTTGAGCGCATCCGTCGTCCGCCCTTTGGAACGGGCTTCCAGCATCTTTCCTACGGTAATCAGCGTCAGGATCATTGCGGCGGATTCAAAATAGAATTCATGCATGTAATCCATTACCTTTGCCATGTCGCCGTGCATCTGGGCATCCGTCATCGCGAATAAGGCATAGGTGCTGTAGACAAAGGATGCTCCTGCCCCCAGGGCTACCAAGGTATCCATATTGGGCGAGCGGTGCCACAGGCTCTTAAAGCCGCTGATAAAAAACTTCTGGTTGATCACCATGACTGCAGCCGTAAATATCAGCTGGTATAATCCCATCGCCACATGATTGTCTGCCATAAATGCCGGAAGCGGCCAGCCCCACATCATATGCCCCATGGACACGTACATCAGCGGCACCAGAAAGCACAAAGATGCGATCAGCCGCTTCTTAAGCAGCGGCGTTTCCTTATCTTTCAGGAAATCATCCGTCGCTGTCCCGTAAGCGGCCTTTCCCTTCGCCTCGGAAGCCTTCGGCGCAGCGCCGTAGCCAGCCTCTTCCACCGCTGCCACGATGTCTGCCTGCCCTGCTGTCCCTTCCACGCCCATGGAATTCGTCAATAGGCTCACCGAACAGGAGGTTACCCCCGGCACCTTGGAAACCGCCTTCTCCACCCGGGCACTGCATGCAGCGCAGTTCATGCCCGTCACTGTATATTGCTCCATACCCTGCCTCCTATCTCATAAGCTTCTGCAACGTCGCCACCAGTTCATCAATGGTCTCTTCCTTTCCATCCCGTATATCGTTCGCCACGCAGGTCCGGATATGATTTGCCAGAAGCACCTTGTTAAAACTATTCAATGCTGCATTGACCGCTGATACCTGTACCAGAATATCCGTACAGTAAGTATCGCTCTCAACCATCTTTTTTATTCCGCGTACCTGGCCCTCAATACGGTTCAGGCGGTGAATCAAATCTTTATACTCCTTCTCAGAACGCTCTTTTTTCTTATGACAGCATTCTTTTATTTCTTCCATCTGTACCACCTCGCTTTACAAGCACATTATATACCCATATGGGGTATATTGCAAGTGCATTTTTCAGCCAAATAAAAAAGGCTCTATTCAGGATTCCGGTTTCCCGGTCCTAAAACAGAGCCTTCCTGTCTACTTCTGATCATACGGCTTTACTTGGATCTGCCTCTTCTCAAAATCAATAAAAAGCTGGAATGCATACCCATCATCGCTGGTGTCCCATATCTCTACATACTTGGGCGATACTTCAATCAGAATCTCCGTATCCTCGTGGCTATACTTGTTGTAACTTTGCCACAGGTATTTCTCATATCCCTTTGCAAATCTCTGTCCCGGCTCGTCCACCACGAGCCCTTTATTCTTTGCAGTTCCTTCTACTTGTACGCCGCTCCAGCACATGGCTACATTCGGATTCTCAAGCAGCTGCTTTGTCTTGCGGAAGTTCTTGTCCGTCTTAAAGTAGATCTTCTCGTCATAGAACAGGCAGCTTACATTGCGCACCATAACGTAGTCGTTCAGGCTGGATGCCAGCGCCATGATCTGGCTGTTGCCAAGCATTTCGAACATGCGGCCCACCGCCTGCTCATAAGTAATGTCTTTGTCCAATGTAAATTTCATGATTCTCTCCTTTATTTGCTTATAATTCCTTTTATTACACGGCTCAGCCTCTTGTACACGATAAACGTCACCAGAGACGTAACGCCGTATTTGATAAGATTAAATGGAAGCAGTCCGAACACCGCCATAGTGGTTACATTCTTCATCGCCGGGTTTACCGTCCGGCACATCGTAATGATGTCGTCCATGGACATGCCAAATAACTTGACATAGAACGGAATGATCAGATACAGGTTGGTAAATACCGCCATCACCGATACGAATATGGTGCTCACCGCCATACCAGTAATTGCCATTTTCTTCGTCTTATTCCTGTGATAGATAATCAGCGCCGGAAGCACGTAAGAACAACTTAAGATCAGATTCTGCAATTCTCCGGTTCCCAGGGAGAAGCTTCCCTGCATCACAAGCTGCAGCAGGATCTTTACGACAATGATGCATGCGGCCGCCATAGGTCCGAACATGAATCCGCCCAGCATCTCCATAAGCCCGGACAGATCAAAGGATAAGAACGGGGGCATGAACGGAATCGGGAAGCGAAATAGCATCAGCACCGCGCTGACCGCCCCCATCAGACCGATAAACGCAATCTTCTTTACCTTCGTCCTGGCGTCATCACGGCTTTTTAGGTTTTCTCCTGTAGTTACATTGGTTGTTTCTTTCATCTGGTTCATACTGAATCCTCCTCAAAAAAATAACCCGGCACATATACTTATGTCCCGGGCGTAATTACGCAGAAAATGTCTTTTCTCATCCGGACTATACCGTCGGTTCTGGAATTCCTCAAAAAGGTCACCAGATCAGCCGCTTGCGCGGGTCATGGACTATACCATCGGTAGGGATTTGCACCCTGCCACAAAGACTTCTTTATTCTTTTTTGAATAGGTGATTGCAGTAACATCATCTGCTGGCTACCATTATATACCTGTATCCTGTTCGTGTAAACCCATTTTTGGTACGAATTCCTCCATTCACACGCCGGAAACTATATCCTGCCTGTCCGCTTTTGCATAGACATCCCGTACGGCCAGCCGTCTCTCCTCCACCTGGAAGCGTATCTCAAACCCCGCATATTCCATTCCATACATTCGTTCCGGATCCTCCTGGTAGGATGGCCGTGGATCCTGGGCCAGTATCTGTCTCAGCGCTTCTCTTTTCTCTGCCGGCACCCGCTTAAGGAGTTCCTCCGGGAATTCCACCGTCAGGCAATAATCCCTTACCCGATCCGCAAAGCCTGCCTCTGCCTGGGGATAGGCGTCCACATAGGGAAGATAAGGCTTAATATCGTATATGGGCGTTCCATCCATCAGATCCGCCCCCTTGATATAGAGAATGGGACCCTTGGGCGTCTCTGCCTCCACCCGTTCCAGTTCTACGCAGGACAGACCGATAGGATTGGGCCTGAATGGGGAACGCGAGGCGAATACCCCCACTCTCTTGTTTCCTCCCAGCCTGGGAGGCCTAACCATGGGATTCCATGCTTCTCTTTTATTCTCTGAAAATTCCCAAAGGAGCCAAAGTCTTGAATATTCTTCGATTCCTTTAATGGAATCCGGGTTTCTGAACTTTGGCTCAAATATTATGAATCCATGTGTATCCGCCAGTCCGCTTTGGCGTGGAATGCCGAATTTGGATGGAAAATCCGTGTGAATACGTGCTATTATCTTTAACGTCGCTCCCATTTCCTTCCTCCACGTTTAGAGTTTCTGGCGTATCATCTCTATCTCTATTTTGTGCTCTGCATCCTCAAGCGGCGTCTCCAAGTAAAACGGAAGTTCCTTAAGCGCCGGATGTCTCATGACCCTTAGCAGCGGCTCCAGGCCAATCTCGCCCGCTCCTATCGTGGAATGCCGATCCTTATGAGAGCCAAAAGGCATCATGCTGTCATTAAAATGGACTGCTTTGAGCAAATCCAGGCCAATCACCCTATCAAACTCTTCCAATACGCCATCCAAATTTCCTACTATATCATACCCGGCGGCAAACACATGACAGGTATCCAGGCAGATTCCAATCCGCTCCGGATGTCTTACTCCATCCCGGATTGCTCTTAAGTGCTCGAACTTTGCTCCAATTTCCGTCCCTTTTCCAGTCATAGTCTCCAGCAGCACCATGATATTCTCATCCCCGGTAATTGCCTGGTCAAGTCCTGCGATAATATTGCGGATTCCTGCCTCGATGCCGATGCCCGTATGGCTTCCCGGATGAAATACAATATTTTCAATCCCCAGGGCATCCATCCTTGCGATATCCTCACGGATAACCGTACATGCAAATTCATAGACCTTCTCCTTATCGCTTGCCAGATTCATCGTATATGGCGCATGAGCCAGCAAGGGGCCAAACTGGTTTTTGCGACGGATCTCCTGGAATCTTCCTATCTCCTCTTCCGTATAGGTTTTATAATTCGAGCCTCTGGGATTACGGCTGAATATCTGCATGGTATTGGCCTTCATCTCTACCACATTTTCAGCCGTTTTGGCAATTCCTTTGGCAATAGACATATGCGTTCCTATTGTCAGCATCTTCTCCTCCACACGTTTCTATTCTTCTGCATGCCTTCTTCATCCTATTTGAATGAATTTACTGTCATAGCGATATTCAGTATAACATAAAATCTTTTAAAAATAATACTATTCCTGTAAATTTATTTAATATCCGCAACTCCTTCACATTTAGTATTTTCTATTTCTGTAGCAACACACCAGATCATTTTTTCCTGAAGGGCAAAAATATACCCGAATGCTGCCTTCGTCCTTTTCCAACATATTGAGAATCAACTTAATTCCTTTCTCAAGCGTTATTATAGCGGAAATATCTCCTTTTGTATGGAACTAAACATAATAAGCTCCATTCTTAGTCTTAATCGCCATAATATTCATCCCACTTTTCATCACTGAGCCTCTCCCTATACCAGATAGGCTCAGCATTATCCTCAGAGTCAATCACATGGTTGGAAACATACTGGAACCTGCCACCATCAAGAGGACGTACCACAACTTCATGGCTGTACGCCTTGTCCATATTCCGATCAGGCCATACTGCATCCACGACGAGTTTGATCGTCCCATTTTCCTGCGCTTCATAAGCCACAACCTCCGGGTAGGGAATATCCGGAGTAGAGCCAAAGTCAAACATTCCTCTGGGCCTGTACTGGTAAGTATGACTGACTTCATCATAGGTGGTCTTTTGCCGCAGCATGGCTGGATCAATCTGAAAAAAAGTCAGGAAGACATCTTCGAATTCTTTTTCCGGCACATTGTATGTCTTTCCTGTAAAGGCAAATTCCACATCCAGTCTCTTTCCATACTTCATCTGATACATAGGCTCGAAAATGTCATAGAAATTCAAATCGCCATAATCATTCTCGCTCCAGTCCTCCAGAAACAAATTATTCAGATAGTACCCTACCGGAATGATATATTTCTGGTTCAACTCCCGGCAATCTTGATCCAGGGGCTTCACTCTTATAGCCGTATGCCCTGAAAATCCATCATACCCGGGTGGCTGGTACTTTTCAAAAAACAGGTACCCTTTGCTGGAATAACTCCAAGCATATGCCTGATATTCATCCGTCCCCTTTTCCACTGGCTCGCCTTTGCTCCATGTGACATACCCCTGCCGCACCTTTAAAGTTCCATCCAAAGCCTGCAGGTCATAGCGTATAAATCCTCCATCGTCCTTTACGGCGATGATCGTCTGGGCAGCCTCCTTTCCTTCACTGGCTCTTTTGCAGAACGCTTCAGCCTGCGACGCGTTTTCCATATCAACCAGATTCTTAGCGTCCACTGCCACAAGTCCATCCTCTCCCAGACGTTCTACGATTTGGCGGATAGTTGCCAGATCATCTAACTTTCCATCCTCACAGGCTTTATCATATATATCCTGGTAACCCTTTGCAATTTCAACCGGCTTTTTATCTGCATGCTCCTTAGGACTATCCTTCGTGTTTTTGCCTGAGCATCCTGCCATGGCAAGCAGTAAGAATACAATGACCAAAATCGCTTTTTTCATCTTTTGCCTCCTTTTCTTACAAAAGTAATCTTTCGTTAATATTACACTTGTAAGACTTGCATGTCAAGCCTAGTCTTTGTAATCCCCTTTATTTTCCTGCACACAAAAAGAACAGTCCCTGCAAATGCAAGAGTCCTGCCCTTTTTACGCGGCTGCCTCGCACGCAGCCATCTTATGCGTCAGTTCTTTCTCAAGCCTGTGCGCCTCTTCCAACGTTCGGTTCTGGCGGGCTTTCAGACGGTGTATATTCCATATTCTCTCCCGCACTAATCATTCGACATGTCGATATACCTACTCTTTTTTGCTCTACTTCGCACTTCTATCTCTTATCTCTGAGCATGACATCATGCGCGCCGCCTTCTACGATGCTTGTGGAAGACACCAGCGTAATTTTGGCCTTCTGCTGTAACTCAGGTATATTGATCGCTCCACAATTGCACATCGTTGACCTTACCTTGCTCAGCGTAAGATTTACATTGTCCTTCAGGCTTCCGGCATAAGGGACAAAAGAATCTACGCCCTCTTCAAAAGACAGTTTCTTATCTCCTCCCATGTCATATCTCTGCCAGTTCCTGGCTCTGGCGCTTCCCTCTCCCCAATATTCCTTCATATAGCTTCCATTAATATTCACTCTTTTTGTAGGGCTTTCATCAAATCTTGCAAAATATCTGCCCAGCATAATAAAGTCTGCCCCCATAGCAAGTGCAAGGGTAATGTGGTAATCATGCACAATGCCTCCGTCAGAACAGATCGGAACGTAGATTCCCGTCTCTTCATAATAGGCATCCCTGGCTTTTGCAACCTCGATGAGTGCTGTAGCCTGTCCCCGTCCGATGCCCTTCTGCTCGCGGGTAATGCAGATGGCTCCGCCGCCGATTCCTACCTTGACAAAATCTGCCCCAGCCTCAGCGAGGAATCGGAAGCCTTCTGCATCTACTACGTTGCCTGCGCCTACTTTCACGCGGTCTCCATAATTTCTGCGGATATAGTCAATGGTCAATTTCTGCCACTCTGAAAATCCTTCTGAACTGTCTATGCACAGAATGTCTGCGCCTGCCTTAAGCAGTGCAGGCACCCGCTCTTCATAATCCCTGGTATTAATTCCGGCGCCTACCATATAACGCTTGGAACTATCGATCAATTCATACTCATTCTTCTTATGGGTATCGTAATCCTTGCGGAAAACCAGATATACCAGTTCCTGGTTCTTATTGACCAAAGGAAGGCAGTTAATCTTATGGTCCCAAATAATGTCATTCGCTTCTTTCAGCGTAGTCTCTTCCTGCGCATATACAAGGTCATCCAACTTGGTCATGAAATCTTTGACCCTTGTATCAGGAGTCATCCTGCTTACCCTGTAATCTTTGTTCGTTACAATTCCCAGCAGTTTTCCGTTGGGGCTGCCGTCTTCCGTTACCGCTATGGTAGAATGGCCGGTCTGCTCAGTCAGTCTGAGCACATCCTGAAGCGTCATCTCCGCCGATACATTGGAATCGCTTACTACGAATCCTGCCCGGTACCGCTTGACTTTTTCGATCATCTCTGCCTGAGATTCTATAGGCTGCGATCCATAGATAAAAGACAGACCGCCCTCCTGAGCCAGGGCAATCGCAAGCCTGTCGTCAGAGACCGACTGCATAATTGCCGAAACCATAGGGATATTCATCGACAGTTCCGGCTCCTTACCCTTCTCAAACTTCACCAGCGGCGTCTCAAGGCTTACTTTCGATGGAACACATTCCACAGAAGAATAGCCTGGAATTAAAAGATACTCGCTGAATGTCCTAGATGGCTCCTCATAATAAAATGCCATGTTAATCCTCCTTTTTCTACCGTTTCCCACAGTCGAATTCATTAATGTAACTATACCACAAAAACGATAAAATACAAACCTTCTATTTGGTTAAGAAGTCATGATTTGTGTTGCCTTGGAATAAGAACAGAAAAAAGAACAGGCCCTCCTTAGAATTGCCGCTGTTACTCATGATAATATATGAAAATTCCCTTTTGCGCCTTCGCCTGGTACAATGCGGCATCGGCCTTTGCAAATAATTCCTTGAATCTCGCTGCATCCTGCGGGAATAGTGAGATGCCAATGCTGGTAGTGCAAGTAATATCTCCCACTTGAAAGCATGTAAGATCGGATAACTTGCGGTTAAGCCACTGCATGTTTTTGATATCCCTAACCAAAAGAATAAATTCATCGCCTCCGAATCTGCCCATGATATCCGTTTCCCGAAATGTATCTCTTATCTTTCTGGATACTGCCTTGATAACCTTATCCCCCTCGCTATGGCCAAAGGTATCATTATAATTTTTAAAATTATCAATATCTAATATGAGCAGAGCATGATTTAAATCCTTGCTTTTCCTTAAAATCTCGCTTATCAGGCCGATTGCATACTCCTTGTTAAATAATTCAGTAAATGCATCCATATTAACGGCCTTTTTCAGATTTTCCGTCTGTTCTCTAAGATCAGAGATATCTGCGATCACGCCTACCATCCTTGCCGGTACTCCATTTTCTATGATAGGCGTTGCGTGGATCCTGCACCACACATATCCTGATCCTCCAGCCCTCATGCGTGCTTCATAGGTTGATTCTTTGCCTCTTAGGATATCCTTGAAGGCCTTCTCTATCACCGCTTCGTCCTCCGGATGCGAAAAATACGCGCTTGCCGCTTTTCGGTATTCTACCGGCTCCAGCTTGCTAAAAGGCTGCACATCTTTTAATATCTTTTCACCTGAAATGCCAAAAATAACTTCCGCATTTTCAAAATAGGTGTAAAGCTGCTGTAAAAGATCAACTTCGAAAATACATATCTTTGCCGCTGTCAATGCAATCTGCAGCCGCTCTTTGTAACGATTTATCTCATCCATATCTGTTTATATCCTCTCTTTAAATATATTCTAGCAAATCGACAGCCATTATGGGAGACATTTCATATATAAATTCATCACTTTGAAAAACGAATGGAAAATACTGCGCCGCCCTGCGGATGATTCTTTACGGCAATGGTGCCTCCCTGACGGTTGATAATCGTCTTGCACAGCGCCAGTCCGATTCCATAGCCTACCGCGCCCGCATTTTTCCCACGATAGAACCGGTCAAACAGACAGAACAGATCTTCCTTTTCAAAGCCTGGCCCGCTGTCATGCAAAGTGATCTCGGTAAACAGCGCATTATCCTCGCACATAATTTCAATCTTCCCGTTGTCACCTGCACTTTCCATGCAGTTTTTAAGGATATTTTGGATTGCCTCTGAAAGCCACCCTGAATCCCCTTCTATGACTACCCCTTCCGGTATCTCTGTCTGTAAGTCAATATTATGCAGTTCCATGGATATGAGCAATGGACGGATAGAGGCATCTATCAGATTACCGACGTCCATCTGTTCACGCTGGAATACAACGATGCCTGCATCCAGCCGGGAAAGTTTCAGCAAGGATGTAACCAGCCAGTCCATCTGCACGAACAAGCCTTCCACTTCCCGCAGCAGATTCTTCCTCTCGTTCTCATCAGAAGTATTTTTAAGCAACGACAGGATCAGATTAGCAGAAGTAAGCGGCGTGCGAAGCTGATGTGCAATATCGGCAAGCGAATCAGCAAGATGCTTCTTCTCCCCTTTCAGCGCATTATTCTGCTCCCGGATACGCAGGGTCATCTTGGTGATCTCGCTTTGCAGAATGGATAGTTCGCCTTCCTGGGCCTCGCTGACAAACAGATGATCCGCATTATGAAGCACCAGATCGATCTGTTCTGATATCTGAGCTATGCTTTTATACCGAGATTTGGTAAACATAAAAATAGTGTCTTCGACACTTCAACTCCCCTGCCCCTCAATCATGAGGGATAGGGGTTTCTTTTTGCTTCATTTTGCTTCATAATGGTCTTATGAATATCTTACAAAAAATTTTTATCGAACATTATGAAGAAATGATTTATCTTCAACATCCTCGTGATGCTATTGTTGAGAATGTAGAAAAAATGATTCATTGTGGCGATCCATCTTATGGTGGCGCCATGTATATTTGTCCCAATTGTGGTAATTTCAAATTTACTGCTTTTCGTTGTCATTCTCGCTTCTGTCCAACTTGTGGTAACATGTATTCCATTGACAGAACTACTGCTATGTCTTTTAAGATTATTGATGTACAACATCGGCATTGTGTTTTTACCATTGATGATTCTTTGCGGCCTTTTTTTCTTAAAGACCGTTCTCTTCTTAACTGCCTTTTTTCGGCAGTCAACAGCGTGATTTCTCGTATGTTCCATAAAGAAAATAAATCTGAATTATTTACTCCTGGATTTATTTGCGTCCTTCATACCTTTGGCAGAGATTTAAAATGGAATCCTCACATTCACTGCCTTGTTTCTGAAGGTGGTGTTGGTAATACTCTTTCCTGGCGACACTTCAAACATTTTAACTATCATTTTTTACGTGATGCGTTCCAAACTGCTCTTTTAAATGAACTCCATCAAAAAATAGGTCCAGCTTTCAAAAAAGTAAAATCTGCTATCTATGCAAAAGATAAAAATGGTTTTTATGTTCGCGCCATGCCTAACAAGTGTAATCCTTCTCAGGTTATCAAATATATCGGTCGTTATCTTGGCAGACCTGTTATTGCTACTTCTCGCATTGATTCTTACGATGGTGATTTTGTCACCTTCCATTACAACCGTCATGAAGACAATAAACTTATTACAGAAACTGTTCCTGTTTTGGAATTCATTGACCGCTTAACACAACACATCCCTGAAAAACATTTTAAAATGATTCGCTATTATGGTATTTACGCTCGTCACCGTAATTCTGACAATTTTTTACGAAAAGCCATTTCCAGAGAAAAACATAACTTTTTTCTTTCACTCAATAGGTGGCGTGATTCAATCTTACATTCTTTTGGTTACGATCCTTTAAAATGTCCGAACTGTGGAAAAACCATGCTATTTTTAGAACTATATTTTAATCATAATCCTGTTCCTTTGCATGAATTATACGAAAAGGCTATGCAAAAACATAGATGTCGTTCGCCTGCCTCGTTTTCATATCTTCCAAAACCTCTTTTCTCATGATAAACTCAATATATCTTAAGAACGGAGGCCACACTATGAAACGTATAACAGAAGCAGAACTCGCAAAGGAACTAAGGGAACAGTACATTAAAAATCCACCAGAAGGTATGACTTCTAAAGAAGTCCATGACATGAGTGACGACGAACTTCTGGATATGGATTATTTCTTACATGAATTTGATAACCTTGATGATGACGATTTTGGTGAAGAGGGCTTTTACATCTTTTAATCCAAACCGTCTGATTCACTATGCCCGCTTTTGAGCGGGCTATTTTAGTCCCCAAGTTCTCCGAAAGGAGAACTTTCCTATAAAGCAAAAAATGCCACTCCAAAAGCAGCGGCAGAAACAAAGGTCAGTATCCCTGCTGCCGGATGGATGGCAAATCCTGCCGCAGCTGAGGTCGCGGTAATAAAAATAAATAAAACAGCAAACCACCGTATTTCTCTATTCCGAAACATAACTACCTCCCAGCCGGTATCCTGTCCCCCGGACGGTGAGAATGATCTGCGGATTTCCGGGATCATTCTCAATCTTCTCCCGCAGACGCTTAATGTAAACGGTAAGGGTATTGTTATTAACGAACTCGCCTGCCGCGTCCCACAATTCGTCCAACAGCCGGTCCCGCGTGATGATCACATTAGGGTTGTTAATAAATATAAGCAGCAGCCGATATTCCAAGGCGGATAAAAAGACCTCCCGCCCGCCTTTTTTTACAACGCCGCTGGCGGTATCCACATGTAGATCGCACATCTCAAAAGCCGCTGGCGAGTGTCCGTATTTCCGCAAGGCCGTACGAATCCGCGCGGTCAGCTCGCGTGGGCGGAAAGGCTTGATAATATAGTCATCCGCTCCCATATTAAGCCCTGTTACCACGCTTGCCTCATCTCCGGAAGCCGTAAGAAAAATAACAGGAATATTCTGCGCCTGCTTAATCTCCGTACAGACCGTGAAACCATTCCCATCCGGCAGGGAAATATCTACCAGCGCCAGATCAAACCTGTTTCCGTCAAGAACGGATATGGCTTCGCTCTGCGAGGAGGCGTGGGTAACGTTAAATCCTTCCGTGCGAAGCAAAAGCGCAAGGTTCTTGGCAATTTCTTTATCATCCTCGACCAAAAAAATTCGTTTCATTTAATCTCTCCATTCCTCTGATCTTTTTAGTATAACATAATGCAGAATAAATTCCACTCTCGCTTTTATTTTTTTGCCAAAGTGTCTGAAACATCCTCTATATTAATATCTTAATTTGAATTCTTGTGGACATAGAGAATTTTCTTCTGATAGGCTTTGCTCCTGGCGGTACCACATTCAGCATTGGCATGATGGTGGGCGCATCTGATTTACTGCCATTGACCCAGGGAATCAAACTGATAAAAGCGATATCCCTCGGTCTGCCGATAGACTCTGTATGGCTTCCCATCATGGTCATGCTTACGTTTTTACTGATTTGCGGAGGTGTTTCCATAACAGGCAATGTTTTGTCTGCTGCCTTTTATTGTCCATTTTTGCAGTCTGCTACCCTCTGTAAAACCTAGACTTAGCCAGTCGTTTTCACAAAAAAAATGACGAAGAATAGAATATATTAACATGAAAAGAAAGGACGCTTATCATGCCCACAATATTATTAATAATTGGGGCGGCTATTCTCGCTGCTGTAATTGTAGTTCTTATAATCTGGCGGATTCGAAGCCATCGATTCCATCCGGATCCCGATAAATTACGCCAGCAGAGGGAATTAAATGCCGATCTTAAAGAAACTGGTTTTGCTTACGAAATAAAAGGCGATTATTTTTATTCCCTTATGAACTGCTGGCAGAGACAAGTAGGATACTGTCGCCTCTATGATGAGGCAGCCCCGCTGTTTAATATGATTATGGACTGTGAACCAATTACTTTCTCCTATAGGGGAAAGCGCTGGCTTATCGAACTCTGGAAAGGCCAGTATGGAATCACGACTGGAGGAGAAATCGGAGTATATAATACAATCCGCGAAGATGTGGATACAGACGAATTTAAAGGCACTTTTTATGAAAATATCGGAAATGAAGAAATGCTTAATCTTTCATTTGTACTGCGCAGAAATGGAAAAGTCATACTAAAACGCAGTGCCATGCATTGGTGGCTTACAGGATTTAAATTAGGACAATTTTCTGATACGGATATGCTGACTATGGATGCAAAAATCGTATTCCCGGATCAGGGTATGAAAGATGCATTCCTAAAGGCATTAATCGAAATCGGATACACCAAAAAGGAATATTCCTCAGGAAGAAAGACCGTATCTATTCATTATGCTGCCCCTCATTCCCCACAGCCTCTGTCACGAAATGAGGCTGCTGAAGCCTTAGTACAGCAGATAAACAGTAATAATTGCAGATTATATGAATTCACCACAGCCAAATACAGCCAGACCCTCGACAAACTGGAATATATAAAGGCTATGGTTCCAGAACTCTATAAATTATTTATTGACTCGCTTTACACAAGAGGCGTTTACGACGCTTTTGAATGGATAAAGGAATGGCTGGAGGGCCGCCCGCCTCATCCAACCCCGAATCCGCTGCCGCCCCCGCCGCCAGAACCACATCCGGATCCGCCTTGCCCTCCTGTATGTCCATGCCATCCTTGCAGGCCCCATCCGTCAAATCCACGGTGCGATCCTTGCAGGCAGTACTGCAGCCATGCTCACAACTGCGACTTTGATGATAGCACAAGGAGGTAGTTCCCATGAAGGCTGTCTCGACACCAAAAAGACTGGATGAGATATACCAGCACGCCCAGGTACTCCCTTTTGATTCTGATTCGAAACTGATTCTTATGAGCGACTGCCACCGTGGCCAGGGAAATGCGGGAGATAATTTCCTGGCAAATCAGACAGTCTGTTTCGGAGCCCTGCAATATTATTATCAGAAGGGCTTTACCTATATTGAACTGGGTGACGGAGATGAATTGTGGGAAAACAGGCAGCTAAAAACCATTGTCGAGGTACACAGCGACATCTTTTGGATACTCTCTGAATTTAACAAGTCAGGCAGGCTCCATCTACTGTATGGCAATCACGACATTGTAAAACGAAGGAAAGGTTATATGGAACGTCACTGTGGCACCTATTACTGCGAGTCATCCCGGTGTGAAAAAGTTCTCTTGACTGAAACCGCTTCTGAAGGCCTGATTCTAGAAAATATTTGCAAAAAAGAGGAACTATTCCTGGTCCATGGACATCAGGGCGACCTCCTAAATGACACGCTGTGGCCTGTAGCAAGGTTCCTGGTACGATATATATGGCGTCATCTTGAATTAGTAGGCTTTTTAGATCCCACAGGTGCTGGGCGCCCCAGGAAAGCAAAGGAACGCGTAGAAAAAAAACTATCGTCTTATGCGCAGGAGCACTACCCAATTCTGATCGCCGGCCACACGCACAGACCCGTGTTTTCACAACCGAAAGAGGGAAATTATTTTAACACGGGAAGCTGTGTGCATCCCCGGTGTATCACTGGCATTGAAATAGAAAATAATCATATAACCTTAATAAAATGGTCTGTACGTTCTGGAAGAGACCGGTATCTATCCGTGGAGAGAGAAATCTTGGAAGGCCCGGTTCCTATATCTGACTATTTTAAAAAGTAATAAAATAACTTTAAAAGTTCCGGGAGATGATGTATCACCATCCTCGGAACTTTTACTATTTCTACTTCTGCTCCTTACAGATATAACAATCAGTTCCCAGCCGGATTTACATGTATCATAATGTGCTTGATCTCGGGAAAGGCTTTCTCTACCTTGTCATGAATCTGCTCGGCAATGAAATGGGCGGTACGAAGAGACTTGTCGCCTTCTATCGCAATTTCCAGGTCTATATACACCTTATTCCCAAACATTCTGGATTGGAGCAAATCAACACGAATTACTTCTTCCTGAGAGCTGATGTAATCCGCCAGTTTTTTCTCATAGTCCGCATCACAGGCAGTGTCCAGCATCTTCCTTACAGCATCCCACAATATATCACACGAGACTTTCAATATAAATAAGCATATTACAACACTGGCTACAGAATCCAGCACCGGAAAGCCAAGCATTGCGCCGCTGATGCCAATCAGAGAGCCAACGGAAGAAAAAGCATCCGATCTATGATGCCATGCATCCGCCATAAATGCCGCAGAATCAATGATTTTGGCATAATACCTTGTGTACCAGTACATAGCCTCTTTTCCAACAATTGACAGAATCGCCGCAACAAGTGCTATCATGTCGGGAACTGCAAGAGTATTATAATTTCCAGCGATAATATTCTGCATCCCTGCTTTTCCAATGCCAATACCGGTAACTAGAAGAATGGCTCCGAGAAGCAGCGCGGCTACGCACTCCAGCCGGTCATGTCCATAAGGATGCTCTTTATCCGCAGGCTTTTTTGATATTTTAACTCCTAAAAAAGCAATAAATGTGGTAATTACATCTGACATAGAATGAATGGAATCGGAAATCATTGCTCCCGAGCGGCCATAAATCCCCGCAAACAATTTAAATCCAGAAAGAATAATATTTCCGACAATGCTGACCAAAGATATTTTTTTAATGATTGCATTTTCATGAATAGACGATTTAGCCAAATATCTATCTGCCAAAATGTCTTTGCTGGCTGTCATATAAGAATCCTCCCTATTTTGAGATTGATCCATCCATAAGTATAGCAAACACACCTATGGAACATACAACAGTCCCACTGATGTTCTCGCATTTTAGCATCCATGGTTTATTCTATGCAGTTTCCTTAACATTCGCTACTAAAACAACATAATAATGCCATTTCCACATAACCGTGGGAAGTAAGTACCTCGCCAGCAAAAAAACAGGTCAAAAGCATAGCAAATCGGCACGCCAAGACGGATGATATCGCCTAATGCCGGACGAAGGCTGTCGTTCAGCGTCAGTAGCGCTAATCCCAAGGAGCACATGAACAGACATGCTATTAATTTGCGGCTGGGACATTAAATTTAGGAAATGAGCCATATTATCCTCTGTTTTCTGATTTTCATTTCTCGTTGTATTATTATCTCCCGCAAATTCTTCTTGAACGCTGTCATCTAGATTTCTTGTTCCAACCATCGCCTTCAGCCGGGTAAATTAAGCGTCTTATATCATGGCTTTAAAATAACTTTAATACAGTTATCCTCTTTTTTATCAAAAATACTGTAAGCGTGGCTTCCTTCTTCTAAAGAAAGCGTATGGGTTATGATATCTGTTGCATCAAATTCACCTTTTTGAATCTTCTGTAACATCAAATCAACGTATCTGGTAGCAGTCGCCGGACCGCATTTTTTCAGAAGTTTCTGATATTGTGGCCTGTTAAAATCTTTCCCGCTAAGTTTATCCATATAAATGCATTTCTCTAGAACAGGAAATTCTTGAAGGGCAATGCAGGTAGCGCATTTAGTATTGCATTAATCCAATTTTTCACAGAAGATAATTCTACTGTATGGACAGAAGAACAGCGGATTTTATTCGCAAAATGGAGTACGTCAAAAAAGCCCGTACAAAACCGTTTCTTGTACGAGCTTTCTCTATTCATTTCCAGTATTTTCTTATCCATGATTGTATTCGATCCATGCATTACTGCATTAAGTATCGTTTTTTAGGTATCGACTTCCTATCATCCGTTTTTGAAAAGCATATTTTTTAAATTCTTCTACCTCTTTCTCAGAATAAGCATCCATAGGAAGACTTTTCAGCACTATTCTGATATATTCTTTATTTCTGTCCAACGGAATATCTGAAATGTAGTCCAAACCAAGTGCTTTCCTCATATCCTCAAAAATATCTTTCATAGACTGTCCCTCTCATTGAATTGCCGATGTACAGTGCGGGCATTTTCTTGCATCAATATGTATCTCACTCTGACAGTATGGACAAATCTTTGTTTCTTTTTTTGGTATTTCCTGATTTTTCCACCTTGCGGTGAAACGATTGATTACTTTTATGATGGCGAAAACAATCAGTGCCATAATCAGAAAGTTGATGACAGCCGTTAAGAATCTGCCGTAATATAAAACTACGTCTTTTCCTAAACTGATTGTAAGCAGGTCAAAATTCATTCCGCCAAAAAGACCTAAAAGAGGATTGATAATATCATCGACCAGACTCTTTACAATACTTGTAAAAGCACCTCCTATGATGATACCAACTGCCATGTCCAGCACACTCCCACGGCTGATAAATTCCTTAAATTCTTTGATAAACGCTTTCAAACCTTTCCCTACTTTCGATATTATTTTTCTAACTGTTTTTCAGCAGTCTCTTTCCTGTGCCGGAATACATTTACTACGCCCATCACGGTCATTGAACCTATCACAACAAATATCCATAGTCCCGTATTGGTCGTATCACCTGTTTTGGGCGGTTTGATTTCCGTAACCGGTGTATCCTTAGAATCCACCTTTTCCTTCACCATGAACTTCCAGTCAATCTGTGTCAGAAGGTCACAGTATTCCAGCCCAATGTCTCCATCCAGTGTCAGTTCAACGACTAACGTTGATTCCTTAGCAG
The DNA here is from genome assembly GCF_004295125.1 of [Clostridium] scindens ATCC 35704. NCBI lineage: Bacteria > Bacillati > Bacillota > Clostridia > Lachnospirales > Lachnospiraceae > Lachnoclostridium > [Clostridium] scindens. The sequence continues at coordinate 2,615,251 of NZ_CP036170.1, read as the reverse complement.
GTGTATAAGTTCCCAGAGGTACAATATTCTGTAAATCTTTTGTGCCAGGCTCTCCCGTGGCATTCCCTTTGTAGATTTGCTTTCCGTCCTGCATGATTGTCATCTGTATCTTTTCCAGCAGTTCATCTTTTAATTCTGCCTGCTCTAAAGGGACAATCTGAAAATAAAGTTCATAAGTCTTTGAAGAACCATTTTCAATCACCAGACTGTCCTGATAAGATTCTCCCGGAACCATGTTCGTAAAACTCATGAACCAGTTTCCATTTGAACCTTTATCAGCATTCCATACCATTGTTCCATTCTGTTGTTCAAAATAAAGCTTCTTTACTTTTTCATCAGCATAGACAGGGATGACAGTGCTTAAAAGAAGTATGAACAGCAACAGGCTTGCCCCTATTTTTCCCTTTTTCATACCATCCCTCCTATTCCATGACTTCATACTCTGCCAGATATGCTATGACATCCTTTGCATTATCTTCATTACCGAATACTGCTTTTACTGCACCGGATGTCGCCTGTACGGTATCTGCACTGACCGTCATTGTATACCTTGCGTTTTCATAGCCGTATGTTGTATTTTTGATTTCCTGTGTCACCTTATTGTCAGAACCGTCATACCACACTTTTTCACCCTTGATTTCCGGTTCAATTGCAGGGTGCATGGTTACAGCGTCTACAAGCCGGGGAGCATCTGTATTCGGCTGAATATTACCAATATAATAGAAATGGAGGTTTCCTTCCTCATCCACCTTATCGGTCAATAAGAGCCATTTCCCTTTGGCATCCCTAATCGTATCCACGGAAGGAATTCCTAAGTCAATATCTCCCTGTTTTCCGCTGGACAGCACAACCACATCGTTGCCCCATGTCACTTGAGATGCATAGGCTGAGCCGTTCCCGGTCTCAAAGGTTAAAGGAATAGTTTCCCCTTTCAGCGGCGATATTGGCTTCCCTTCACCATCATAAACATCTTCCCTGCGAACCCATTTTTGATGGATAGAAACACGCACAAAGACTGGAATCGTTCCTTTATTTCGGACAGACACATCCTTATTGACTTCTTGGCCCGGCAGCCATTCAGAAGGTGCCGTAAATTCCTCTACAATCGTTGTATCATACTTTGCCGTCTTAAATTCATTGCGTACCTGTAGTTCTTGTGTCCAGTAGGCGAAGACACCGCCAATGAGGAAAATGCATAGGAAAGCGAATGTAAACAGATATTTCTTATTCCATACTTTATTTTTCATGCTTCCTCCCTTTGTCTCTTGTCCAGAGTATCCAAAAGATGGCTGATGAGCAGTATCGTTCCCATAACGATAATCACCAAGATATTTTTTCCATAGCTTACGATATAGCCAAGATAGGGAATGGCAATCGTGCTTGTCTTCCCGATAAGGTCAGCTTCCTCCACCGGGTTGATATCCTGCGTCTCATTGTTGTCACCTTTCGTGATGAAGTTTCTGGACAGTTCATTCTTTTCTTCCACACGGTGTGTCACAAGGCTGTCTCCGGCTTTAAAAGTAATCACATCACCAATTTTGATTTCCTCAAATGTTGCCGGATGATAATATGTCAGACTTCCGACCGGATAAGACGGCTCCATACTTCCTGTAAGAACCACTACCGGACGGTTTCCAAACAGCATTGGGGATGCAACAGCAATATAGCCGATGATAACCACGATGACAAGCCATGAAAGGATATTAAAAATTCTTCGCATCAAATTCATCATCTTTCTACCAAAATAAGGAGTGCCAATAACAGCACTCCCTATATGTAATCCTGTAATCTGTTATTCAGCTAAAGTCCAATTTGAACCTGTTACACTTGTTAATCCGAATACACCGTTAACGGCTTCTTTTGAAGCCTGTACAGTCTGTGCTGTAATAGTCAGTTTATAATCAGAATCTGCATATCCTTCACAACCGTTTACAAGTTTAGTCACTGTTCTTGTGTGTTTAGCATCAGCTGGCACTTCTCCAGTATATACTTTCCATCCAGTAGACGCATCATCTCCGATCACATCATCAGCCGGCTTATTATCTGCACTTGTATAATATTTAATGACCTCATATTTGCCCATATCTGCATTATCAATCAGTTTTACGCTGTCAAGGAATGTACCTGTATTCTGACCTGCTTTTAAGTTGTCTAAATAGTAGTAGTAACCATCTTTAGTATTGTAGAACCATTTGTCAGCGTTTAATAAGTTTTTCTTTACAACAGAGTAATCGCCTGTCACTAAACCATCCGTCTCATCTGTCTGACTTGTTGAATCATTAATTCCAGTATTTTTTACATATGCACTATTACCGCCTTTTCTTGTCCATGTTTCATCAAATTTTACACGAACGATAACATCATAGTCACCCGTATTGTCAACCTGAATATCTTTGTTTACAGTTGCTCCCGGCTGCCAGTCATCACCATCTCCCGGATTAAATGTTTCCACGAGTTCTGATGAATACTTATTTGTATCAAACGGGTTTTCTACAGTCATTGTCTGATTGAAATATGCTAATGACCCTCCGATGACTGCAACTGCTACTAATCCTGCGATTGCTTTTAATTTTTTGTTCTTCATAATTTTGTTCCTCCTACGGTATATAAATATTTTTAGTTTTTATAAAATAAACTGTTATTTCTAACAGATTATTTTTTTACCCATGAAACATCTGTTCCACTGATTACCGGGTATGAATCCCAGTTCTGCAAATCACTGCTGTCTTTTGAGACGGTCGTCTGGATGGATTCGCATTCAATATCTACATCCATACCTGCGCCAGAATAATCGGTCTTATTTCCATGAATATCATTGCTGATGTTTTTGTTCATCGTGACAGATACCAGCGTCTGCTTTGTTCTCTCTTTTGGATTCAGCACATTTTTATAGTAGTACCAGCCATCGTCATGCTTTTCCCACTCTTGCTCAAAACTTTCAGAATAATTTAACTGAAATCCATTTAAGACTTCTGCATCGGTTACTTTTGTTCCGTTTTTCAAAATCAGCTCTGGTGTGAATCTGGCACGGATGACAACATCTACATCTCCGTCATTTCCAAATGCAACTTCCTTTTGCTTTTCTTCTCCCGGAACCCATTTATCATCTACGTCAAAGGTCTCGTCCAGATATATGTTTGCCTGTCCTATAGAGAATGGGTTTGTTACCGGCATACTGCTGGAAAAGTAAGCCAAAATACACGATACCGCCAATACGGCGCATCCGCCGACAAGCAGGAGGATTTTCTTTGATATTTTTTTCATCTTCGACCTCCTTACTGCCATGTCACAGCATTGGTTTTATAGTCTACATCTGCAGATTTTCCAAACACAGTCTGTGACGCTTCCTGATTAACCGTATCTTTATTCAACGTTGCATCCCCTGTGCTTGCCTGTAGCATCTCTACTTTGAAATACAGAGAGTAGTCCGCATCTCCATAGTTCTGATATGCTTCCTGCATATAATCCGGGAACGTGACATTGTTTAGAATTTTTGCTGTGCTTCCGCCAGCTGGAAGGACGTATTTATAGTAAAACCAGCCATCCCCTCCATCCTGCCAGTCAGCAGAAAAGGAGTCTGTCCAGTTCTTTGTAGCCACATCCTTTCCACTTAACTGATTGCTTAACAGCATGGTTTCGTTGTTTTTGTCCTTTTTTTCCCAAGTCTCTACATATGCTACCCTGACGAAAACATCTGTAGTCCCTTCGTTTTTAAAAGATACATCCTTTGTGACGGTATCCTTTGGCTCACTCGGCGTAAAATTCTCCACGACCTGTGCTTTGATGGTATCTGCTTCCAGATGATTCGTGTGCTGGATATGCTGATGCCACACAGCCAAGGTTGTTCCAATGACTAGCAGAACTGATAAGCCACACACCACCCATAGTTTTTTTCTTACCCTGCTCATATGTCATCCTTCCTTTCTTATGTTCTCTTGAATACATTCATAATGGAATCAAATGTATGGAAGAAAGGATTCCACGAATATTTGTTATGTACAGTTATGGTTATATCGTCACCACGCTCCACATAGACTTGGCCGTTTTTAATATCGGCGGTATCTGCTCCCGTACCCTCTATCGTGATTTCTATAAAAGAATACTCCATAGGCAGGATTTCCACGATATTTAGCCATGTAGGCTCCTTGATTTCAACATATCCGCTGGTTTCGTTATGTTTTAATACGACCTGTGAAGAAACAGCAGTTCCGCTTACACTGTTTATCCTCATCATAAACTCATCATTTGCAAGAGTGTTATCATAGTTGTCAATCATTTTCTTGATACGAACTCTTCCAACCGGTTTCTGTGAAACACTAATTCCAACATCTCCAGTTTGTGATTGTGCGCTTACAGCGACTTTTGAAGTTGTTTCCTCTTTGACATCTGCTGGAGTGAATGTCACCTTTAATTTATATGTTTCACTCTTCCCAATATCGTTCTCTGTTACATGAACTATATAGGATGGAATCGTTGGAGGAACACGGTTACCACTATCTATGATAGACGTTGCCGAATTTCCTATCGGGTTTCCATCAGTATCTACCCATTGATAAGTTAACGTTCCTTCAATCTGCGCATAATCACCTAAAGAATCTTCTACAGTTTTTGTTATCAACTCGTTCGTTGTAGTATCTTTTGCAAGGTCTGCCAAATCAACACTCTGTCCCGGTTCAAGGTCTATACGCTGTCCGTCAGCAACAGTCAGTCTGATTGGCACATTAACAGCCGGGTTATCCGTAAAATTTTGTGTATAAGTTTTTGAACTGTTAACACGTCCCTTATAAGATATCACTGGTGTTCCTGTATTAGTATAAACATTATTGCTTCCAATATAGTTACTCTTTGCTTGTGCCGGAATTTGAAGATGTACTTCTTTGCTGTGCTCCACTGTCCCAAAATTGCAGGTGACTTTTGTTGTTCCATTTGCTTGTTCTTCCACAGTAATCTTAGCTTTCGATGTAATATCTTCTCCGCCTACAAAAGCCTTGATGTTCGATTTATCCACTTTAAATTCAGCCGTGATGGTATCTTCGACCTTCACATCAGTTACTTTTTGCATATTTGGCGCTTTTGCCTGCGCATCTGCATAGATAGATTTCAATGTCTCAAAGAACTGATCTCTTGTAACAACATCTTTATAGTATTCCCCTGTTTCAAACGCTGGAGCATCACCCTTCTCTCCGCTCCCCTGAGCTTCGTAATCCATCCATGATATCATGTCACCCAGCATATTTTTTCCATAGGCAGTTCCGCTATTGGTGCGGATTCCGTACTGACATTTTAAAACCCCGTCGGGTATTGCTGGCAGTTTGGTGCTCCCCGTCTTCAAATCCTTTGCTTCACACGCGCCACCTACGATAACGGAAATCATTTCTGCATCCTGATAGATTAGGTTCCCTTTATTGTCTGCCCAATTAGCAAAGTTACTTGCCTGATTTAGTTCTTTCATTGCATCTGCCAATGCTTTATTGGTATAGTGAATGTGTTCACAATCCCCAAAACTGTCCCAGCCATAAAGACCTTCTGTAATGTTATTTGTATTGTTCGTAAAATATGGTGCTCCAAACATGGAATTGCTGCCACCATGCTGGTAATTCGTTATTCCGATCATCAGACTTCCATCTGTGTACTGTTGCATCCACTCAATGAAATCAAGGAATCCTTGCTTCATCTCATAGAGAGATAACAATTCTTTTGTGACTTCATTCTTGTTTACCAGTGACGCCCTGTCATTGGCATGTATCAAATCGAACATCTGCCAGCTGGTCTGTATCTGGAATAGCAGTACCGTTGGCTTGACTTGTTTCAGATTCGGTGTCGCTTTTAAATCCACCGTATACTCACGACTGGTATTAGAATCTCCGATGTCTGGTGATGCTGTCTTTGTAAGGTTTTCAAATGCACTTTCGTCATTCTCTACCAACGCCCCATTTACCAGTGTACCGTCTTTTACTGCATCTATCTGTGATTTCACATTTGCATGAAAAGGACTGTCGCCATCCTTTGGATATTCATGATTCGTACTCGTCAGTAATTCATCTGCATAGTCCGGTCTGTCATCCGGGTATTTTATCAGGTTCTTCTCTGAATACTTTTCACCAGAAGGCGTAAGCAAAGCACCGCATCCACCTCTACCGCTGAAATTCGGGTCATACAGGTCATACTGATATTTTTTCCAGATTTCTCTTGCATAAGTTTCATCACTGTTTTCCAAGATATCCTGTAACTCGTTCGCATTATGGAATGGAGCGGTATCATCTTTTTCAACACTTCCATAATAAAGTTTATCCAGCCCTGAAATTCCGTTTGGCAGTGTTCCTGTGATTGCTGTATAACTTCTCAAAGCATTTGCAGATGATGCTCCCTCTGATTTCGGTGATACTTCTTCCTCTCCGCTTTCATTTGCATAGGTATCCCACATATCCGCTCCTGATTTCTTGACGGTAAACCTTTGATTTGACGATGCAAGAATGTTGTCCTCTCCATCTTTTAGCATAACCATATAATCAGCCTCGGTATCTGTTTCCAGTGCCGGGAGGGAGATACTATATGATTCTTCCCATTCAGAATTTCCTGTAAATTCCGAAGAATTCAGTCGTCTCTCCGAAAGTGCTTCTGTATTGAAGGAAGCAATCACAGAATCTGATATTATGGTTTCCAGATGTACCGATTCCTTTTGGATAACATCCACGCCGGAGTAAGTTACCTTTACCGTAAAATTTGCCTGTGTCTCTCCCTCATAGGAATTATCCTCGGATGGTAAAATCTCTACATGATAGGGATTTTCACTTTCCGGCAGGCCATCTGTTTCTGTGGCATATGTACTTCCCAAAGGAATAGACGATACGATGACTGCTGTCAGTAAAAAGAACATAAGAGACTTTCGGCGAAGGCTTTTTACAATCTTCACACATCTACACTCCTTTCTTCGTTTTTTAGACAGCCATTAGGTTGGCAGTATTTACCATTGAAAAAAGGTAGACATTTTTTCAGTCATGTAATATAATCTGGTATAGAGATGGTACATATGGGTTTTGCAGTATAATTACAACGATATGACAGAAAAATACTATTTTTCCAACTATGAAAAAAAGCCTACCTTTTTTCATTATTTTTTAACAAAAATTGGGTGTTTTCGTGTTCTTTCGCCCATCGTGCAAACGTATGAGGATTTGTATTTAAGCGTCTGGATGCTTCCGCTTTTGTAATTTTCCCTGAATACCATAAGTTAAATACTTTTGAAAATTGTTTTGGTGGTTTTAGTTTTGGTCTTCCCAAGTGTTTTCCTTGTGCTTTGGCAATTCTAATCCCTTCGGCTTGGCGCTGTTTGATATTTTCACGTTCCATCTGCGCTACATAAGATAATATTTGTAAAACTATGTCGGATATGAACTTTCCAGTGATTTCGTTGTCCTTGTTTCGGGTATCCAGTAAAGGTAAGTCCAAAACTACAATGTCTATATGTTTATGCTTAACGAGATATCGCCACTGATCTATAATTTCATCATAATTTCTTCCCAATCGGTCAATAGACTTTATGTAGAGACAATCACCCTCATTCAGGTTCTTTACCAGCTTCCTGTAATTAGGCCGATTAAAATCTTTTCCTGACTGTTTGTCTACGAATATATATTCATCATGAATCCCAACATCTTTTAATGCTACTATCTGCCTATCTATATTTTGGCTGATACTTGATACTCTTGCGTATCCATAATTTTTTTTCATCTGTTTCACACCTCCTGAAATATATATTATTTCATAAAGAAATGTGTATACTCTATCGGAAATTTCTGGATATTAACTATGTAACATTTCAAATATCAAAAAAAATTTAGCGCCATTAGAAATCAGTTATGATACAATAACTTCATAAAATGAATCACAGATTACATATGGAGGTAAACCTTTTATGATTAAATATAAAATGGATTTAAGTGAGGAAAAGAAAGATGCTGCCATTAACATTGCATTGGAAAGCAAAGGAAATATCCGAAAGAGGCAAAAACTAAAACCTATTTGTTATATTTTGAGTATTCTTGAAATTATTATTGGTATATACTACTGCACAAAAGCCTCCTATACCTCTGGAATCATTTTACTGCTTCTTGGAATTTTTATTGCTATTTTGGGATATACAGCAAAAGATTTCCAAAGATATGTCTTAAAAAAGTCAGAAAAATTATTGGATAAGTCTTTCCGTTCCGGAATAGTTGAATATACCTTTGATACTAATGGAATAACAATTATCTCTAACATTGGAGAAAGCATAAATTATTGGAATGCGTTCAAAGAATATGGCACTTTCGGAGAATATATCTATGTTAAAAGGAAAGACAACAAAATGATTTTGATTGATAAGAACGATTTGACAAATGAAGAAAAAGATGAATTGCTTCGGTTATTAGCCTGTAATTTACCACAATAATATCCTGCTGTTAAAACAAGGAAAAACGTATTACGGGAAAGGGAAACATAACAATGAAACTCATATGGTTAGGAACAGCAAGCATTTTGATGACGCATTCCCACCTATATCCCGTAACATAGATACAAAGAAATTAAAACAAAAAACAGATGTATGTTTTCCCCAAATTTCTGTTGTGAAACCACGAGCCGGGAAAACAATAAAGCTTTAGCAACTTTGAAGAAGCTCAATAAAAGTTCCAATTCTGGTATCTATCTGCCCTTGATCGGAAATAGAATAGTCTGTGGTAATTGTCATATATGGAATCTGTTTCTTCTCTGTTATATAACTTTTCACACTATCGGCTTCAATGGCAAAGGTGTGGCATGCCTGAAGCAGTACCTCTACTGGAAGATACAAAACCATGTCCTAAACCCATAATTTTCAAGTAACTGATATCAATCACTACTTGTGTACGAAGATGATAATCACCAGACGGAATATAAATGACTGCTCCCGGTTTTCCACCTTCATTCATATTTGAATAATTTTTACTTGCCATCAATAAATCTTTTATCTTTTTAATATAGTCACTTACTTGATTCTGCATCTTGCCCATCTCCTTTATCTTATTGTTAACATTTTATCAATTTGTCCTAGTAAAATCCAGTTTTCAAACAAAAGAGGTTGTTTAAAGCGAAAAGTTGGTATCTCTTTTGCAAAATGTGTCCTTTTATCTGTAAAAGTGACTTTTTCTATATAATTATCAACCCATTTCACTTAAGATGTCCTTGGGTGACTTCCTCATAATAGAAATGCTTGCAATTGATACAGCAAATAACAGCAGACCGATGATTGCAAGAACATCTGTTGCAATCATTTTTCCAGTTATTACAATTTCCGTACCCGTTATTGTCAGCTCTGGTGCGACATAGTCTGTAGTTATACTGTCCGCATCAGCCTCTGCCTGCTCCTCTGCCTGCTCTTGTGTCTGGCGGGCCAGATAGGATGCTGTCGCCTTTGACAGGAGCGGGGATGCACCCATCGACAGGACAAACCCAATACACCCAACCAATAATGCCTCCACCAGGAACTGCATCCATATCCGCTTCTTGCTTTCCCCCAGCGCCATCAGTATCCCGATCTCCTGTGTCCTGTTTTTCATCCAGAACAGAAAAATCAGGACCAAGATGATATAGCTTGCTGAGGATACTAACAGCAGCAGCATCCTGCTGATTTTCTCCATGTCATTGAAGTTCTCAGCCATGCTCTTGATGTTCCCGTTGTTGTCTATCAGGTCATACCGCTCCCATCCAATATCCACCTTCTGGATGTCCGCCTTGACGCGGTCATAGGCATCCACGTCCTTCACCTTGAAGATGGCATATTGGAAGAGGGGATTGCCCTCCTCTCCGGACGCCTTCTCCGGAAAATGCAGGTCTGTAAAGATTGTGTTCTCCGACCGGTAGGTGTCACCGGACATCACAGGCTTTATTTTCTGTGTCGTCTTGTAGATTCCTACAACCTTTGCACTGTATTCCTGGGAGTTTTCCTTGTCTTTGGCGTTATTAAACTGAAGCTCATCCCCAGGCTTTAAGCTGTTTAACTTAGCAAGCTCCTCGGAAACCATGCAGACATCGGTTTCATTCTCTTTGATCATCCGTCCTTCCACGAGCTTGATTTTCCCGGATGCCACATCCATGTCCATTTCCATGATACGGTTTCCCCGCACATTCACGCCGCCAAGGTCGCTGCTTTGGTCTACGTCTGGATTCTCAATGCGTTTGAAATTCACCGGGTTAACGGGTGTCGATACGGTAATTAAGTTATAGGCTTCAATTCCATCTACTTCGGCAATCTTTTGGACATCAGCCTGTCTGATTGTGTAGAAAGAATTATCTCCTGTTGAAAGCCATGCCCCATCAGGCATCTGCTTCTGCACATATCCATTATATTCTCCTTCCTTATTTCCAAGAATTTTGCTAGCTTCTTCGCCTCTTTTCTGACTGTTCATCTCATTTACTTCTAGCCTGAAAGTTGCGCCGACTGCCTGGCGTGTTGCATCCTGTGTTTTAATATTTGCCGATTGCCCTGCAAGGCCAGCCATAAAGAAACTGCTGATTACCACAACCACTATCAATAGAAGAATACTCTTAACAGGCTTTCTGAATATCGATCTGATTCCCCTTTGAAACACATTCATCATTTTCTTCCTCTTAAAAATATTGGTTTTTGCCTACGATTGAATCCAAATTGCTGACTGCGTAAATTTTATATTTGCTGGTTGGTGCCGTTTTGAAAGAAATTATCTTTAACCTCTTGGATGACCCCCGAACTGATTTTAACTACCATGTCTGCCGCGTCAGCAACCGCTTTGCTGTGGGTAACTACTATCACACATTTTCCTAACTCATGGGCGCTTTTCTGTAGAATACCAATAATCTCATCCGCAATTTTTTCATCAAGGTTACCCGTGGGCTCATCCGCCAGCAATACTTTAGCAGGGCTGGCCAGCGCCCTTGCAATCGCAACTCTTTGCTGCTGTCCTCCCGATAGCTGTAAGACTTTTCTGTTCCAGTCACCACTTGGGATTCCCACTGCCGTCAATAATTCTTCCGGGTTTTCTTTCCCGCCAAGCATTACATTTTCCTTTGGTGTTAAATAATCGATCAAATTGTAATTCTGGAATACCAGGGAAACATTTTCCTTCCTATGGCGATTCAAGCCTTTTTTCTGAATATCTTCCCCTTTATAGAGAATTTTTCCGGATACGGGAACATCCAAGCCAGCCAGCAGCGACAAAAATGTTGTTTTCCCGGAACCGCTCGGTCCCAAAATAGCGTATACATTTTCTTCTTCAAAACAGTAAGAAATATTATTCAGAATTTTTTTATCCTTATTCGCTTTATAATGATAGTTCACATTCCTGACTTCTAATATCATGTATTTTCTCTCCTATCTATAAATTCAAATCCCATTCCCAGCTTCCAGATATCTTCATTGAGTATGACCATCGGACATATGTTATGCTGCCACATGAACTGCTGTACAATTTCCATAGCATAATCAAGGTTTTGGTTCCGTGCGTTATGCTGTGCCTCAAAATCAGCCTTTAGCCCATCGCCTTCGCCGTAAAAGGCAATTCATATTCTCCGCCCCTTCATAAACATTTAACATTATGTGTATCCCTAATTCATTCATTGCTTTTTCAATATCCTATATAGTCTCAGACATATATGGCCGATTTCTATCTCCTCTGCTTCCTGTAGCACCGCGTCAAAAGACAGAATATCCAATATTGACTTTTCACTCTGTTTCTCTGCCATTATAACACCCCTCCCCTTAGCTCATTTCACTTAAGATCTCTTTTGGTTTCTTTCTCATGATGGTAATTCCAGCTACCGACACTGAAACAAATAGCAGTGTAACTATAACTGCCGCATCCGCCGCCACCATTTTCCCAGTTATTACAATCTCAGTTCCCTTCATTGTCAGTTCTGGTGCAACGCGGTCTGTTGATATGCTGTCCGCATCAGCCTCTGCCTGCTCCTCTGCCTGCTCTTGTGTCTGGCGGGCCAGATAGGATGCTGTCGCCTTTGACAGGAACGGGGATGCACCCATCGACAGGACAAACCCAATACACCCAACCAATAATGCCTCCACCAGGAACTGCATCCATATCCGCTTCTTGCTTTCCCCCAGCGCCATCAGTATCCCGATCTCCTGTGTCCTGTTTTTCATCCAGAACAGAAAAATCAGGACCAAGATGATAAAGCTTGCTGAGGATACTAACAGCAGCAGCATCCTGCTGATTTTCTCCATGTCATTGAAGTTCTCAGCCATGCTCTTGATGTTCCCGTTGTTGTCTATCAGGTCATACCGCTCCCATCCAATATCCACCTTCTGGATGTCCGCTTTGACGCGGTCATAGGCATCCACGTCCTTCACCTTGAAGATGGCATATTGGAAGAGGGGATTGCCCTCCTCTCCGGACGCCTTCTCCGGAAAATGCAGGTCTGTAAAGATTGTGTTCTCCGACCGGTAGGTGTCACCGGACATCACAGGCTTTATTTTCTGTGTCGTCTTGTAGATTCCTACAATCTTTGCACTGTATTCCTGGGAGTTTTCCTTGTCTTTGGCGTTATTAAACTGAAGCTCATCCCCAGGCTTTAAGCTGTTTAACTTAGCAAGTTCATCGGAAACCACGCAGACATCGGTTTCATTCTCTTTGATCATCCGTCCTTCCACGAGCTTGATTTTCCCGGATGCCACATCCATGTCCATTTCCATGATACGGTTTCCTCGCACATTCACGCCGCCGAGATCGCTGCTTTGGTCTACATCTGGATCCTCAATGCGTTTGAAATTCACCGGGTTAACGGGTGTCGATACGGTAATTAAGTTATAAGCCTCAATCCCGTCTACTCCGGCAATCTTTTGGGCATCCTCCGGTTTTATGGTTTCAAATGAATTGTCTGCTTTACCCATCCACGCGCCATTGGGCAATTGTTTCTGCGTAAAGCCGCCATATGTCCCTTCTTTATCCTCACCGATTATTTTTGTCGCTTCGTCTATTCTTTTGTGCCGGTTGGCTTCATTTTCCTCCAGCCTGAAAGTAGCACCAACAGCCTGTCGTGTTGCATCCTGTGTTTTAATATTTGCCGATTGACCGGAAAGACCAGCCATAAAGAAACTGCTGATTACCACGACCACCAGCAAAAGGAGTATACTTTTTATGGGTTTTCTGATTATGGACCGAAATCCCCTCTGCATTATATTCATTCTATCCCTCCATTTCTGATAAAGTATCTTTGGGATTCGCAAGCAAAATGGGAATCAATGAAATACCTACTGCTATCAATAAAATTCCTGCCCCGGCAACTGCAAGCCATCCAATGTCTGCTACACGGATGCCGATTTCTAACGGAACAGAAGAAATTTGGTTTTCCGTGAACAGCAGTTTTTTTAAGGCTTCGGCCATGTAGTTTCCTGACAAGACAGAGATGACTGTTGCCATAAAAAACACTAAAAGGCCTTCCAAAAGTATCTGAAGAAAAATAGTCCCTTTATTTTCACCCAGACTAATATAGACTGCTGTTTCTTTTTTCCTGGCGCGCATCCACATACATAAAAGAAGTGTGATAACAATAGCTGCTGTCCCTATGGTAAGTATCAGCATCAGTTTCACAACGCGCACCACCTGTTTAAGCGGCTGTTCCATCTGCCTGTATAGGACATCAGATTTTGTCAATTCCACTTTTTTTCCCAGTTTCCGGGATATCTGCTGCTCGATACTGGTAAGCTGCTCTGGGTTTTTTACATATACAGAAGCACTCTCAAATCCTTTTTGTCTCTGCAGCTTCAGCGCCAGTTCAGGCATCCCATAAATCGTGTTCTCTATCCGGTAAACAGCCAAGGTGCTTTTGGTCTGCTTCGATTCCGTCCCCGATAGGTAAAGCCCGGATATCACGGCATTGATTTTTTCCCCGGCATCATTTTTCAGCAGCACGGTATCCCCCAATTCCCATTGGTTCATCTCTGCAAGGTTTTGGTTTACCACTATTTCATTTTTATCTTCCGGAAAATCCCCCTTTATAAGCCTTATCTGCCCTTCGGCGAACGGGCCATCTGCACTGAGACTGTCATAACTAACAACCTGTGCCTGCGAATTCTCCTTTGTTGAATCTTGGTTTCCCGTATACAAACGGAACCCAACCGGACAGCACTGACTTTTTGCCATTTTATTGATATCCTTTACGCCATCAAAATTAAAAATAGCATTGATATCCTCTGTTGTAATAAGATGGTCCTTATCTGAAATTTCTGCGATTACCTTTGATTTTGTTTTTTCCTGCAGGCTGCTTTTGGCTTCCTCTGAAGCCCTCAATATCGTAACCGTACATAAAATCATGGTTTCCGCAACGAACAACACCAAAAATAAGATAGCCGTTTTTGACCTTTTTCTGGCAAGATACCGGATAGCCCTTTTATAAAATTCCATTCCGTTCACCTCTATCTGAGAGTTCTATAAATAATTACTTTGTCTGCTAAGAAAGTCCCGTCATCTTGATAAGTTCCATAAAGATATACGTTGGATTGCTTTTTTAATTCGCTCTTACCTGTATCCTCCAAGTTTGCGTCACTTGCACCGACAGTAGCGGTGGCTAATTGGAAACTCACGCTATTGCTATAAACAACATTAATTTTACTTTTGTCATCAACATCCCCCCCGGCTGACGCCAGTTTTTGCTCATCCTCTGATTCTGTTCCCTTTATGACAGTACATCCTGATTCAGAGAAATCTACTACTGTAGCCACCATATTTGCTTCAGAAAGCATATCCACAACGCTTTTCCCCGTATCCGAAGCTGTATTATCACCACATCCTGTTATTACTGCCGCCCCTAATGTTGCCGCCAATATAATTACCATTATTCTTTTTTTCATGAAACTCAACCTCCTGTATTTATTAATAATCACTCGGAATCTTCAGCCCAGTAAAATTATGGCTTGTAAATTCTTTAGGTTAGAATCGATGATGGGGTAAACGAAAAAGCAGTTTTGGCATTCCAATGAACTACCCCTTCGTTTACACCATTATTACTGCGTATTTTTTTCTCCTGGACATCATTTCCTCCTCTCTGCATATTAATATACCTGCGTATTATAAGTTTACTGCGTATTTTATGTGTAGTTTATGTGTAGCTCTGTTTCTCCCTAACTCATTGCACAAAAAACAGGCTGCCGCAAACGATTCGTCTGCGATAACCTGTCCGTGCTTTTAACTGAATATGATTTTTATTGCCACACCATGCTCTGTATTATAAAACTGATACGCAAAGCCATGGAGTTCCAGAATCATTTTAACGATATAAAGCCCAAGGCCGCTTCCACCTGTCTTCCTGCTTCGTGACTTATCTCTTCGGTAAAATGCATCAAATAATTGGGGGATTTCCGCTTCGGGTATGTTTTCAGATTCATTTTCTACTGAAAAGATAATATTTCCCCCTTCCCTGAAAATACGAATCCAAACGCTGCCATTGTCTGGGGTATACTTAATTGCATTCCCAATCAAATTACTAATTACTTTTTCAAAAAGTGCCTTGTCAACAGTCACGCCCGCTTGTTCTAAAAGTTCAATGTGCAGCTGTAGCCCCTTATTAATGGCTATATCCTCTAAGTTATGAATAACCCCCTGTACTATTTTATCTAAAGCTATTGTAACCCTGCTCAGAGCAAACCCGGAAGACTTTATCCTGGCAACTGACAATATTTCCTTGATCATGTCATCCATGGAATTTACAACTTCATAGGAACGTCTTAAGTATTTATCTCTGTCCTTATACCCGCCGACTCTATAAAGCATTCCCTGTAATTGTCCCTTCAGAACAGTAACAGGGGTCTTTAGTTCATGTGAAACTGCAGAAAAGAAATCCAGCTGCTGCTGCTCCATTTGCTTCTCACGCATAATGTCCCGCTGCAGCAACAGGTTTTTTTCTTTTAGCTCATCCAGTGCCTCCTCCAGTCCTTCTGCCAGGCGGTTCAGATTTTCCCCCAATATGCCGATTTCATCGCTTCGGTTAACGGGACGCTGTATTTGGAAGTCCAGATCAGCTAGTTTTTTTGATGCCCTGCTTAACACTAATATAGGGTTAGTCACATACCTGCTGTAAAACACAGCAATTATGAGCGAGATTAAAAAAGCAATGATGATTAAAGCAGGCAAAATCCTGTTTAGGGAATCCAAAGCAGCATTTGTCCGTTGTTTCGTCCCAAATATCAGTATCTGGTAATCAGAACCCTCCTTTCTATCCACAAAATAGGTTTTTGTTATCCCTTTGCTTATCTGGGATTTCTCGCTGTCTGTTTTCGGATCCAGCTTGTATTCAATCTGTCCGAACGATTGTAACTCTTTTCCATTCTCATCCATTAACGTAATGGAAAGGCTGTATTCTAAAGCAAACATTTTCAGCATGGTTCCCATCTCCTGCTCGGACACTTCTGATAATTGTGACACTAAATTTTGTGTGGATTTATCAAGGCTGTCATCCAACTCTGCCAAATAGCTCTTGGATACCCCAAAAGCTACCATTCCATAGGCCAGCCCACTTACAGTCAGTAACAGAACAGCTGTCAATAAAAATATTTTAACTCCTAAGTGCTCTTTAATATATTTTTTCAACTCGGTATCCTACTCCCCTTACTGTCTCAATATAGTTCCCGGCATCTCCTAATTTTTTTCTGAGATTCTTAATATGGTTGTCCACAGCACGCTCTTCCCCTACATATTCATATCTCCACAACCTATTCAAGAAGCTGTCCCTGCTAATGACCCTGCCCTGATTCTCCAATAATTCCTTCAAGATTTCATATTCTTTCTGCGTCAGATTAATGTCCTTCTTTCCAACCTTCACCCGGTAGTTATCAACCATCAATGTCATTTCTTTATAATGTAGCTCTTCTTTTTTTTCCAGCCCTTTATTTTCATACCGCCTTATTACAGCCTCTATTTTTTTCATCATGATTGGAAGTGAAATAGGTTTTGGGATATAGTCATCAATCTGCAGTTCAAAACCTTTTAGCTGGTCTTCCTCGCTTCCTAATGCGCTAATCATAATAACTGGGATCTCCGATTCCTGACGTATCATCTCACATACAGTATAACCATCCATTTTAGGAAGCATAATATCCAATAGAATCAGATCCGGGTTTCCCTTTCTAAATGCGGTAACACCGTCAATTCCGTTTTCTGCCGCAAGCACCTGATACCCCTGATCCTCTAAGAAGAATTGCAGCATCTCCTGTATATCAAGGTCATCTTCTATTATCAATATCGTTTTCATGCTTTCATCTCCTTAAATGTACATATATTATCATGCAACTTTGTATTTTATGTGTAGAAAAGATAAGATTTTTATTATTTTCTTGTGGATAACCTTTTACCTCTTTTGCCGTTCTGAATGTAAACATTTTTTTCTGTCCGAAAATCACCTTGTTCTGCACAAACCAGCTAATAAGAAACAATATACACTCTGTCAAAAACTTTGCCGGATGGATTGGAAGATGGAGTACGAATATGAACTCTTCCAAAATCAGGTTATTCATGATAAGAATAGACCCAGCCAGGAGAAAACTGGAAAAGGAAATGCTGTGAACTTTGAAAATCTCCACGGGATCTATTCTTTTATAAACTCCTTATATATACGGAAAGAATCCCGTATTACACGAAAATGGGAGGTGCTGTTCTCTTTATCCCGATAAATTGTCTCAATCGGAACCTCCACAATCGGAATTTTCTGTTTTACACAATAAAGCAATACCTCCGTTTCATATTCATAACGTTCTCCAGAAACCTCGCAAAACTCACGGTTCATTTCACTTGAAAATGCCCGCAGACCGGATTGTGTATCACTAACTGCAGTCCCCGTCATTAAACGAAATATATTTCTCGTGATCGTATTGCCAAACCGGGAACGGAGCGGCATCTTTTCAGAAATCTGTCTAGTTCCCAGAATCAATGATTTGCCGCAGGATCTTGCCTTCAAAATCAGTTTTTCCATATCTTGTACCTGATGCTGACCGTCCCCGTCCATGATTCCCACCACATCATAATCCCAGAGGCTTTCTTGGATAAGTTATCATTCCGCTCTTTCATCATCTGCATTCCTAAAACCATTATAAATCCAAGAATGCATGAAATCACCTGGAAACTATTCAGGCTCATTGCAGGCATTGCATTTTCCAAAGTCGTAGGCCCCATTATAATTGCATAAAATGACCCGATCATCATACCAAGAATTAAATACACAGTCTGCACCCGGAACTTCTCCAGACACAACTTAATGATTTTCACTACTGTAAGTGCTCCCACAAGAATGCCTCCTCCAAACATAGCAAGTGATGGGAAATAGGAAAGTTCCAAATGAAGGATTCCCTTAATTGCAGTAATGACTGGCATATAGACTCCAAACACTAAAAGCAATGTTGAACCGGAAATCCCCGGCAGGAACATAGCAGAGATTGCACATATCCCAATCAGAAACAATTTCAAACCGAGCCCCATGGAAAAACTGGAAAGATTAACAGATGTACCACCGATTTTTCCGTTCATCCAGGTAATCCCTACAACAAGGAGAATTCCCAATATCAGAAACAATACACCTTTTCCAATCTTATAAAAATTCTCCTTCTCCTCTTTTATAATCAGCGGGATAGCTCCCGCAATGAATCCAATAAACAGTGAACTGACCACATAAATATGACTTTCAAATAAAGAAGAAAGTGCCAATGCCGCAAGAGCCATTCCAATTACCCAGCCTGCACCAAGCCTGAGCAAATAACTTGCTGCTTCCTTCTTCTTTTCCGCCTTTCCGAAAACAATATTATTGATCGAACCGATAAAACGGTCATAAAATCCCATAATAAATGCCACTGTTCCACCCGATACTCCTGGCACACTGTCAGCCAGTGCCATACAAAATCCTTCTATTCCTTCCTTTAACATCAAAAAAACCTCCTGTCTGATTTTGATAGATATCTTAACAATC
Source organism: [Clostridium] scindens ATCC 35704 (assembly GCF_004295125.1). Taxonomy (NCBI): domain Bacteria; kingdom Bacillati; phylum Bacillota; class Clostridia; order Lachnospirales; family Lachnospiraceae; genus Lachnoclostridium; species [Clostridium] scindens. Next base: position 2,596,294 of record NZ_CP036170.1, on the reverse strand, counting down.
TACCTTAAACAAACAGAAGGTGTTTTTCTAAACAATTTCTAAACGATTGCTAAAAGGATTGTCCCAAAAGTAATCAAAAGCATTCCGATTGCTGTTCCCAGATTTGTAAACATTTCCCTCTTATTTATTCAGCCGGTATCCTGCGCCCCATACGGTTTCCAATATTTTAGGTTTCCTGCTGTCATCCTCTATTTTTTCCCGAATCCGATTGATATGCACCATAACAGTCGCACTGTCACCAACATAATCATAACCCCATATTTTTTCAAATAACTGCTCTTTTGAAAAAACAATATTCGGATTCATCGCAAGAAATTGCAGAAGTTCAAATTCTCTGTTGGGAAAGCGAATTTCTTTCTCGCCCTTGTAAACCTTCCAGCCTTCCGTAAGAATTCGCAGATCTCCAATGACAATTTCATCCGGATTTTTCTCTGATTTCTTGGCTGCTCCGAACCGGCTGCGCTCATATTGACGGAGGTTCGCATTCACCCTTGCCACAAGCTCTGCAGGATCAAAAGGCTTGGAGATGTAATCATCTGCTCCGGCCCCGAATCCACGAAGTTTATCCACAGATTCCGTTCTGGCTGTCACCATAAGGATTGGAATATCCAGTTTATCCCTGATTTCCTTACAAATCTCGTATCCGCTTTTATCCGGCAGCATTAAATCAAGCAGAATCAGGTCAAAGCGTTCTTTTTCCAGTAATGGAACAACCTGAGATCCTTCGGATACGATTTTTGTTTCCAGACCGGCTGTATTCAGATACGCTTCTTCTATCATGCTGATATCCGCATCATCTTCCACAATTAAAATTCGTTTCTCACCCATTCTCATTCTCCTCTGCCAGTGGAAAAATTATGTGAACAGCCAATCCCTCCAGATTCTCTGCATAAACGCTTCCACCCATAGCTTCCACAAGATATTTCACAATATGAAGTCCCAGCCCATTTCCTTCTTTCCGGTTTCTGGATTCATCACACCGGTAAAATTCTTCGAAAATATGGGAGAGTTTTTCTTCCGAAACACCTTGTCCATTATCCAAGAAAACCAAATGTGCTGTCTGTTCTTTCTTACTCAATTCCACCTTAATTCTCAGTTCATCTGCCTCAGCATATTTCAAACTGTTTTCCAACAGATTATCCAGAATTCTCTGCATCTGTTCCGGGTCAACCGTTGCCCAAATATCTTCCCCGACATCTGCCAAAATAGAATGTTCTATTTTTTTCGGGTCATCCTGTTTCCCTCTGACATAACGATTCACAAATACAGCCAGGTTTACCTTTTCCATATGCAGCGGCATATTTCCTGTTTCCATCTTGGAAAAATAGAAAAGTCTCTGTAAAAGTGCATCCATGTCTCCTGTTCTTCGATATGCCGTCTCCAAAAAAAGCTTCTGCTGCTCCGGTGAAGAAGCGATTCCATCCATCAGTCCTTTAATAGTACCTCGAACAGCCGTAAGCGGTGTCCGAAGGTCATGGGAAATCCCGGCTACCATATCAGTCCTAGCCTTTTCATATTTTCGATTTTTCTCCTGCTCTGTAAGTATATGGGACTGCATATTATTGAATGTATGACAGGCATCCTCAAACTCCGATTCTCCCTGATACGCAATGGGAACTGTCAAATCACCATTTTTCACACGGTTGGCTCCATCTGCCAGTTCATTCAGTGGCTTCAGGATATGATTTGTTAAATTTCTGGTAAACAATTGACTGATAAACAGCAACACACCAATACAAATCACTCCGTCCAGCAGCAACAGGAAAATGAATGCATTTTTATAAACCGTCAGTTCCTGCAAAACATCCTCTAAATCTTCTTCGTTGTCACTCCATGTAATACTTTCCCGGAAGTCCTGTTCAATTATTTCTATATAGACTTTTGCTATTACAAGATTTACTGCAAGAAAAATCAGCAGTGTAACGAGCACCATCAACGTATTCGAATAAAAGATTTTCTTTTTTACTGTTCTCTTTTCTTTTCCCATATCCTTTATAACCACCTTTAAGGGAAGAGAATCTGCCTGTTCCCTTCCCTTGAAATTTATTCTGCAATATGCTTCTGTCCTATAGGAACTCCGCTACGATTTATTATATCTCAAATATTCCGTAAAGCAAAGCACTGTTTTCTAATAGGATTCATGGAATCCCTTATTTCTCATCCTTCAATTTTCTTCCACAACTTCCACAGAATTTATCCGTATTTCTGCAAGTCTGACCGCAATCTGAGCACACCTGACTTACGGCTGCGCCGCACTTTCTGCAAAATATGGATTCTTTCTGCCATTTTCCGCAGGACGGACATTTTTCACGAAATATGCCGCGTATTACAAGAAACACAACCACTGCACCAAGGTTACCGCCTATTCCCAAAAGGAACCAGAGCAATCCGTTCATATCCGCCTGTATTGCCCGTTGATAAAGCCATGCCGCAACCAGAATCCAATATGCAATTGTCAACAACGTACCCAAAAGACCTGTTAGACCTACAACTACCTTGGCAGCCGGAGATGGTTCTGTTATATGATCGAAATAATCTATATCGTCAAATTCGCCCTCATAATCGTTTTCAAACTGTGAATTGAATTTCTCACCATCCTGTTCTTCTCTCGTATCTTTATGCTTTTCCGATTTATCTCCTTCTTCATCATCCCATTTCTGTACAGTAGTAACTACCTCACCGATTTGAGTACGAAGCATGACAGCGGATAATCCACCTCCAATCAGCAGAACACAAAGCACTGCAATAATTATTTGCTTTAAATGTTTACCAGTATTCATCCTCATTATTCTTTCATGAATCTTGCTCATAATGTACGCTCCTCTCGTTTTGATGAATCCAGTATAACAGGCAATACTAAACTACAACTCCATAAAAGTTAAACAAAATCTAAACAATCACGTCTTTAAATCTGCGTAACAGTCCACAAAACATATCTCTTATTTTGCTCAATTCCCCCTCAATTTACGCTCAATGTGTTCCCCATCTGTTTCCAGTAAACTGAAATCACAGCAAACCAGTAACGCATCGGTACGAAATAGCTGGAAAGTTACTGGAAATTGACAACTGAATATCGTGCAGGAAAAGAAATTTGCGAGAAATGGACATAAACATTAGACATAGCGGGTACTATGTCTTGAAAAATCATATAAAGCCGTTTAAGATATTCTTGTTAGGCGGCTAACCCTAATGATTTTTGAAATGCCTCGACTGACGGCATTTCCCAGGCATCAAGATGTTGCAGCATCATGATGCCATAGAGGCGGCAGTACCCTTGCCGATTCTATCCTGGATCGCATCATACCATCTGCCTATACCATGCGGATTGACGGAGATGTTTCCATGCGACAAAGGAAAGGGATGATTAAGAACTAAATCATCCTATCGGGAGCCACGACACAGGTTATGGCTCCCGCCATCGGACGGCTGGCTCCCGATAACGGATTCGCTGGCTCTATCCTATGAGATTGAGTGGCTCCGCCACTTCAGAATATTCACTGCATCCTTCCGTATTTTTGGATACCGGAGGATACGCTTGAGTTCCGAGTCCGGCGTGACCATGTGCCCTATGATATATGGGAGTGCCAAGGCTACCTTGAGACTACAGAAGGAAATGTCGTCCACTACGGTTACATTGAAAAATTTATCGAACAGCTCGCAGAACGTTTCAATATCCGTGAAATTGCCTTTGACCGCTGGGGCGCTGTCCAGATGGTCCAGAACCTTGAGGGCATGGGATTTACTGTTGTTCCTTTTGGTCAGATCTTTAAGGACATGTCACTTCCGACAAAAGAGCTCATGAAACTGACGCTGGAGCAAAGGCTGGCTCACGGCGGTCATCCGGTACTTCGCTGGATGATGGATAACATTTATATCCGTGCTGATCAGGCAGGAAACGTAAAAGCAGACAAAGAAAAATCCACAGAAAAAATCGACGGTGCTGTTGCGACCATCATGGGGCTCGACCGTGCCATTCGCTGTGGAAATAATACCGGTGCTTCTGTTTATGATGACAGAGGAATCTTGTTCATATAAAAATGGAGCCTTTGTTTTTACGCAAAAGCTCCACTACTGTTTACTCATTACTCATGTGAATTTACGATTCCTTCGATGTCACGACCACCGTAGAAGACACGGACTACTGTAACAGTTCCTGCTTCATCATCGACCAGATAATACACAATAAAGTTGTTCACTGGAAACTGGTACATTCCCATAGAATGCCACGGTTCCCATTCGACTAATGCGTAGCGTGCAGGCATGAAATCCAAGGAAAGAACCTCTTTTCGGATGCGCCCCACCTGAGCAGCGGCGGTCTCCGGAACAAGAAGTTCATTTGCAATGTAGGTGTAGATTTCTCTTAGGTCATTAAGTGCATCCCCAGAGTAGCTGACTGTATAATTTTCCGTCATATACCAAACTCCTTCGCAAGTGCTGCATCAACTTCATCTGCAGAATATACTTTTCCTGCTTTGATAGAATCAACACCCTTTTGGAGTTCTGCATCAAGCTGTTCTTTCGTCATTGCACCGACAGCGACAGGTTTTGAAGAAGGAAGACGTAAATCAAACGGCATGCCCTTCTTCAGTACAATCTGACTATAAAGCATCTGAATTGCACTTGATGGAGAAATGCCTAGCTGAGAAAGAATTCCTTCAGCGGTATCCTTAAGATTGGTATCTATTCTTGCATATACAGCGGATGTGTTTGCCATAGTATCGCCTCCTTTTTTCTTATATTATATTCGCTTTCGCTTGCGATTGCAAGCATTTGCAAAAGATATTTTGTGACAAAACTTTAAATTTTATACGCCCACTGAGGCAGACCACTTCACGGTCGAGTTCAAATCCGGTCTCAGCATCAATATTACAGAATAAGAGCAAGTCGCCCATGGGATTTACCTATGGGGCGGCTTGCTCTCTTTGTTTAATAACATCATTTGCTTTTTTCAATATTGGTATCCATTCCAGCATTCGTCAGAACATCTTTTATTCTCTTCTCAAATTTATCAGCTCTGACCAACGCTAACCCTTCCTTTTCATCTCCAAGGATTACCATCTTACACCCGCCGGTCAATCCGAACAATTCCCGTGCCTCCTTTGGAATAACAATCTGTCCGCGCTCACTTATTGCAACGGTTCCGAAAATATGCTTACCTTCCGGAGCCGGTGCCATAGGCGTATTCTCTACCTGGTACTCACGAATCAAGCTGTCGATGGTGATGCCATATACTTCGGCCAGCAAGGCACACTTCTCTATATCCGGTATTGTCTCTCCGCTCTCCCATTTACCATATGCCTGACGGGAAATATCTATCTTTTCAGCAATTTCCTCCTGCGAAAAACCTTTCAATTTTCGCAGCATGATCAGATTCTCTTTCAGCAAATCAAAATCCTCATTTCTGCAATGTATTAACGGCTTGGATATAGAAATCACTATGAACGGTATGAATTACATGATCACTTGTATCCGTCTCCAACAGGCTGCAATTATCTCCGATGTAAGAAACGGCACGCTCAGCCTGCTCGCGGGAAGCAGCGCAGAGATATGTTCCATTATCATCCACCTGTTCCTTCGCGTGAATGTACACGCATGGAATTTCAATATCCGACAGGATATCCTCGTGCCTGAGGCCATGATTTCAGCTCAGGTCATAGAAACGCTCTCCATATGCAAAATCATACTCTATGGCATATTCAAACACATACCAAATAGAAGAAGGCAGATACCCAATCTTCACAGCCGCATCAGGATGCTTGTCATGATATTTCTGAGCATAATCAGCAATACCCGGCATTGCATTTTTCATATACAGCTGCCCCCAGTAGCAGTGACGGAGGTAATAAGCTTCCCAGCACTCCGTCTTATCCGACTTATTGTAATCATGCAAAGGCTTGTACGTATCCTTATAGGCAAAGCTGTCCTCCCAGCCTTCTCCCTCGGTTGAAAATACCGGAGGGTCTTCAAGCACCACACCCGCAATGTTGCCACCGCCGTATGCCGCAACATATGCTGCCGTGATAGCTCCGTTGGAATATCCGGCAACAACTGTAGGCTTGCCGATGACATTGTTGATAAACCAGATCAGATCGTCACCGTTCACGCCGAGATAATAGAGACTTTCATCGTGTGATGATTCTCCGTGTCCATATACATCAACAGCATAAATATGCCATTTTTTGCCTAGTTCAGGCATGACAAGCGCATAATCCTCCCATATGCCCATCTGTCCGTGAATCAGGAGAAGTGGCGGTTTATCATTTTCAACCTCTCCGTAATTGATGATGCTTCCGGTCGGTAATGTAATCTGCTTTTCTGTAGCGTGAACCTCATGCAAAGCCTTCTCATATTTATTATACCAATGGATGTTACGATACCAATATATACTGAATACTATCGTACCTACGGCAGCAATTATCAGAATAATAATTAAAATGATTTTTATCACTCTCATTTCGCACCCTCTTTCGATAGTTTCTATATTAATTATACCCAAGGGCGCGTGTAGACTCCACCAACCAAACGCGACATATTTATATGACTTTTGTAAACTTTAGTTGCGTATCAGGTTCCAGCCAATCTACCTCCATCAGTCTGATTTGCTCACCCACAATTCCTTTATTTTCAACCCTTCCCGACCTTGACATCTAATCCGCAGCCACAACCTGCCCAACATCTAATCCGCTAACTCAACCCCTGACATCTAATCCGGCAACCCAACCCTGTCACATTTTGGCCGTAAATTGGTCTTGATAAGTTACCGCAGAGCGATTGTCCAGCTGACTTCTCTCGAAGCTGACGGAATCCGGAAAGTGCTCAAGGGCTTTCGAGCCTCTTATGTGTCTCGCCTTGACATCAATACTACCGTCTCAACATGGCTCGATTGCTCCGAATTGATGTCAAATTTAGCCCGTCTGTAAACGGGAATTGCTCCAAGGGCATTTTTACCCGAAAATCGCCATTTTCACGACCGCGCTCGTTAGCGGAAACAGGTCAACACCCGCTGTTCTACCTATTATATGCAGTCCGGACAAATCGCCGATCGCTTCAAGACTTCGCTCGACGGGAACAAGTCTGAAATCCCATCGCCTCAACCCTACTGCTGCCGAAAACGATACTTTCCTTTTCCGTGCCCAGAGACCGGCTCGATGATCCCGTGCTCTGCCATCTCACGCAGCAACGCGGAACTTCTCGTTGGCTTCAGCCCAAGTGCATTCTGAACATCCGATCTGCCGAAAACGGCCTGCTGGCCTAGTTTCTCTCTCAATTCCTGAATATGCGAAGCGGTCTTTGCTGTGAACACATCTTCAATGTTCACTTTTTCTTTTCCAATGTTCGCTTTTTCTTCGTCAATGTTCACTTTTTCAGGCTCGCCAAATGCTCCGCTGATATGCAATGTCCGGTTATGCAGCGGATGGTTTTCATCCAGCAGGAGATTGCGGAGGAATGTCTCAAGGTATTCTGTCGTTTCATGAATGCCGTTTTTCAGATCGTTGTAGTTTGCCCTGAACAGCGAATTACGGAAATACCATGCGTTCTCGGCAAAAATATCGTTTGTCACATCAAAGCCCAGCGTGCGCAGATATTTGATAAAGAATACCGCTGTCGTTCTGGTGTTGCCCTCGCCGAAAACATGAATCTGCCACAGTCTGGAAACGAAATAAGCAAGGTGATGAATGATCTCGTCCATCGACAGATTTTTATAAGAGAACTTCTTCTCTTCGGAAAAATCATAATCCAATGTTGCCCGAAGCTCCGTGGCACTGCCGTAGAGTACGGTCGCGCCGTTCAGCACCCATTCCTTCTTCGTAATGTTGTAATCCCGAATCCGGCCTGCGTGAGAATAGATCCCGGTGAACAGCTTTCTATGGATAGAAAGATACTCATTCGGCGTAAAACTGAAAGCTCGCTCAGAAAGAAGTGCTGCAATCCTCGCGGAAACCTTATCTGCCTCCTCAGTGCGGTCAGATGCATCACGGGCAGGATTTTCCTTGTAGTAGGACTGCAGGAGTTCATTTGCTTCTTCAAATGTGATCTCGCCCTCGATATTCCGGACAGCCGTCCGCACCAGATATTCCGATGTCTTGAGTCCATCAACCGCCTGCAGGCCAATGGCTGTATGCCAAGCATAACCTTTGTCCCGCTTGTCCGGCTCGGACTCCTTGATATACTCCTTAAAAGGATCTTTGTCCATGTGACCTCACCTCACTAATTCTTAATTTGCACCCGCACGGAAACCACCGCTCCCGCAGGTGTCGTCTAACAAGACGCTATCTTTGATACAATGTGCTTTTCCCGAATATGTGTCCCGATGCCCGTAGAAAGCCTTATTCTGCGGGCTCTTTCGCTTTTCAGAGGGCATAAACCGGCCTGCGAAATACGGCTGATATGCTCTTGCTGTCGCTGTACTCATTCCGGCTGTGCCTCCTTTCCGAAACCCCTAACAGGCAATCCTTAAAAAGTGTGCAATCCTTAAATTGTTTAGGAAACCTTAAAAGGTTTACCTGTCTCCATAGTAGACGACGTTCTTTTCCTTGTCCCGGCGCTTATTTACCGTCGGGTGGCTGTCATTGATTCTTCTGTAGCACGGACAATCTGATCCGTGGTCATTGATGATACCGCAAGCCTGCAGGTGTGAATAAACGGTTATTTCACCCATGTACTTGAAACCTCGCTTCTTCAGATCCTTACTGATCCGTTCTGACAAACCGTTGCTGGCGGGAATCCACCCGTCTGCGTGCTTGTTATAAAGAATGGTCTTGCCGCCCGAATAGCTCCAAATGTAGTCAGAAAAGCTGCCGTACTCCTCACGAATCTGCTGGAAGCATCTCGCGTTATTGATTACAGCCTCAATCTTCCTGCAGGATCGGATCATGCCCGGTGTGTCCAAGATGCGCTGAATGTCAGCTTCTCCGTACTCGGCGACCTTGTCATAATCGAAGTTCTCGAAGCAAGTCCGAAATATCTCACGCTTTTCCATCATCATGTTCCAGTTCAAACCGCACTGCATGACCTCCATCATGAGGAATTCAAACTGCTTCTGGTCATCGTGGAGTGGGACACCCCATTCCTCGTTGTGATATTTTATGAGGAGAATCCTGTTATGTTTAATCTGCGCTCCAACGAGATTCAAAATCGTCATTAGACATCTTGAGTCCGCTATTTATACTCTCCCCGTTACACCGGTGTCCCGACTTCGATCAGGTTCCCATCCGGATCATAAAAGCGCACTACTTTCTGACCCCAGCTGTGCGTCATCAATCGGTTCACATACTGAACCGAAGGATAGTATCTCTCAAGCCTATCAACAAACGCTTCGATATCGGGCTCCTCAAAATAGAGTTCACTTGTGTTATTCTGCGGGATCGTACCCGCCCCCAAAAAGTCCTTCCAGATTTTTTCCTCCTGAAGAACAAGCCCCTCAGTCAGGATCATATTGCCGTCATTATCCAGCACCGTTTCAAGTCCAAACAAATCGTGATAGAACTTCTTCGATTTCTCGATATCCTTCACCACAATCAATACATTCTTCAGCTTCATCCTATCACCTCTCGTTTCTGATTTGCTGCTCAGTTACTTTGCCCGTCCTGATATAATGCCCCTCCTGAATTGCGGCAAATGTCGCTGCTGCACAGGCGATGATGCATATACCGGAAATCACTTCCTGTGGCAGCTTAAGGCCAATAAAGAGTGGCAGACAAAACATGATGCCGCCGGTTATCTTATTCATGATCGAGTGGACAGCCACAAATTTGCGGCAGACTACAAATCCGGATATGAGATTGATCAGTTTTATCAAGGCAATAATCGCCGTCCATATCCATAGCCATGTAGGAACCATCACGTTCATGACTATTTTTATAAGGACAGCAATGACGAATACCAGATCCGCAACTGTATCCAGCTTTGCTCCGAAAGATGATTCCTGATTCAGTTTTCTCGCTATGATCCCATCTGCCATATCAGTGGCAGCGCCCAGAAAATAAAAAACGTAGAACGGAACTGAGAAAACAGGGGCAAACAGAATCAGCAGAGCAAACACGATTCTACTTGAAGTAATAGCATTTGCAGCTTTCAATCTATTCATCAGTCGTTTCCCGTGAAATACCGTATACCACGGTAAGCTCATTCTCATTATCAACGTATTCATCAAGTTTTTGCATACCGATTGCCCTTGCCGTTGCTGATGAGGCGTCATTCGCAACTTTCATATAGGAATATACGAAGCGGAACGGAGTGTGTTCAAATGTCCAGTTGCGGACGGCCGCAGCCGCTTCTTTTGCGTAACCTTTTCGCTGACAGTCTTTGCGGATATGGTAACCGATTTCGGGCTTGAAGCTTCCGTTGATATTCTGAATGGTCAACCCGCAATCACCGATCATCTCACCGGTGTCTTTCAGGCAAACTGCCCACAGCCCGAACCCGAATATGCTGTAGCGTTCCTCGTTTTTCCGAATCCAGTTGCGTACACGTTCTTCATCAAAAGTATATGGATAGTGCTCCATAATATCAGAATCAGCGAGTACGGCATACAGCGCGTCAAAGTCAGCTTGGCTCATTTCCCGCAGCATCAATCTTTCGGTTTCCAGCAACATCTATCTATCGTTCTCCTTATTTTTTCCCTGCTCATATTGTCTGATGCCGTTTTTTGTATCTGGTTCAAGTATGAATTTGCGGAAGAACCAGTTTCCTTTATTGATATCTTCGCCGTAAAACCTGATATCAGACTTACGGCTCTTATTTACAAGATCCGTCTCTATACCGACCGCTTCCGGGATCTCGCACGGAATCTGTTTACAATCACTCCCGTATATTTTCGTTCTGCCATTCATGCGAAAGCCTGCTTTTTTCATCATCCGTCCCATTTTTCCCGGCATATATTCCAGTGCACCGATGCTGTTAGCATAAACTACCGGAGTCTCAAAAGCTTCTGCATAACATCCGCAGAAATAATCATTTGTCGCTATTTCATCATCAGCTTTTGAAGGATCAGCCGGAGAACCGTGTGGAAAGAGAATAAGCGATACCTGCTTATCTTTCATATTGTCGTAGAAGTGTTTTCTCCGGGAATGATAGCAAATCGCTACGCCGACATTCCCGAACGGTGTTTCTATCAGATTATCAAAATTACCGCGCTTAAAGATGGCAGATTCTCCTTCGGACTTTGTGACAATGCCGCAAACGCCATCGGCGTTGACAATCATGTAACGGTTATAGTAATCTCCGTTTTCCTTATCCAAATATCCGACTCCCACATAGGTGTCGTATTTTTGAGCCATCTGTATTGCCCACGCTGCGGTATCCCGTCCGCAATCATCTGCATATTCCCAGACTTTCTGACTTGCCATATAACTGCAAATTGCCAATTCAGGGAGGACAACAAATTCCGGCGACGGCAAGATGGCAATCAGAGATTCGATATATTCTTTTCTGACTTTTATACCTTTAATGTCATTATCAAGCTGCAAAGCAAATATCCTCATGATTGCTCACCTCCACAAATCCTATATTATTCAGTCTCGGCCTTGACATCTAATCCATAGCCACAACCTACCCAACATCTAATCTGGCAACTCAACCCCTGACATCTAAACCGGCAACCCGACCCTATCACATTTTTGCCTCAAATGCGCTTTGATATGTTACCGCCAAGCGTCTGTCCACCCGGTCTCTCTCAAAGCTGGCGAAAGCCGAAAAGGGCCTGATTTCAAGGATTTTCGCACACTTTAATCCTTGACCCTTGACATCAATACTACCGTCTCAACGTGTTCACCATTGTCCAAACCTATGCTCAAATCATTTTCAATAATCGGCAGCTTAAACCGAATTGATTTAAGCCACTGACCATTGGGTTTGCGTTCCTCATAAATCTGTATTTCTGCTATTGATATTGTCAATATTAGTTGACACATTTTTCTCAAGGATATCACTGACTATGCTGCCAGTTCCAAATCCTCATAATACTTCCTGCGTTTTATCATAGGAGGAAGCCCGCCATTGGCAGAGCAGATCCTCCGGTTATTCCAGTAACTGTGGAAATATCTCCAAATGAGTACTTTTAATTCCTCTACCGTCATCTGCTTTGTGTCATAACGGCCATAGAGAAGTTCCGTCTTCATTCTGGCCCACATGCTCTCGCAGCGGGCATTATCATGGCAGCGTCCTCCGGCACTGTTCATGCTTTGATGGATGTGGTACTTCCGGATGGTCTGGCGGTAGGCCTCACTGGTATACCGGGTTCCACGGTCACTGTGGATGATCGCGCCTTCCAGTGCAGGATAAGCAGTCAGGGCGCTTTCCAGTGTATGGATACACAGATCTGCTTTCATGGTTGTTTCCATTGCCAGACCAAGGACACTAAGATCAAAGCAGTCGAAAATCGCAGATACATACAGTTTCCCATTGGATGCCGGGATCTCCGTGATATCTGTAATACATTTTTTCGATGGGGCATCTGAATGAAAATCCCGCTTCAGCAAATCATCCGATTTCATAGCCTCCCGGTCTGCCTTTGTAATTCCGTTCGGTTTTCGCTTTGGCCGATGGATCAGGCCAATCTGCTCCATAACCCGGTATACGGTTCTCTCGCTGGGAATTGATACTCCCTCCGGCTGCTTCAGGCACAGCGCCTGATACATTCGGAGCCGTCCGTAAGTATCGTTACATTCATCCTCGCTGGCAGTCTCTTTCATGGCATCCGCCAGATCCTGGTACTTCCAGGGACGGTCTTTGTTTGCAAGATATTTATAGAAGCCTTGCCGACTGACACCAAGCATCCGGCAGTAAAATGAAATTTTCCCGGTCATCCTGCCGTCCTCTGTTTTCAAAGCCAGAAAGATCATTCTCTGGTTTTTGCTGACTTCCGACGGCTGGCGGCGAAAAAAGCACTGGCTTCCTCCAAAAATTCGTTTTCTTCCTTCAGGCGGCGGATTTCTTTATCCTGCTCCTTAACCCGCTTACGCAGCATGGTAATCTCTTCTGACAGGCTCATTGCGCTGGCAGGGGTATGAGAACCTTCCCCAATATCCAACTTACCAGCTCTTACGGCTTTCAGCCATGTATGCATGGTTCCTTCAGGGATACCTAGTTCTTTAGCCGCCTTAGCGCCACCGATTTCTTTGGCAAGTTTTACTGCCTGTACTTTGTATTCATGGTCATATTTACGTGCCACTTTAAATACCTCCTTATTCTCTTGGTTTTATTATGAAATCCTTGAGAATAAGCTGTCAACTTTTTTATACCACACCACTCATGTTTGTGTCAATTTTCATTTACTGATTCTACGAATATGGATAAGCTGCAATACATCTCCATAAACACAATCATCTGAATGCACGTCAATCATCAACCATCTTTGTCCATTACCTTCTTTTGTATTCTGATACAACTCCTGGATTTCCTCCGATAAGTGCGGAAGTTGATTTTCCACATGTTCCTTCTCTTTATTGCCCACCACAACCAGAACTGTAAAATATCCGTCTTTCGGATAGACAACACATAGGGATTTCCCAGACTTTTTAAATTTTACATTCCACCCGCGCGCCCAGACATCCTTACTATATTCGATTTTACGGATTGCTTTATATTCCGTATCCATGTATTGACAAAACGTATCAAATAACGGAAATCCAATATAAGCGCCAATTTCCCCAAGCGACGGCGCATGGCTTATATCTTTTATATCAATCATCTCAGTTCTCCCTATGCTTCTATTTATCACTTAGCTTGTATTGGCACTCACTGCACTCTGCATCATGGATTGAAATAATTCCTCCACATTCCAGGCAGGTATATTTCTCTTTCTGCCGTGCAAGAAATCCGGCCATTCCCTGCTCCTTTACCATTTGGCTGTTTCCCATCAAGCTGGCATGGTAGCGGATATTATAACTTTTTTCCAACCGCTTTATCTGCTTACAGGGATATTCAGGGCATTCAAAACAATATGTAATCTGCCGCTTTGCCACGCAATCTTTAATCTTGCATTTCCGGCAATGCTCTGGTTTTCCCTGGTCACTTTTCAGGCAGCCTGCGCATGGCTTTCTATGATAACAATGCTTATAACAAACCAGGCAGTTCATCCCACAGGGGGCAAACATGACAGGCTCTATCTTTTCTGGCATCTTCATTTGCAATCAGCTCCTATTATCTCTTTACAATCCAGCGAATTGTTATTTATTTTCTTGCTGAAAAAAATAACACTGTACCTGTTGTGTACGATTCAATATCAGTAAATCCAGCCGATTCAAAAAATAATTGAAGTTCCTTTTGGCTATACACCCTCACATCACCTGTTTTGGAAAATGGAAATACTACCGTGTTGGCAAGCCAACGCACCACTGGAGAAAAAAATGGTTCAGCAATAAGGACTTTTCCATTCTTCTTCAATACCCGCATACATTCATTGGCAAAGACCTGGGGTGTTTCAAAGTGATGAAATGCACAAGACACCGTTATGACATCCATACTCTCATTTTCAAAACTGAGAGGAATACAGTAACTCGCCGTAAATGTACATGCCGGGTATCTTTCTCTGGCAGAGGCAATCATATTTTCAGAAATATCTACGCCAAAAGCATTGACTCTCGCCTTTTTGGAAAGCTCTCCAAGCAAATATCCATTTCCGCAGGCAACGTCCAGAATATTATCTCCATCCCTGAGCGCTGCCTTTTTAATAATTTCTTCTTTATGGGGTCTTGTGTATCTGCCCTCCGGGGCAGAATCATATTCCCACGCCATCTCATTATATACTTTTTGAGACTGTTCCGTCTTTTTCCCCACCGCTATTCCTCCGAAATTCTGTTTTCTGGTAAGTTTAGTTTACTACATTTATGATATACCGTCCATAATAGGAACATGCTTTTGGATATTCCCCAAAGCCTATCCCCTGGGGTAAACCTTCTGTTATATCATCACTCTTCGGAAACAGAAATACACATCTATTTTATTCCCATAATAGCGAAATCCTTTGATTTATCGGGCCTTTCTCGACAGTAAGCAGATCGTCTCGACAGTTGTTTCGTATTCCAAGGGAAGTTCTTTTACTTCTTTCCCATCAACCGGAACAGGAAAATTGAATACGATATTCTTTATCCAACAGCCATCTTTCCTCTTTTCCGGGAATATATCAATTCGCTCAATAAAGGCTTTCATAAATTCTTTTTGCTCTACCTCTGTTGCAGAATCATAGATTTCATCAAATGCCAATAAAAGCTGATAGATATTATCGCCGGATATTTTTTCCTGCTGAATACTGCGAATCTGTCCTTGCAGTTCTCCAATCTGCCCTTCGATTTCCTCTATGGTATCATACTGTTCATCATAACGTCTCTGCAAGTCTAAAATTTTTCTATCGTAATGAGCATCGTTAATATCCAAGGTATCCATCTGACACTCTATTCGGCTTTTTGTTCCAAATGCCTGCTTTAATTGCCCTTTCAAAACATCAAGCTGCTTTTCCATGTCTACCGTATCAACAGCCGTTCCAATCTTCGCTTTGATAGCTTCTACAAATCGTGGCTTATTTACCATAGCAGAAATAATCTTTGCTACCATTTTATTGATTTCTGTCTGCTCAATGTTTAATCGGAAACTACACTCATGCCCTGTTGGTGTGACTGTATTCTTGCAATAGTAATAATATCTTGTTTTATTGTCTTTACTATGAGCCTTGGCGATATTACCATACAAGTTTTTACCACAACAAGGACATTTTAAGATACCCGACAAAATATGTGCGTGGTCTGGGTTATTGACCTTTTCCCTTTTGAAAGCATTGCGTTTTCGCTTCTCCTGTGCCAATGCCCAATCTTCCTCGGATATAATAACTTCATGCTGCCCCTCATAAACATTGAACTCCGATTGCTCTACTACGTGCATCTCGTTTCGTGTTCCTTGCTTCTTTTCGGTTCTTCGTCTGCCATAAGCTATTTTCCCCATATAAATAGGATTGTCCAACACATCCTTTACAAAATTGCTTGAAAATCCGGGTATGGTGTTATTCTGTCTCAGTTTCTTTATATAACCGTTACGATTCAGATACTTTGCAACTCCTGCAACACCTTCATTTGTATGGATATAACGGTCATAAATCACTCGGATAACTTCTACTTCATCTTCTGCAATGACAAGATTTCCATTCTCCAACTTATAGCCATAAGGGGCAAAACCACCGTTCCATTTCCCTTCACGAGCCTTTTGCCCTACCTGCCATGGTTTGAGTACGAATGTTCTCTCGCTCAATTTCTGCAACAGCGGATAATACGGAAATCATCAATTTTCCGGCATCCTTTGAACTATCAATACCATCTTCCACACATATCAGATTCACTCCAAAATCCTGCATAAGCTGTAAAGAATTTAGAACATCTGCCGCATTTCTACCAAATCGGGAGAGCTTAAATACAAGAACATAGGAAACACCATCTTTATTCTCCTGAATGTCATTTAACATCCTCTGGAACTCCTGTCGCCCTTGAATATTCTTTCCAGAAAAGCCTTCGTCAGAATACTCTTCGGCAACAATCATATCTTCGTATGCAGCATACTTCCGTAGCTTATCACGTTGGGCATCTAAACTGTATCCATCTACTTGTACAGCAGTAGAAACACGGGTATAAATATAACATTTTACATTTCTTTTCAATCCACATCTCCTCCCGGTAATCTTGCCAATGCTGTATTATTGATTGCTGACAAGGTCTGCATCTGCTTAATCGCCAATTCTCTCAAAAGAATCAATCTTTCTGATTGTATTTTTCCCTGTTCAATCAGAATAGCATTATAACTTTCCATATTTGCCAATACTAATAACTGATTCAAGTTTGCTTCGTCACGAATATTACCTTTCTTTTCCGGATTCTCGTTACGCCATTGCTTTGCTCTTTTACCAAACAATGCCACATTCAGCAAATCAGCTTCACTGGCATAGGTATAAGAAATCTGTTCTGGTGTAAGCTCTGGTGGAACCAAATTTTCCTTTATGGCATCTGTATGAATACGATAGTTAATTTTTGCAATTTCACGATTAAGATTCCAATTCAATGACAAACGGCTATTTTCATCTTCTTTCAGTCGCCGATAGTCCTTCATAATATACAACTGAAACTCTGGTGAAATCCATGTTGCAAAAGCCATTGCTATATCACTATGAGCATATGTACCACCATAACGTCCTGCTTTCGATACAATTCCTATAGCATTTGTTGTTTCAATCCATTTTGTAGGTGTCATAACAAAGCGATTTAACCCTGCTTCACTTCTAACCGCCTCGAATTGCACACGGTTAAAATCCGGATTGTGTAATTCTTCCCATACTGCAAGAAATTCAACTGTATTTCGATTACGCATCCAGTTCTGAATTACAAAACGAGGGTCATCTTCATTACGATATTTTGCAATATCCGTCAATGAAATGTATTCATTTTGAAAATCAGATGTATAAATGCCAATGTCTATTCCTTTGGCATGAATCGTTTCCTTTACCGTTTTCTTAGCCATTTCATCCTCCTCATTATGTATTTCAAATATCCTCTTTTTCTATTTCCTCTTTTGATTTCTTTGTAATATTTTCCATGTGGATATAATATTCTAACAACCGTAAGACATATTCTGGTGCATGACGATTATCCAATTCCCACTCTGTGACCGTTCTATACGGAATCTGAAAATATTCACAAAATTCTTTACGGTTCATACCCGTCAATTCTCTTAATTCTTTAATTTTCGTTTTGCAATCCATTTTTCTCCTACATTTCCTCCTTATGGGAGAGTCTTATACTTGCTTAAATGTTTCCTTTTCCTATATCCTGTAAATTCGAATTTCAGGACAAAATTTCCATACTGATTAAGTTTTTCAGCATTTCATCTAAAACATCCTGTTTATCATTGAGTTCTGTTCCGTCACTATCGATAAATCTATTTCTGCCTTTTGACAAACTCCAATCTATTTGTTCCTTTTTACCCACAGGCATATTACCAATTTTGATTAAAAATTGCATTATCATTTCAGCAAAAATAATTAATTTCGAAATCTGCAGACCCCAATAACGTACATAGTAAATTAATCCGTTAGCATTTAAATAAAACATGTCAGGTTCGACATCTTCTTTATCCAATGCGTCTGTAGTCATGACCTTAAATAATAAATTCTCTTTATCCCCAAAAACAAGGCAAGTAGCACCATCATGAATTATAAAATCTCTATCTATCCGAATATTTTGAAACCACTCCATATTTAACACACCACTTGAATCTTCAATATTTTCAGCTACATATTTTAACAAAAATTTATATTTAGTGTGGGCTTTCTTTAGCTTGATATACTCATTTTTCTGAGTATCATTGAATTGAGGTGGAATACAAATTTCCATAATTTGCTGAATATATTCTAATAAAACACGATATTTTGCAAATAAGTATTCAATAAAGCACCCTAATTCTTCTGTTGCTTGCTCACTCATCATCGAAAAATAAGATGCATCAAATTCATCCTGCTGATATTTCAAATATGTTGTATTGATGGAGTTCATTATAACCAATATTTTAGCAAAATCCTGTCGAATAGCTTTTAACTTATAATCTAATTTGAGATGGTCATCTCCAGATACTCCATCCCAAATCGAATTTTGTAAATACATCGTACTTTTATGAAAAGTGTATTCATTCTTTATAAGAGAGTACGCTTGTTTAATAAGCTCGATATTATCCATCGTATTCATAAAATATACCTCCAATTTAGGTTAATTTTTTTAATAATTAGTTTCGTCAAATTCCCCACAACGAAAAAAATACCACGTTGCGTATTCATTATAGCATGGCTTTTTGTAAATACGCAACGTGTAATCCAACTTTTAAGCAGCCTTATCAATAATCGACTGCTTCTCCTCTCCCTGATGCTCTGTCATTGTCTGAACATCCTCTTCCTCTAAGACCTGATGACCGTATTTCTGAATCAATCGGGTCATTACATCCACACAACGGTCAAATGCCGCATTATATCTTGCATCATCATAATATTTACTCAATAGGCAATTCCTCCATTAAATTTCCATATCTCTTTTACGACTATGGGTTGGCTGTTTTCTTTCAGGTTCCATTTTTCCTCTTGCGAGGATGACAGAAAGAAAAGCCCGAACCTTTTCCGATGCAATTTCCAGTGCATCCAGATAAGGCTGGGCTTTTTCTTTCAGATTGATATATTTCTTTTTCCAAATATGGGCTTCTTTTGTTGCCTGCTCATATTGTTGCTTGTATTTCAGTTTCTCTGCTTTTTCTGCAAAGCTACTGACTGCATACTCTTTTAGTGTGCGGCACTCCGCCTGTGTCATAGTAATATTTCCGGTAAGTGTTTTCTTTCCCATGGATTCAATTTCCATGATTATCAAGGCTTCTTGCTTTGCTACCTTAGTCTTTTCTTCAAGAGCCGATAATTCTTTTTCTTTTTTCTCTTTGGCGGCATCCGCTTTTGCTAATGTCTGCTGGGATTTCTCCACCTGTGCAGTGATATCTTCCAATCGCTGTTGCTCCTGTGCTACCTTAAACTGTGTCACGGTCAAATGCTCCTCGGTACTGCCACGCTCCCCACGTTCCACATCGGTGTATCCGGCAGCACGCATCGCATGGAAAAAATCATCCTGCAACACACTATAAGAGGGCTTCAAAACCGTCTTTCCCTTTGCTGAAATCAGCGTTTTTCCTTTCTCATCCAATCCAGACGCCTTTAAGTATCTTTATCAAGAGCACAATAAAAACTTTTATCAAGATTTAGAAATCGAGCCATATACCTACAAAGGCTTTTTAGTTCTTGCGGCCGATGGATCAGATATAAATATTCCAACCACTAACGAAACTGTAGAAAAATATGGCAGTGCTTCGGTAAGGGGAGGAAAACCATGTGCTCAGATTGGATTAGGATGTATTTATGATGTTCTCAATCGCTTTATACTGGAAAGTAGTATTAATACTGTTAAATTTGATGAAATGCGAGTAGCCCAGGAACAGCTAAAGGGAATAAAGGATACTATAGGTGACAGATATCCATATTTAGTTGTCATGGACAGAGGATATCCATCCACACCAGCATTCTTAAGCTTCATAGACGAAGGCGCTCATGTCCATGTCGTCATCCACCATTAGCAGTTTGCTTTCAAGGTCTGCTCGGCTGAAACGGTTGTTTTCGCTCTTCTGGATCGGTGCATTTATCCATAACTGGATACCCGAAGATTTGATAGTCAAAATTCTCGGCACAGGCAATCCTTTTGGTGTTATTATTGCAACCATTGTCGGTATCCCGATGTACGCTGACATCTTCGGTACAATCCCGATTGCAGAAGCACTCTTGGCAAAGGGCGCAAATCTCGGTGTTGTCCTTGCTTTTATGATGGGTGTCACAACATTGTCCATCCCGTCAATGATTATGCTGAAAAAGGCAATCAAGCCGAAACTGCTCGGTATCTTTATCGGCATCTGCGCTGCCGGAATTATTATCGTTGGCTATTTCTTTAATGCGATTCAAGGCTTAATTTTATAAAAATATAGGAGGTTGTCATTATGGCACTATTTAATTTTGGAAAGAAAAAGGAAGAAAAGAAATCCTGTTGTTGCTCCTGCAGTTGTGAAGCACAGGAACCCGTTGAAAACACAAACTCTTGCTACGGTGAAGCCGTTGAGGGTATTTGCTGTATCAAGGTTTTAGGTGCAGGCTGTAAATCCTGCCACGACCAATACGAAAATGCAAAGACCGCAGTTGCCAATATGGGCTTGTCTGTTGAGGTTGAGTATGTAACCGATATGGAAAAAGTAATGGCTTATGGTGTAATGTCTATGCCCGCAATCGTGGTAAATGAAAAAGTTGCTGTGTTCGGCAAGGTACTGAAATCAGCCGAGGTTGAAACCCTTTTGAGAAAATATCTATGAGTGAATGTCCGAACGTCAAGGAGTGCATCTGTCCCAAACTGACCTGCCCCAACCACGGAAAATGCTGCCAATGTGTCATTAAGCACAGAGAAACGGACAGTTTTCCGTACTGCTTATTCCCCGATAATAACGGAGATAAGTCCAACAAAAATCATTACGAAACCTTGAAAAAGAGGTTTGAGAGCAAGTGAAAATTCCAGCTTTCTAAAGATTTTTTTACACACTGATTTTCAGAGAGGAGGTGCGCCGCTGATGTCAGAAGAACGCTTCTGGAATACCGATGAATATGCCAGCACAGCAAAATTCGCTGTACCCGAGGGAGCCATGACCATGCGGCAGGCAGGGCGCATCTTCCGTCTTGATCCTGTGCCGCCCATGGTGGAGAGCATCAATGATTACATCGTTTCCGCTATCCGTGAAAATGACCCGATCTACTTTACATACTTTCTGCATCACTACGAGCCGAGGCTGAACAAGCGAGTGTACCGTTTTCTGCTGACCGAGGGCATCGACCGATATGACCCATTGCGCTTTATGGATTACAAGCTCAGCGTCGTGCTTGCGCTCTTGGAATGTTTGCAGAATTACGATCCCGACAAGGGGGCGGATTTCCTAACCTATGCCCATCACTTCATAGGCAACACACTTTTGGATTGTCGCCGTTATGAAGAAACAGGCTCATTCAAATCGTTGGATGAATACAAAGCCGCCCGTGGCAGTGCGTGGCTTTACAACAATTCCGGCAAGACCACCAAGGAAGTCATTACCCAATACGCCGCCGAGCAGAATTGCACCGAGGAAACTGCAGCCGAATATCTGACGCTGGCAAGGCAAAACCGAAGTCGTGTGCCATTCTATTCCACCATGCAGGACGAGGACGGCGAAGAAACCGGTGAGGACGTTACCCGTGACGATAGTTGGAATTATGCCGAGATCCTGTGGAATGGCATCAGAGCAGATGCGGTACAAGCAGCCTTTCATAAACTCAATTACCAGGAGCAGGATTTCCTTGAAATGCGAAATGCCATCTGCATGAGATGCGGGCGTGTCGACTCATGGGCGGAACGAGCTTCTTTTGAAAAGATGGCAACCGACTATGAGTATAGCACCACCAGCGGTGCAGAAAAATTCTATAAGAAAACCGTGGAGAAGCTGACGAGACTTCTGGTGGATGCCGGTGTTCTGGGTCTTGTAGAATTGAAGCTAACTGAGAAAAACAAAAAAATCGCCCTCACCGCTTACGAGTACAAAGCTATACATCGGTATAGCAACGAGGACGATGAATGGGGCAAAATACAATTTGACTTTCCAAGCGAGAGTGCGGAAATTGTAAATTTGGCTGACGGTGATTTTTGTAAGACGAAAGTTTTTGCCAAAGCTGCCATCCGCCATATTTTGAAAATTCCTTTTGGCGAGTTGCCGAAGAAATTGACGATGGTGCTGGAACTGTGACGAGAGCAAACGAGAGAAACGGAGGAACGGGGATGCGTCGCTGCGGCGGGTTTTTATATACCTCTTGCGACCCCGTTGCCCCACAAAATCTCTCCGCTGTGCTCCAAGATTTTCTGTGACAACTACACCCGAACAGACGGATATTTCGGATTGCTCATCCTCAAAATCCGCCCATTCTGCTGCCACTTGAAATATCCTGCCCGGTATGGCGGCAGCCCCTTTCAAGCGTCAGCGGTCGCAAAAGGTATAACACACTAGACTTTGCAAGCAAAATCGTGTGCCAACAGGGATGCTACTCGCCCCTATTGGAAACCCAGAGCCAAAGGGATTGCATCCCTCTGGACACTTGCTTTTTTTACAGATGCTGCGTTACTCTGCCATTTGCTTGTCACTCCACGCAGCAAGATACGGAATACATGGCCATATGGAATCTCGTTCGAGCAATGCCTTCATAACTTTATCTGCATCAGTCTTGTTACCACGATGTTCAAGATAAACTGAAATGCCATACATAGCAACGACCGCATTCAAGTCATCTGCATCCTTTTCAGATTGTAGAAGTGCTTCCTCAACCGATATTTTACCAAGAAACACTTCTACCGCTAATTTATATGCCGTATGATGTCCGACCTGCATATTTTCATTATATGTTGCCAGTAGATCATCTGACATATTTCACGCATACAGCAAATGGCGTTCCAATAGATGATTGCAATTTTCATCTCATCTGTGCAGGGCAAAACTTTTTTAATCATTTCTGCTGCGCCTTTATAGTTTCCCTGCAGATAAAGCCATATACCCATAGGGTATGCAACGGCCTTTTCATTTCCGCTAAGCACAAAACTTCTGTCATACGCCTTTTTCGCTTCATCAAATCGACGCAAGGTTAAATACGCTCCACCTATAGAAACATACAACAATGGATCATCGGAACGAATCATTTCTGCGGAATGATATGCATCTATTGCTTCTCTAAAACGGTACTGCTTTGAAAGCAGATTTCCAAGCCGCACTCGACTTTTGTAGTCATCTGACTCCCGCAGCCAAAACATTTCTTCTGTATCCTCACAGAAGCAGGGGGCATTTCCAAGTTGACTTTCAATAGAAGCATATTTTGATACTTCCATAATTAATTCTCCTGTTTTTTGATTTGCTCAGATACATCAAAAAGATTCATTTCATTTTCTCTTGCAATATGAGCAATATCATCAAACTCATATTTTTCTTTTGTTACACCATATCCGGCAGCAACCTTTTTGCGTACATTTGCGTATTTTGTTGGTACCGACACAATTGAACGGGAAAGTGTATAGCGGCGGCTGATGTTCTCACGCACACCCAATGTAGTGGTATGCTTGAAGATCAAGCGAAGAATAAGCTCTTTGTCCTTTTCATGGCACATAACCGAGAGCAGAATTCCAGGACGTGATTTTTTCATTTGAACAGGAATTGTATATACGTCCAATGCTCCTGCTTCAAAGAATAGTTTTTCAGCAAAGCCTATCGCTTCCGCAGTCATGTCATCCAGATTACAACAGAGTTCAGTAATTGTGTCACCTGAATCTTCCGATGTCCCAAGTATTGCCCGAACACAGTTTGCTGCAGTAAAATCTTTCTTACCCATTCCGTAACTGATTGCTGCCGTTCTCATAACCGGCATTTCTCCGAACTTTGTAATAAAGTGTTTCAATAATGCAGCTCCGGTAGGCGTGCATAATTCACTTTTAATTCCACCGCCATAGATTGGGACATCACGTAATATATATGCTGTCGCAGGAGCAGGAACAGGAAGAATTCCGTGTGCACACTTTACGTGACCACTGCCTACATGAACAGGAGAAGCCAAAATTTGCTCGGGAGAAAGACGGTCAATAAGCATACAGACAGCTGTTATATCTGTGACCGCATCCATTGTTCCAACTTCATGAAAATGAATTTCTGTGACAGGAACACCGCGAGCGTTACTCTCGGCTTCTGCAATAAGCGAATATACCTCCAAAATATCCTTTTTCACTTTTTCTGATACTCGCAAATTACTGACGATATGCTCTATTTCATGCATACCGCTGTGGTGGTGTGTATGAGCAGCGTCATTAGAGTGCTCATGTGTATGGTTATGGCTATGCTCGTGCGTATGCTCATGACCATGCTCGTGGGAATGATTGTGTCCATGATCATGCATTTCTTCGGTTTCTTCTTCGCCATTTACTTTTACTGTAATATGTGTGCCTTGAATTCCACATTTCGTGGATACCTCACTGGTCACTATGACATCGGGTATGCCTATGTTATTCAATTCAGCAAGGAACGCATTTCTGTCGGGTAGAAGTTCAAGCAAAGCAGCCGTCAACATATCGCCCGCTGCACCCATACCACAATCTAAATACAATGTTTTCATTTTATTTTGCCTCCATATGATTGATCATGCTCGCTAAATATCCTGCCCCAAAGCCGTTGTCAATATTTACCACAGACACGCCGCTTGCACAGGAATTCAGCATGGATAAAAGAGCAGAGAGTCCTCCGAATGAGGCACCATATCCGACGCTTGTAGGGACAGCAATCACAGGACAATCCGCAAGCCTGTTTTTTGCAAGCACTTTTTGGAGAAAAATGCAAAATATTTTTGGAGAATGTTGCATCTCCAAATTGGAGAAAGTTGCAAGGCCTCGGCTGGCAGCTATTCTGCCAGCTACATAGCCATTGCAGACCATATTTAGTTGTTATAGCGTGAGATATGGAAACGGAAGTTCCGAGTTTTCATCTTCATGTGCATGTTCCCTGAAATAGCGGAACTCCTCATCCAGCTCTTTATAATGGATAAAATCATTTAGATATCTCAGATCTTCTTCTGCGCATCGGTGATCTTCTATGAGATCAAGAAGATAATCATTCATCTCCTCATAGCGTTCCTGAAGGTTTTGATATTTTTTCTGTTCTTTGATAACTTTTTTATTTTTAGCCATTGTTACCTGCCTCCTGACTGCTGATTCTTGAAAGAGTTGCATTGATGCTTGATTCACGTAACCGATTATTGATCCCCGGGAACAGAATCAGTTCCACATGGTGGGTGAGCCTGCCAATCAGTGCTGTTGTCATCCGTTGGTCATAAAGAACGTTCACCCACTGTGAGAATTCAAGATTCGTGTTTAAAATCACCGATTTCTGCTCGTGTATCTCAGAAAGATAATCAAACAGAAGCTGTGAACCGGTGCGGTCATACGGAACATATCCGAATTCATCCAGAATCAGTATCCGGGCACTGTTAAGCTTCTTTTTCAGTGCAGTAAGCTTTCCGCTGCTCTGACTCTCGGAAAAGAGATTGATAAGTCCGGCAGTGCGGTAGAATCTTACCGGAATTTCCTGATTACATGCAGACATTCCAATCAGAATGGAAAGCATTGTTTTACCGGTTCCTGTTCCTCCATACATGATGACATTTTTTCCTGTATGATAAAACTCCAGGTCTAACAGGCTTTGGAAGCTGACGTCTTCCGGGAAATCTATCTCATCTGCCCTGAATTCCTCCACGCGGTATCTACGTGGGAAGCCGGCGGTATTGAGGAACTTGCTCTTCCTTTTTGCTGTACGGTATTCAATTTCGTTTGTCAGGAGGTTTAAAAGGTATTCCTGCGGTGTGTCTCCTTTCTGCTCGAAAGCCTGTCCTGCAAAGTTCGTGGACAGCTTGAGCTGTTTGCAGCATGCTGCAATGGATTTTTCTATATCAGCCATTTGAGACACCTCCCTTCTTAAGGGCGGCATCCAGCATTTTCAGATCATTTCTGAACGGAATGACCTTCTGCTGTGGCAGTAAAACTTTGTTTTCAAGCGGAGGCAGAAGCGGTACATCTGCATAGGTTCGCCTGTAAAGGCTCTGCAGACTGTCCGGATCTGTGGCATTCAGCCGGACTGCTTCGTCAACTGTTCTGACAGCACTAGCAAACCCGGTTCTTTCCGTAAGTTCTGCAAGCACCTTCAGGACACGTCCGCGTTCCTTGCTTTCGCAGTTATCCATGTATATCTGCATGGTTTGTGGCATCATGTCATATATGCCGCTGTTTCGAAGAGAACGGGGTTTCCTGGCGATATATGTAAGGTATGGCAGCCAGTCCATTCTTTCATGTTCATTGCCGTAAAGGCGCTTATGACGCACCACTTCGTGCATATCTTTGTCCATGACAATCACATCAGAGGATGTAATCTTGAGATTTACAATGGACTCACAGAAAGCCGGTGAAGCAGAATAACGGTGCTTTCCTGCGTCAAGAGTAAACTTTCCATATTTATCCGTTGTTGCCGTTGTGTAAAGTGCCGTATCAAACGGAACGGAAGGAAGCGGCAGTAAACGAGCCTTATCTTCTTCAAACAGTTTACTGATAAAGCGGTCATCATCGTCATCATAGTGCTCACGCTGCATATCGATTTCACAACGATCCAGAAGATGCTTGTTTTCTTTCACAAGATCATCAAAGCGGGGTACCGGTACAAGTTCGTTGCGGCGCAGGTAGCCAACCTTGTTTTCCACGTTTCCTTTTTCCCATCCGGATTCAGGATTCATAAAAACCGGCTTAATGCGGTAGTGTTCACAAAAGCGTTGAAACCGCTCTGTTACATTACGCCCGCCACCTTTGATGATTTCGGTAACAATGGTTCTGGTATTGTCAAACCAGATTTCCGTGGGAACACCACCGATGTGCTCAAATATGGCAACCAGTCCTTCCAGAAGACATTCCATGTTTTCGCCATAATTAAGCTGGAGGAAACCTCCGTTACTGTAGGGAAAACTGAGCACAAGGTACTTAGCCTCGTGATGAAGCCTGTCATTTTCATAAAAATCGGCTGTTCCAAAGTCTGACTGGGCTTCGCCGGGATGATGATTAAGAGGGATATAGCCATCGGTTCTTTTTAGCCGTAGTTCCTCTTTCTTCTGTTTGACGTATAAGGCAACAAGCCGATAACTGCAGCCGAAACCATCTGCTTCATCCTTGAGGCGTTTAAATACTCTTTTGGCTGTATGCCGTTGCTTTCTTGGTGCAAGCTTGTCTGCCTGCAGCCATTCATCAATCAAAGGTTTGAATGGGTCAAGCTTGGATTCGTGAACCTCTGATGATGCAGGTTTGGGAGATGGATTGTTAAAGTCCTCCATATCCACATATTTTTTGACCGTTTTCCAGTTAAGGCCGGTCTCAGATGCGATTTCAGAAATGTTCTTATCTTGCCGGTAGAACATATCTCTGATATGATGTATCTGATCCATTGTAGTTGACATTCTCCTTTCCTCCTTGTCTTTATTGTTTGGACTACAATAAAGATAAGGTTAATGGTTTTTGGATATACCTGCAATGGATCTTTTCATGGGAATGCTCATACTTGGTGGCTGCCACTCAAGCGCTACACCGTTCCTGAGCGCTTCTAGCGAATGCCTTGCAACTTTCTCCAATTTGGAGATGCAACATTCTCCAATTCCCGTTTGCAACTTTCGGTAATTCTATTTTACAATAAACACGCAAGCCCGCCGATTACACTTGCAAGCGCACCTTCCATACCCGCTATAGCAATGATAACCGATGCATTCATAATATCGTCCAAATGAGAAAGAAGACGATGCAAGCCAGCAACACCTACATCAAACAAACGAACTACTTCATTTCCCAACACCTCCGCTGTCAGAGCAGCTTCTTCTGCTACGGGTATATCACTTGTTCCCCCGGTAGCTATGACAATTTTTCCGATACCATCCGGTTTCGGCATTTCACCAATAATTCCAATGTGAGCTTCTGGAAAATATCGTAATGAAACCTTCTCACGAATTTCATCTGCAGCTGTTGGAGATAAACGAGTAATCAAGATGCAATTTTGTCCGTTGCGCTGCATAGTTTCAATAATTCCTATCATCTGTGTCGCAGTTTTTCCAGCTCCATAAATTACTTCTGCTACACCTTGACGGGCTTTTCTGTGCAAATTAACCTTTGCATACCCAACATCTTCAAATGGCTTTGTTTTTATTTGAAGCAGGGCTTCATCAACGGTCATTATTCCATTTTTGACCGATTCAAGCAGTTGCTTTATTTCAGTTTTCATTCCGCACCTCCAAATCAAGACAAACCGATGCATAGTTCTTCTTCAGTTCATCCAAGATTTCTTTTCTGTTATCCAACAGCAACGGAAGCTGCTGTAATGTGATCTGGATTTTAGCGGTTTCCCCAATCGTTCTGATACGAAAATTAGAAAAACCTTTTTTAAACATAAAGTTTTCTGCTAACTCTGTTCTGCGAAGCAAAAATTCACTGATTGGCTGTCCTGTAGGAATTCTGGTCGCAAGGCAAGCATATGCCGGTTTGTTCCATGTAAACAATCCCGCTTCTTTAGACAATCTGCGTATTTCTGTTTTTGTCAGATCACACAGCCGTAGAGGTGAAAGTACATTTAACTCATGAATAGCTTGGATGCCCGGGCGGTCTCCTTCGTCATCAGACGCATTGGTTCCATCAAGTAAAACAGTATATCCGTCTGCCTGTGCCTGTTTAACAATGGCTGTAAAGATTTGTTTTTTACAATAATAGCAACGATTCCACGGATTGGCTGCAATCTTTTCATCGGCAAGAATTGCAAATTCCGGTCGAACGGTACGCTAATTCCAATATTATCGGTATGTGCATTCTGATATAACGGTATGAACTTTCTGCTCGAACGGTACGCCTTTCCTTTATTATTGTGATGTAACTATTATTCATCACAGTGTAAAGGAGGAGCAATTATGCACGACTACACTACTATCATAGGTGTCATAGAACTAAGACTTAACAAGATCAGCTATGACAATGTTCAGAAACGATATCGAATTGGAAGAAGCGGAATCTCACTGATTATGGAACGCTATCGGGATTCTGGATTATCATTGGATGATTTAAAGCAGATGCCGGCCGAAAAGGTGGTCAATCTGATTTATCCCAAGGATAATCTTCGCCACAAAAACATTCCGTTGCCTGATTTTCACCAAATTCATGAGAACATGATCCAAATGGGAAAGAATGCAGACCTTGGATTTCTGTGGATCGAGTACAAAAAGAAAAATCCTAATGGTTATCAGCTATCACAGTTTTACAAACTGTATAGAGACTTTCTGGTAAATACTTATGGATCCACAAAAGTATCCATGCCGGTTGAACGAATTCCCGGTGAAAAGATGTACATCGACTGGGTAGGTGATCAACCAGAGCTGCTTCTGGATCCTTCAACTGGAGAACTCAAGAAAGTACACATTTTTGCAACAACTCTTGGTTTCAGCAGTCTTGTTTATGCAGAAGCCTTTCCAGATGAAAAACTGCCACATTTTATCACTGGTACCGTACATGCATTATCTTTTTACGGTGCTGTTCCCAGATATCTTGTGCCGGATAATCTGAAAACGGCTGTTACCCGACATAATAAGGATGAGCTTGTATTACAGACGGCTTTTTCAGATCTGGAAACTTTTTATGATACAATCATACTTCCACCACCGCCGCGCAAACCAAAGGGAAAAGCAACGATTGAAAATCATGTTCGCTTTCTGGAAATCTATTTAGTCGAAGAACTTAAGAAAAATACCTATACCTCGCTTGAGGCTTTAAATGATGCTACAAAAAGAATTGTAGAGGACATCAATCAGCGACCATTTCAGAAAAAATCAGATATCCGTAAATCAAGGATAACTGGATTTGAAAAGTATGACAAACCGCGTATGAACAAGCTTCCCGGCGAGAATTACACGCTTTGTGATTATAAGTACTTTCTTAAAGTTCCTGATAATTATCATCTTGAATATGATGCCCACTACTACTCTGTATTGTATACCCAAAGAGGAAAGCCGGCAATTCTAAAGGCAACAATGGCAGAAATAAGGATCTGCGATGAGTACAACCGTCTGATCTGCCGACATCCGAGATCCTACAGGGATTTTCCGCTATATATCACAGATGACAGCCATATGCCGCAAGAACATCTTTATTATAAAGAGGTTAATGCCCATGATGGTGCTTATTATCGGCGGTGGGCATCTGTATACGGCGATTCTATGGTCACTCTTATAGATAGGATCCTGCGCAGTCCAAAACATGAAGAACAAGCTTACAACAGTTGTGCCGGAGTCCTTCATTCCTGTAAGGATG
Organism: [Clostridium] scindens ATCC 35704; assembly: GCF_004295125.1. NCBI lineage: Bacteria > Bacillati > Bacillota > Clostridia > Lachnospirales > Lachnospiraceae > Lachnoclostridium > [Clostridium] scindens. Next base: position 2,565,779 of record NZ_CP036170.1, on the reverse strand, counting down.
TGCCACACAGGCTCGTACAAGAAGCTGCGGATAAATGTGTAGAAGCAAATGCCTGCAAGTATTCTTATTTTAAAAAAGTACTTGGCATGGTCCAAAACAATCATTCTATTAATAACACAGCTGCATCAGGAACACTTCCTTCCCATGCAAATATCCGTGGAAAGGAGGCCTATAAATAAGTGAGAATACAAAGCGAAATCACATTGACACCGGAAGAACAGGCCCTGATTTCTCGACTGAAAAGTTTCAGAGTTCCGGAAATGGCACGTATATTGGAGGAACAGTTGAGAGATCCGAATGCGGATCTGAATACTTTTAAGGAACGTATGTCAGCGATGATCAATTCGGAATGGCAATCAAGGGCGGATAAACGCTTCAATCGTTTGATGAAAGAAGCTCATCTCAGGTATCCGGCTGCAGATCTTGATGAGACGATTTATCGTCCTGAGCGTCAGTTAGACACGCAGATAATTGAACGTCTGAGCACTTGTCACTGGATAGAGGAAGGAAAAAACCTGATTGTAACAGGTTCTTCAGCAAGTGGTAAAACGTATTTGATCAATGCTTTTTGCGTAACAGCTATGAAACAGTCCAAAAGTGTCAGGTATATCAAAGCGAACACTCTTATGAGTGAAATGGAACAAGCACGTATCAAAGCTACTAATCTGGATTATCTGAACAAACTTACGAAACTCGATCTTCTTGTGATAGATGACTTTGGCCTGATGGATCTTGATCTCGATAAATGCCGAGATCTTTTTGAAGTACTTGATACCCGTGATGGACGGAAATCTACAGTTGTGATTTCTCAATTTCCTGTCAGCTCCTGGTTTGATATGTTTGCAGATAACACTTACGCAGATGCCTGCCTTACAAGAATTACCGACAAGCATCATACATATCGTCTGGAAATGAATGGTATCAACATGAGAGAAACGGAATAAAAGATATCAATAGTATTTTGTACCGCTAAAAATGGAATAGCCGTTCCGCGCATGCGGAACGGAAATCCCATTCAACCGTAATTTACAGGCAAGAATATTTAATTCTATTATTTCCATTTTCACACCCAAATCAGTGGCAATGTGCAAAGCATCATTCAGCTCAAACTGTGGTTGAAAAGCTGATTTCACATAATAGGCGCATACGTCTTTCGCATATTGCTTAGCTGCATATAAAAGATATGCCGAGTCAACTCCTCCGGAAAAAGCAATTGCCACTCTTGGATGGTCCGTAAAAAACTCATGTAAATTCATAGATACCTCTGTAAGACAAATGGGTGGATCTGCAAAAAGCACAGAGCCACCCATTATCTATTTCTTATTTTTTCTTGAATAGTGCCTCTTTAACAACACCCTTCGGATCTTTAACAAGTAAGATAATAAGCCAAATGATAAGTCCCAGCGCTACAACCGACAAGCCAAGATAGAAATCGTTGAGCATATCAATCGGTGCAGGAGCAAAGAATTCAGCCCCAAGCTCAGCATATTCAAAAACTGCATCAATCAACCACATGAGTGATGCACCCCAGTACATCCAACAGAGTGTACCGACCTTCATCTCACTTTTGGGAGCACCCTTATACCAAATGATGGTACAAATGATTGCTGCAAAAACAGTTGTTAAAAGTGTCATGCCTTTGTACCCTCCATAGCGATATTGGGTGTTGCTATCGCTCTCTTTTCAACAATAGACGATACTGCCAGCATACCAACCCATACGGCCGTAACGAGTACTGCCATCATAACACCAGCACTACCCATTTCTGCAAGCATTTCTGCTGTTTCTCCGTTTTCAACTGCTGTAAGGAATGGGAAGAAAGGAACAACTTCACCATGCCATACGTGTTCAAAAGCGAGTAGTGCAGAGCCGCCCCACAGTAACTTGTTCAACCAACCGAGTTTTGTGGAGAATTTGATTTTCGTTGCATCAGCAATTGTTCCATCCGAAAAAGAAACCTTCATCGTTTCTTCTTTTTCCTTGGACTTTATCACCTTTGTAGCAACGGTAGTAATAACTGCTTCTGCAGCCGGAATAAGAGTATACGGTAGACCATGAGTACCAGTTCATTTTATGACCGCCGTTTCCGGCGGTCGGTTTACACGTTTGTTGTTTTTGTTTTGCTTATGCAGATTTCCGGCAGCTGCTCAGACCATGGAAGCAGTTCTTCCATAAAACAATAATCCGTATCCTCCTGATGGTCTTTCATCACGGTTAGGATATATTCCAGATAGCGGAAGGGATTTAGATGATTCGCCTTTGCTGTTTCCGTGATACTGTAGATGATCGCACTGGATTGTGCACCGTCAATACTGTCGATCAGCTTCCATGCATGTTTGTGCAGGCAGAAGCTGCGCAGAGCCCCTTCCGTTGCGTTATTATCAAGCGGGACTTCACCATCATCCAGGAATACTTTTAATGCCTCTTCCTGATTGATGCAGTAGTTGATCCCTTCCAGAGTTTTACCCTTGGTAAGGCGACCGGAGAACTGGATTTCTTTTGCCCACACAAAGAAAGCCTCCACCAGAGGTTTGAGATTGATCTGCCGCTGTTTTTTACGGTCATCCGGCTTCAGATCAGCAAGCTGGTTGTCCAGATGGTAGATGGCGCCAATCCGCTTGATTGCCTCGTAAGCGATCGTATCTTTGGCTGCCTGATGATCTTTTTTTGGCAATGCCTTCAGGGCATCGGCAAAATACCTTCTCGCATGGGTCCAGCACCCTGCGAAAACGATGGTTTCGCTTTCCCGGTCCAGCTTCCGGTAGGCGGAGTATCCGTCACAGACAACAGTGCCTGTAAATCCTTTCAGGAATTCCCGCGGATGGTCTGCTTTCCGGGTCTTCTGGTATTCATACAGGATAATGGGGGGATCACTATATCCCTTTCCCGTCCGGTAGACCCACATGTAACTCTTACTGTTTGCCGGGCGCCCATCCTTCGATACCTTAACCGGAGTCTCGTCGGCCTGCAGCACATGGAAATGGTACATCCTGTTATGAAGGTAATCATAAAGCGGTCCCAGATACCGGTCCGCACACTGGATCATCCAGTTCGCCATTACCTGCCGGGAGATATGGATGTCGTTTCTCTGGAACTCCTGGCTGATCCGGTATAAAGGCAGTCCATTGACATACTTGGCATTCATGATGCTTGCACCCAGAGACGGTGTCAGAATGCTGTTGCGGAGCAATTCCCTTGGTCGGTCCGCTTTGACAATCGTCTGATTATCTTTTCCTGCATACACGGCCACATGATGTTCTTCCACCGTGTAGACTGCCGGCTGAACCCGGACTCTTTTATAAACTTCATCCGGGAGCTGCTTCCATCCAACGGAGCCAAAAATTTCCTGCAGCTTTGCTTCTGGAATGGTATGAGGGATCACTTCCACAGGAAGATCCTTAAGATCTGCCTCGCGCTTTCCTTTTTTCTTCCGGCGCGTGACCTGGATCACATCTTCTTCCCTAGGTTCGACAACATAAAGCGTCTCAGTCAAAGCTTCCGCTTCGTTAAAGATGAGCTCCAGTTCCAATTGTCCGGCGATAACGTCCAGCTTTTCGGAAGAACGCCCATAACGATGATTGTTTGCAGATGCGATCTGCTCAATCAGGCGTTCCATGTTTGTATTCAGTTGGGTAAGCTGGTTCTGCATGGACAGGATCACTGCCACGAGTGTTTCCCTGCTGAAACTGTTCAGTTCTTCCGGTGAGTAGATCTTCTGCATGTTCGGTGCTCCTTTGTTTTACTGGAACTATTGTACCGCAAACCAAAAGAAAAAGCGAACGGGATAATAAAGAAGGTTCGTCATTCTCACCAAAGGATAAACACTCTGAAAAGCCGAAAAAACTATTAGTTTTTTCAGTTTTTCAGAGTACTTATCCACACAGCAGCTTATAGCTGTGAAGTACTCTTGATTGAATGAATGATATGAGATCTGGCTGTGGATAACTTCCGTCGCGTCTGTGGCAGGAGATACAAAAAGATTTTTTATTTTCTCCGTTTTGCACAACATTTCACAGAAGATCGCTGGGCTGCACTTCCTGGATTGGGTGTCTGGATACGATCTCCAGTCCCTGCATCAGTGCACGGTATTGCTCCTGGGTGATCTCCAGTGCTTCTTCTTTTGTGCGGGGCCAGCTGAAGCCGCCAAGTTCCAGTCTTTTGTAAAGGAGAAGGAATCCGTCTCCTTCCCATACGAGCCCCTTGATGCGGTCACTGCGTCTTCCGCAAAACAGGAAGAGGATATCCTTTTCATATGGATCCAGCTGGAAGTTAAATTTCACAATAGATGCCAGCCCGTCGATTCCGCGCCGCAAATCCGTATAGCCGGCAGCAACGTAAACCTTCCGGAAGCCGGATGCGTTATTCAGCATGAAGAATTCCTCCTACCCGGGAGAACAGTTCTGATGAGGCTGAATTGGAAATCTCCAGAACAAGATTCCCTTTCCGGATCACCAGATCTGGACGGAAAACAGGTGATGCGTCCGGTGACACGGCAGGAAGTTTGATTTCAGCGAAAGATACGGACTGCTGAACAGCAGACAATTGTTTTGTCTCTGCAGCTGCAGGCAATGATGGATTCTGAGATGCTTCATAAGCTTCCCGGCGCAGGATGCGCTGCCAGTAAAAAAACTGCTTCTCAGAAATCCCGTTTGCCCGACACCAGGCGGTTTTTGACATCCCGCTATTCATACATTCATTCAGGATCTTGGTCCAGTGCTCTGCACGGACCTGATGTGTGATTTTATCCATGGTACTAACTCCTTTAAAAAACTTGTAGTTTTCTGGAGTTATTATCTCATGGAGCGAGGAAACTAGCACGGTACTCATGGTCTACCGTATACGAATAAGAAAACATGCCATAATTATGTACCTCCAAAATTTTTTTGATTGTTATTATAGCGAATTCCCATGTAAAACAGAAAAAGGCATACAGCCTTTCTTCTTGAAAAGCCGTATGCCTTCATATGCATACATTATCTGCCACTTAATAATAACATCGGAACAAACACTTCTGTGTTTTCTCGCAAGCTTCGCGCTTACACTTGGCGCAAGTATAACATATTCGTTCTAAAATGTCAATACCTATGCTAAATATTTTGCAATTATTGTTTTTCTTTATACAACGCTTCCAGTTCTTTTATAGCGCTGTCTATTAATCGTCCAACTGATAGGTCTGAAACACCAGCAATTATGTTATCGCAATGATTAACAGGAATTAACAGTCTTTTAGCTGAACTTTGACCAACAGCAGTCGCCATAGCAGGTGTTACTTCTCCAAACATTGCATCAGCAATAACAATTCCAATCGGGCCAATAATAACATTTGCTTTTTTACATCCAACAACAACCGCATTTTCACCCGTTGCAGCATGGTCTGCTCCGGCTTTCAGCATAGCCGCTGTTGCTATACTATTAGTGCCAACAGCAGTAATAGTCAACTCAGGGAGTTGTTTTTTCACAGCGGCTACAACTTGCTTTCCGATGCCGCCACCTTGTGCATCAATTACCAGTATTTTCATGTTCTTTCTCCATCGTTTGCTTATTGCGTTTTTCAATCCAAAGGTTTATATTCCGTAACTGTTTTCAGATAGGTTATGGGATCTCCGTTCAGTACAAGGTCTGCATATCCTATCGGGTCATTGTAAATCAGATAATCAAGCTCCGACCGCTGATACATATTGTCGGCAACCTCGTTCTCTACGGCAATGGTGTCAATGGCAATCATACTGCCGTCACTGAATTTCAGCTCCACACAAGCCGTATCCATGTTGAACTCACAAGAAAGTAATCGCTTCATCTTGACCTCCTTTAGATCATGCCGAAATGCAGAAGCGCCTCCTTGATTGCTTTTTCCTTATCGGGTGGGCATATAGGCTGTCTTGCATCCTCGGACTTCGGTTTATTGTAGTTTTCTCGCTCGATGATACCGCATTTCTGCTTCACCTGAGCGATATACAAGCTACTGACCTTGAGTCCGGTATGCTCCAGTACATAACCCTTGATTTCTTCATAGGTAGCTTTGCTCTCCGCAGCCGTTAAATCAAGCTCGTCCATCGTGAGTTCCACCTCAATATGATGCTCGACATTGAGTTTGGACAATAAACATACCGTCTCCACGTGGCACGAGCGGATAAGAAGTACGTCAAATACCCTTGTTCGTATGAAGAAACATATCAACATGTTTTTTGCTTTTTCGGTTGTCTACAGAAAAATATCGATTAATAATATCTCTCTATCTGTTTATTACAAAAGTAAAATACAGAAAGTTACAGATTCCTTTTGTAGGTAATTGCAGAATCAACGGATGGGGTAAATGTAGGTTTTGAATTGCCACATCCGTTGATTTTACAGGGGTTTGTGGGTGTAACCCCCAAGGTCTGGCTTGCAACAACCTACATACATAACATTTTGCAACAATCTACATTTTGCCTCTGCCAAAAACATCTCTATCATTCAGCCTAATGTATACTAAACATTTTCAGTAGTTCATCATACATTATCTTCATTTCCTGTGTATCTTCTGAACCAATGCGAAAATATTGTAAAAACACCGTTTCTAGCATAAAAACATTTATTGAAATTTCTTTAGATGAATCGCAAATCGCTTTATCTGGTATATTCAAAAGAAACAACGAAAGAAATCTAAATATATTTTTATCGTTACCTCCTATTCGCAATGCTCCGGGCATATCCTTCATTAAATGGTCTAATCTGTATCTTATTTTTTCACTAACATACACATCATTTCTGTGTACGGTTTCTTCAAATAAACGAATCATCTCCCTACTTGATATTCGTATATCATACTCATCGTCAATTTGCTCACCTAAAGGATGGTTCATTCCTATTTCCTGTTTATGCAATCGATGTAGCCATTTATCACGTTCTTTTTTAGCATTTGCTCCAGAATATATAAGTCTAATTCTCTCTCCGTGCACTCCATTTCTAATTATTTTGTAACATAGCCCTTTTTCCGTAAATTCTATTGACAATATGTATTTTAAATCTGCTAATTTTGTACGCAATTCTTCTTCCGATCTTTGGTTTCCACAAAAATCAAGCGCATATTGAATCACATCCTGCAAACAAATAGCGGGAATGTTTGTCTTTCTCCCCTCTGTATATTGGATATACTGCGATATCTGGCTATAAAGACAACTCGCGATTTTAACTCCTACTAAATAAGCTGTTCTTTTAGAATTTTTATAATTTGATATATTTGAAAACCCCGTAATATTTTCCCTAGCCACATCCAGTTGAAGCCAGTTGGATGGAAAATTAACGATAATATCATTATACGTTCTTTCTCCTTCATAAGAATCATATATATAATTAGATCTTCTGATATTTTTTCCAAAAACGCTGCCCAAAGAAGCTCTTTCTACAGCAATTCCCGAATTAAGTATCATATGCTTATTGTCAGTTTTAAAATCCTTTTTCTTACGAATTAACAAGCCATATTCATATTTATCAATATATTTATTATTAAGTATTTCTTCCGAATAATTAATCATACCTACATCACCATTCTCTAGAAAAGGAATAAAAAACTTGAATTCTTCTAATTCACCTTGTCTTCTAACTGCATGAGCCGGAATATAAATTTGTTTTTCCTCCCCATTTTCATTTAAACACCGAATATTAATAGCATATTTTATATCTTGCATAACCTTTCGTATATAATCAACTACGCTTTTATCATCGATAGTTGTATCTAAGTAGAGTTTTAATTCTGTACCAATATTAGCTTCTTTATCCAATTCAATAAAAAAACAGCCATCGTAATTAGGAATATGTAATTTGAGACCTTCGGAATTATCTATGTAGTATTTTGTCTTTACATCAATTTCTTGACAAACCATAAAAGAAGACAAAAATCCAATACCAAAATTGCTAATTGGTTTATAACTAATGTTTAAATCTTCATATTCTTCACCGGAATAAAAGCTACGTCCAATGCTTGTAAAGTATCTTTCAATCTTGTACCTATCCATTCCAGTGCCTCTGTCCACAATTTTAAAATATCTTTTTCCGTTTTCATCAACTTTTATTTCTATTAATATTTCTTTAGAAAACATTCTCTCATCTTTTGCTTCCCGTACAGATATGGCATCAATAGAATTTTGAATTAATTCTCTCGCAAATACAACTTTAGAAGAATAAATATTATCTCCCGTTAATAATGGTATCAACGTTGGAATATATGCTTCAAAATTATAGTTATCTAACGTATTTTTCATTCTGTCCTTATCGATTCTCGGTAATAAATAATATAATTTTAATCCTATAATTTTAAAATAATCCTCAAATTTATTTATTAATAGATCAAATTCCTTTATAAACAGAACTGCCATTTTATGTGCAGTAGCCTCATTACATAATAAATCAATATATGCGCTTCTCCTATCAGCATCTGACTTCACAACAATACGTGGTGCCGGAACATTTTCATGAAATTTATTTTCCTCAATTTTTATATTAACTTTATACTTAATACTCTCTTTGAAATCATCTGCATATTTAGTTAAAACCAAATATAAATCCGTAAAAAACATTCCAAGCATAGTAAACGCTAAGTAAATTTGTGATTTTTTGTTATCACAATTATTCAATAATTTATCACAATATGATGCTGCTTCTTTAAGTTTTTTAAACATAAACATTTCATGATAGTCGTTCTTTGAAATCATAAAATCTGTTTGTCCCAAGCTCATATCATAAAAAGTATTCCATGTTTCTGATGCCGACTCAAAATAGGAATTCTCTTTACCGACAATTTTCATATAACAAATAGCCCTATAATTAATAGCGTAAAGAAGAAATAAAATATTGTTATAATCTCTATCAAGATATTTATATACTTCCGTAAAGCCAGTTATTGCTTCACTAACCCACGATATAATTTTGCTGCAACTATCATAAGACCTAAATGCTTTTTCAGCGGTCTCTTCATATAATTCAAATTTCTCAGGATTTAGCGTTTTTAGAATTTCTAGTAGTTTTACAACTCTACCGCTTAATTTTTGTGGAGGTACCTGTTTCTTTATTATAGGTTCCAAGTTCTCGCCATTGTAAACAAATTTATTATGCTTTAATTTAATATCATCTTTCTTCTCATATAAATCCAATACACCAAAAGTATGTTCTTCTTTCCTATCTGTACCTACCGATCCACCCGCAAATACATCAATAATATTGTCAGCAGATTCATAATAATCATCCATAATAAAAGGACGCTCTAAAGCAAAATGTTTATGCCCATGCAAAACAATACTCACATTCATATATCGCAGATGCTGTATAACTTCTGCATAATTCCGTATTAAACTACTATCTCCAAATTGATGAGCAACTTCGGGGAATAAATAAAAGTGATGATGAAACAAAGCTACAACAATATAATCATCTAATTTTTTAATTTTACGCTCAATAGGAGTAATTTGAGATAGTGGTATATACCCATAATCATCATATTCACTTGCAATTTCAGACCTCATAACTTCAACCACTTTAGTTTTATCTATTCCACACTTCTCTAGCTCACTCTCTTTAATATATTTTTCAAACTTACTAATATATTTATTGTCAAATAAATTTCTTTTCTCAATTTCGCATGAATTAAAACCTACAAAAGCTATTTTATGCTCTTTATATTCCTTAAACAGGGAATAGTTCTTCTCAAAATAATAAGAGGGAATACCCCCATAAAATTTCTTCAAAAAATCTTGATACTTACTCCATCTTTTTTGAAGATCATCCACTCTTATCAGGTCGTGATTCCCAGGAACAAATATAACATCTTCTTTTTTAATTTGACTTTTCTCTTGATTACTATTTATTTCAATGAGTAAAGTCTCGAAAAAGTCTACAGCAGTATTAATTAATGAATCCGTTACTGCGACCTGCCCATCAAAAATATCTCCAGTTACTATAATACAGTTAATGGCACTTAATCCGTTATAATCAATATCAGACGCTATTTTACATGCAATACTATCGGGTTCTTTATAGGTCTTTCCAATATGAATATCTGATAAATGTAGTATTCTAAACATACCTTTTCTCCTTACGTTCATTTTTTATGGTTATTAGATTATAAAACAACTTAATAATTCTTCTAAGTCTTCTATTGAATTTGGACATTCATAATACACACTACCCTTCTATAGTATTTGGAAATAGACCTACATTTTTGATTTTATTCCAGTTTAGGTCCATAATTAATAAAATCAATAATTCTAAATGCTTTACGTACTGCCGTATACGCCGAAGAAAAATTTGTTTCTGAAATTACTGCATATAAACCACGCGCATCTTCCAACTCTGTCGCACACTCACATAAAGTTCTGGCCCAATATTTCTGGCTTTCCTCTGTTTGAAAACTATATACATTCTCCACAAGTTTTATAAGTAAATCTCCAACATGTAGTTCTTCCTCCATAAGTTTTTGCAAATCATCCTGTGCTTCTTGGCATAATTCTTTTTCTTTACCTATATATTTTTTAGATAAATCAATTAATTTCTTTTTCTTTTCGCCTGATTTCTCATATTCAGAAAGTAATACTGAAATCTGCTTATCATTTTTGGAAAGCGGAATTTCTTTTCTCATTTTTTCTATGTATGGTTTAAATTCCTTAATGCCATTTTTCAATGTCTTTCCAGCATATTTTGCAGCTCTATTAATATAACTCTCTAACTGCCCAAGATCGGCTGTCTTTCGTACAAAATACCAGTACGGACCTAATGTACCGGAATATGACAAACTTGATGCCACTAAAGGCCATGTTTCCGTAGCAGAAAGTTGTTCATCTTCTTGTTGTGTTATACCAATTACATGATATGGAAATGCAAACATTTCATATACTGATTCAATAGGTGGCGCATCAAATTGTTTTTGATCTAAACGTCCATTTGCCGTACCAATATCAGCATATAAACGATCCTTAATGTCTCGAAAAGACTTTTTTAAATATTGCGGTTCTATTGGTAACGCATGTATATTCCCTTTCTGAATAGTAACTGGTATGCTCTCCTTGCCTTTTGACACTTTAATCAATGACCCATATCTTGATTTTTCTAATGTATCTAACAGAAAAGAAATATCATTTTCTTGTGGAGCGACTAATGCTCGCTCAAATGCCGGAAACCACTCAGGTTCATCATCTGGCAATTCTGGAATAACAAGATATACAGAAGCCAATGAACTAACTTTTTCTAAAGTAGTGTTTGATTGTGCAACTTTTTGAATCAACTCATCAACAATTAAATCATAACTTTTTGTTATAGTAATAGGTTTGGGCAATGTGTCTATATATGACTTTATTCTAGAAGATGTACCTAATAGACTGATAAACGCAATTACATCATTAACACAAGCTATAGATACATCCATTGATGGTCCACGGCCAGCGTGTAACCCCCCTGCCCTTAACTTTGTTAAAAGTTTTAATTTCGATGCCATTTCTAACAGTTTAGCAATATGCATTGAAGGTTCTTCAATACCCTGTGTTAAAAACATCATTTTAGGGACTTGCGATCCAACAAGCTTCTTGAAATCATCCACAATATGAGACCCCGTCTTATAAAAACCTGTAGGAAATTTCAATGCGTCCTCCCCCTGTGCCTGAACGATAACTGCACTCATCGAAAGTTCTGCTGCCACACCTGCAAGTCCAATAGCAATAGCATTTTCAGCAGCCTCTTCTCTAAAATCATATCTTCTAGGCATCCCCAAAGCAGCAACCGCCATGCTAATCGCCGATACACTTGCTTCAATAAACCGAATAGCATCTCGCTTCAAATACATTGGCATAATATAACTCTTCCTTCCTTTGCGATATTCTTTATACTCTCTCGTATTTTCTTTACAAAGAATTCTCTGTGATCAGACGGTCTTTAATTTCTATAATCTTCGCTTCGTCAAAATCATAATTAAAAATAGAAGCAATAATAATCTGATGATCTGCAAAATCCCTTTTCAAAATATCCATCATCAGCTTAATATTAGCTTGGTCAACCTCTTTTCCACTGGGCGAATCAAGAATAATTGGCAGTTTGATTTTAAGGGTGTCCTCAATTACAGTAATGTATGCAAGCCTAAATGCAAAAGCCGTTTTATGCAAAACTGCCCCTGAAAGTTCTTTTAGGTTTGATGTAAAAAGATACGATGCAGGTATTGTCTCTTTATTACCCAGACCAAGCTCCTCTGCATATTTAATTACATTCTTAGATATGGCCGAAACAACACTATTATTATTCCGAGTTATATTATTGATTTCTGTTCTAATTGATTTAATTTCTTTGTTTAGTCGTTTTATTTCCTGATCAATCGCAACCGGATTCATTGGCATTCTCGCTATTCTCTTATCAAATATTTCTAACTGGCTGGCAGATTTATAAAATTCCAGTTGTTCATATTCCTTATCTTTATCCTTTTCAATTCTATCAAGTAATCCAGAAACCGTGGCAAATTCTTTAGATACCATTTTTCTCTTTGCAATCAGCAAATCTATTGCATCGTTTAAGCCGACAATATTATTTTCAGTTACTGGAAAAGTTGACCCATCGGGAGCCTGAACAAGCAATTTCATATCAGCAACAAACTTTTTAAACCTTCTATTATCCGATAAGGTATTATCAATTCTACGAAGTTCGGATTTTAATCTCTTTTTGCGCAGAAGGAGCTGATTAACAGTAACATCCGATTCTTCTTCATAACTATCTGTTACTAGCTCTCCTGCCTCTTGATCCAAAGTTTCCCTATACTGTGCAACACTAAACATTTGCTTATACTTCGTCATCTCTCTTGATAGCTGTGCTTCTTTACGGATTAATTCAGAACAATCACAATCTGATAATCCACGAATCAATTCTTCAATCTTAAAATGAATGCTTCCAATTACAATCCCCCGGTTCAGCAATGTCCATCCTTTTTCTTGATCTACATAAAAAGCCCCTAATAAATTTCCTAAAATGTCCACATTCTCTGTTCCAAAAATAATTGTATGCAAATCATTTTGCTGTTCTGGAAGTACGAACGTTCTTTTTTGATCCTTTACTGTAGCTTCAATCGCAATATCACCATGACGTAGTAATAAAATCTGCCCTACTGTCTCACATTCTATCACTAGTTCCACCTCACAGCGGTCAAACTTAATTTTCCGTGTATTAGGAATGTTGTAACCAAGCGCGTATAACATAAAACGCAGAAGGGTAGTTTTTCCACAACTATTTTTTTCACTGTGAATCAAATTAACACCTTCCGAGAATATAATCGCACGTTCAAAAAAGCCTTCTTTGAGACGAATTGATTTGAAAATCACAGTTTTACCCCCTTCTTAATGTTTTGAATAACAATTCTATTGCGAACTATCCTATATAAAATAATCTGTATTAAACCTTTTTGTATTTCTTCATCCATACCATCTAGTTCAAACTCCAAAAGATAATCTCTCCATTTATTCATCACAAAATCCAAACACTTTTCCGATGGTTTCTTTGTTGTTTGATATGTATTATAATCACAAAGTACCTTTATGAAAAACTCACAGCGTTCACAACAAGATTCTATAGTCTCCCTATATTGACGGACAATTTCATCATACGCACTGGAATCAAATATATCAGCGAAAGAATTGTCACAATAACCAACATCAGTAGCAACGACCATAATCGGCCATATTAGATCTTTTTTCTTCAATTGAATAGCAGCATCCTTTTTGGTTCCATTTTCAAATACTTCCTCATGCCAAATACTTAACAGTTTCTTCCCCAAACCGGGAATATTCAAATTCAAATCACCAATAAAATCATCTACTACTCGTTTAACCACTTTATATCTTTCTATATCATTATCTGTTTCAAAAGGTAATATTTGAATCATAAATTTATCAGTATCTAATGGCTGATTTATATTATCCAAATAACGTCTAATCAACTCCTGTGAAGACTCAGGTAAAGACAAAAACTCACGGTGAGCATCTCCCCAAAATATACTTCTAGAGGCTTCTTCATTCAAAGGATTGGGCGAATTAGTAATTAATATCAATCGCTGTGCATCAACTTTCTGATTTCCCTCTGATAAAGAAATAAGAGATTTCTCCAAATTTTTTCGGACATTTCGGAAATCTGAACTACTTCGCTCCACTGCTTTAGCTTGTGCCAAAATGTATTGATTATTTTCTAACTCTATTTCGATATCTTCATAGTTGCCCTCTAAGCGTAAAGATTTCAAATCCTCAATATTTTCAATCATAAGTACAATTGCTGCATTTACCTGAAAATCAAATCCAAACACAACAGCATTTGCCCGCCTACTTTTTGCCACAGCTTTTTCCTCCTCCGCGCCTTATCTCACCGTAAAAAAGATATATCATTCAAAATAAACCTACTTTTTCTCCATCCGGCAACATAAAACTCTGCTCAAACGTAATTCCCAACGCATCCGCAATCTCCATCATTTCTTCTGCTTTAACAGTCCCTCGTTGCAACTTCTTATTAAAATTCTGCGGCGACTGCCCAATCCTACGAGCAAGCTCTGAGATGCTGATATTCATTTTTTCACAAAGTTCCCGAATCATATCAGATGTTGTCATTTTCACTCCTCCAGACATTTCCATTATAAACCACATGGTTGCTAAATACAATCCACTATCCCTCGATATACGCACTAATTTTCCCACGAAAAAAGGCATCCCACAAGCTCATCTGAACCTGCAGGATGCCTCCATGCCATACCTATCTATCCACTTCTATCTCCACACCAGACTTAAATTTCACTGCTATCTTCTCATCAAAAACGGTTACCTTTTCCACCAGCCGCCTAACCAGCTGTTCATCATACTCTATCGGTATATCTTTCTGTTCCTCCAGAAATGCTTTCATCTCTTCGATATGCTTTTTCTGCCCGTCACGCTCTGCATCCTGTGCCAGCACCTTCTGCCTCTGCTCCCGGAGGCTGTGGATTTCATCAGCTACAGCGTTGTAATCTTTCTTTCCATTTGCCAATTTCAGTAGTTTCTGCTGTTGTTCCACCAGCCTGCGGTCAATCTCTGCAATCTTCCCGCTGCTGTTATTCTCAAGCACCTGAAAGATATTCGCCTGCAGGATGGGCAGGAAAGTATCTCTGCCGCCTAACAGGTCATTGATTGCCCTTGCCACCGCTTCCTGTAACTCTGACTCCTGGATCGTCGGTGCGTCACATTCTTCCGGTCCGTATTCCACACGGGTACAGCACCGCCACACGGTGGAATGTTTTCCCCGGTTATTCCATGCGATCCGCCGGTAAATCTCGCCGCACTTGGAGCAGTAAACAATGCTGGATAAGGCATACTTGCTGCTGTAAACCCTCTTTTTCCGGTTGGCTCCGCTGTGGAGGTTTGCCCGCCGGATCATCTCCTCCTGCACCTGCATATAAAGGTCACGTGGAATAATGGGCTCATGGCTGTTTTCCACATAATACTGTGGAACAATCCCCTTGTTCTGCACCCGCTTTTTATTGAGGAAATCAACAGTATATGTCTTCTGCAAAAGGGCGTCTCCGATGTACTTTTCATTCTGCAGGATCTTCTTCAGTGTTTCCGGACGCCATTTCGTTTTCCCTGCCCCGGTAAGAATGCTATCCGCTTCCAAGCCACGCCCAATCTGGAGCAGGCTTGCCCCTTCCAGGTATTCCCGGTAAATCCGCTTTACCACTTTCGCCTCCGCAGGCTCTATGATCAGGTTTCCTTCCTCATCCTTTGTGTAGCCCAGGAAACGGCTGTGATTGACCCGGACTTCTCCGTTCTGGAAACGGTACTGCAGGCCGAGTTTGATGTTCTGGCTCAAAGACTGGCTTTCCTGCTGTGCCAGGCTTGCCATAATGGTAAGCAGCACCTCACCCTTGGAATCCATGGTATTGATATTCTCTTTTTCAAAGAAAACCGGAATGTTCTTTTCCTTCAGTTCCCGGATATATTTCAGGCAATCCAGAGTATTTCTGGCAAACCGGCTGATGGACTTGGTAATGATCATATCAATGTTCCCGTCCATGCAGTCCTGGATCATGCGGTTAAATTCCTCCCGCTTTTTCGTATTCGTTCCGGTGATCCCGTCATCGGCATAAATCCCCGCCAGCTCCCATTCCGGATTCTTCTGGATAAATTGCGTATAATGCGCCACCTGCACTTCGTAGCTGGATGCCTGCTCCTCACTGTCCGTGGAAACCCGGCAGTAAGCAGCGACTCTCAGCTTTGGTCTCTGTTCCGCTGCGGCTGTGTTACCCACACGCTTTCTGGCTGGGATCACAGTAATATTCCTACTCAGTTCCACCCATATCCACCTCACTCTCAATCAAACTATATGCATACGCCGCCTGTTCAAAGGGATCGTCAGAAGCTTTTTTCACTGCAGGCATGGTAAAGTTAGTAGGAAAGAGGATGTCCTTCTTTCCTTCCAGTTCCCAAACCCGCCCCAGTGCTTTTGCCCGGTCCATGCGTATTTCTTCTGCCTTATCGAAGGTTTCTTTGTCGATAATGGCAGGATAGTAATCATCTCCAAGATACTTCTTATTCCGGAGCATCCTGCCAGCACTTCCGTGGTACAGCTTTAATCCGACCTTCTCGGCGGCAGGCACAAGGGCCATGCCGGAAATATAGTTCTGAAAAAAATCCCGAACCGTGGCAGCCTGTTCTTCATCGATGACCGCCCGGCCGTTTTCAATCCGGTATCCATATGGAATGTGTCTCATGGTTCCACCAGCCTTTCTTTCAGGGACAGTCCGCATTTCAATTCAAAAACCACTTCTTTTCTGGACAGCACGGTAATCCATTCCGCAAAGGAAAGAAAGGTCTCATCATCAAATTCCGTCATCATGGTTCCTTTGGATGTAAACCGGAGCAGCCGCTGCAATTCTTCTATCTTGGCCATATCTCCATTGACGGAGCGCATCAGCCCATCCTTTTCCTGCCGCAGGGTTTCTGCTTCCGCTGCAAGTTCATTACTTTCCTTATTAAAAAGAGCAGGTTCCAGATAGCCGCTTGCCATCAGGTTCGTCAGCACCTGTTTCTGCTCCTTGTTTTTCTCGATGGCCGTTTCCAGTTCCTCAATCTTTAGCAGCCGGGATTGATCATTCAGGCCCCGCAAGCTCTGCAAAAGAGGGAGCAACACCATTTGATGTCCAAAGACCAGCTTGTTCATCATGGTAACAAAAGCCAGTTTCAGGGCATCATCCGTGATGTATTTTTGCGAACAGCTTTCCTTGTCTTTCAGATGATTGGCACAAGCCCAGGCTACATATTGACCACTGGGTTTATAATGCATCCGTCTCTTATATTTGCCGCCGCATTCTCCACAGCAGATCCTGCCGGAAAAGCCGTACCTGTTCTGGTATCTCCCGGTATCATAGCCATTTCCTTTTTCACGCCCCCGCTGCTTCAAAACCGCATTGGCCAGTTCAAACTCTTCCTTGCTAATGATTGCTTCATGGTGGTCCTGCATCAGGTACTGGTCAAGCTCTCCCCGGTTTTGGTGTCGGTTAAAGCTGCTGTCCGTATAGGTTTTCTGGAACAGGACGTCACCCGTATACTTTTCATTCCCGATGATGGCATTGATGGTACCCGGTGTCCAATGTCCGCCCTTCTTGGTAGCAACGCCACGCTCATTTAATTCATCCGCAATCTCGTGGGTACTTTTCCCCGCAAGCGTGTCCGCAAAGATCTGTTTCACGATCTCCGCCTGCTCCGGCACGATCACCATCTCCCCGTCCACATTGTCATAACCATATGGGGGATAGGAAATGATGAAGGTTCCATTCTGAAAGCGTCGCTTGATACCCCACTTCTCATTTTCAGAAATGGACACCGACTCGCTTTCTGCCAGACTGCTTAAAATGGAAAGCATTAATTCACTCTCCATGGAGCCCGTGTTTAGATTTTCTTTTTCAAAATAGATGTAGATATTTAAGTCCAGCAGCTTCCGCACCAGTTCCAGGCAGTCCGTGGTATTTCTGGCAAAACGGCTGATGGATTTGGTAATGACGAAGTCAATCGTTCCTCTCTCGCAGGCGGCAACCATCGCCAGCAGCCCGTCCCGCTTTTCTTTTTTCGTACCGGAAATGCCTTCGTCATAGTAAAGTCCGGCAAACTCCCACTCATCATTGGATTTGATATAATTCTCATAGTGGGCCTTCTGCGCTGCCAGACTAACAAGCTGTTCATCTCTGGCTGTAGATACCCGGCAGTAGGCCGCCACTCTAAGTTTTCTCTTTTCGAGGAGCATATTCTCTTCAATCTTTGTGATCCGTTTCATCCTCTCACCTCTCTTTCGGTACGGACATATTCGCTCTGACGCCTGCAAATAGCAAGTCATTCAGGGCATAATCCGAGCCAGATAGGGAGAGAAAGACTGGCGGTTTTTCACCGTAATTTTGTTCAATTCACCCTCAGAAATCAGTTCCGCCTCCCGCAGCTTTTCCAGCAGTTTTTGCGCCATGTAATAGTCAAATTCCCTTTGCAGTTCCTCGTCTGTGAAAGGTTTCCGTCCAACCCTCTGATTTTGAAAATCAGCCGTCACTTTTGTCACCTGCATGATATTCCTCCAATCCGAAGGATAACCTCCTTCAGAATACGGAGATTTCTACAGCGTTTTGAGGGGGTATCGCAGGCAAAAAAATAAAGCCCGCAGGCCATGCATCTATCGCACAGCCCACGGGCATCCTGTTCTTTCCGTTTTATTTAAAGTCGTTTACAGTAATCCAGGGAAATCCAACCAGCGCCGCTCTTGAGTTTTCCCCAGCCATTGGTCGATCCGGTGCCGGATTTCACCTCGGTAATAGTGAACACACCTTTTCCCGTATATTTCCCCGTCTTGCCATAGTTCGTACCAGGACCTTTGCGGATATTCAGATCTGTTACTGTTACCTGAACTAAGAATGAACCGGTTGAACTTTCAGCGCCCGACTGCTTTCCGGTATAAACCACCTTGCCGCTTTCATCGAATACAGAATAGCCAGCATTGGAGTCAGCGCATTTCTTGGCATTATCCAGATTGTTGAAAGCCCCCTTTTGGCTCTTGGCATCCGACCAGTTTTTGCGGACACGGTATAAGACCGAGCCTGCCGATCCGGAAGACGAGCCTCCCAGTGCTGCCGTTACCTTGGAGGCCAGATCCCCAAGCCGGGAATACAGCCAGTCCCCCGGACAGGATTTGTTCGCAAACCAGCGATGGACGGTGAGTACCATCTCATCAGACTTCGGCGAGTAATTCAGCGTCTTATTCTTATCCCCCAGCCAGAGAAGTTTCTTTTTCCCATTCCGTTTGCAGATATCCGTACACAGTTTCACGAGGGAATTGTAAACGGCGTTGGTCATTGCATAGGGATGATTCAAATCGCTGGCGCACTCAATGGTGACTGCCCTCTGGTCATTGGCGCTACTGGAAGAACACCAGGAGCGGTTCTTCTCCTCCACGCAAAGTGCGATCTTTCCGTCTTTCCCGATGCCATAATTGCAGCTGGCCTCTCTGGACGGGCTGGTAAAGCATCCGCAGATGCTCTCCGCCGTCAGCTGGCCGACCACACAGTGGGGCGTAATCCGGTCAATGGAATGCGTCCTCTGCCCAGAGTGGTTGGGGCTGAGTTTTGTGTAAGATACAAGTGAACTGTTTGTGTAAGCCATTATTCATTACCTTCCTTTCCGTTTTCTGCTCTGTCATGGAGCTGCTCTAATACCGTTTTGATCTTTTCCGGGATTGGCAGTCCCAGATGTCCTGCATTCTCCAGCAGGCTCACGCCTTCATTGGAGATGTAGAAAAAGATCACCGCTGTCCGTAATACCGCCCCAGTTCCGATCACCTGCACATCGATGATGTTTGCAATCCCGACAAGCAGGAAGATCAGCACTTTTCGGAAGATCCCTTTGAAGCCGACCGCGCTGGATAACTCCCGGTTGATGATGGCGCACATCACACCCGTGATGTAGTCGATCACCACGAAGGCGATCAGGGCATAAAGCAAGCCATCACAGCCGCCAAGGAAATACCCCAGCCAGCCGCCCACAGCGGAAAAGATGAGTTGGATGGTGTTCCAGAATTCTTTCATGGTGTGTTCCTCCTTTGAAATTTGGATATGAAAAAAGCGGCTTCCCCGAAGAGTAGTCGCTGATTTCCAGAAAATATAAAGTTATGCTGTCCGCTTCCACATATAGCAGACGATATAGGGCTGCAGGTTGGTGTGAGAGCCGCCACCTCCCGTATTTGCGTTCTTCCCTTTTGGAGTCAGTGAGTGAGTATGCGCCCCGGCACTACTGGTCGGGGAAGTAGCCTGTGCCCCAGAAGTTCCTGCACTATGCACTGTGTATCGGCTGCTGCCTGCACCTCCATCCGTATCACGACCAATATTGTGCGTATGACCGCCTGCACTGTTGGTCGTGGTAGAACTTCCGGTAAACGTATGTGTATGGCTTGGCATCTGGCTGGCAGTCAGTGTGACGGCCGATGCTCCGCCTGTTTTCTCCACCGTATTAAAGTTGCTATCCGATGTGTTAATTCCTACCGGCACCCTGCCGCTGCCCCACGCCACCCAAGTGCCTCCAAAATAAGTAGCGGGATTGGTAGAAGTGACACTCATATAGATGCTGCCTACCGGATAAATCGTTTTTGCAAATTGCTGGATATATTCTTTCAGGAGCATCCCATAGACTTTTACATCCCAGTTCTCGGCCACTTCAAAGGTATTATCACTTTCCGATACCTTTCCAATCGCCACACCTTTGCCGCCGTTTTTAAAGTCCATGACCACAGCCGCCGTGGAGACAATCTCCTGCACAGAAATGGTGCTGAAGGCATCTTCCAGTATGTACCGCACATCATAGGAAGTCTCCGTAGAGATCTGCCCTTTTCCGTAAGTGAAAGCCGTATTGGACGCAAAGGTTACCCCGGCATCCGTCCACTGCTCCGCAGACACCTGCTTGTACTGAGCAGAAGTTTTGAGGGTGTTCTTTCCGCCACAGGTAGAATATCCAAAGGACACCAGCGCATGGATATATGTCCCGTCATCATCCAGCGTCCCGTTGCTTAAGCACCGCTGGGACAGGGAGGAATTGAAATATGGCGGGGAATAGGCGGTCACCGTGATGGAAACGGAAGCCTCCGCCGATACCCGTCCTCTGGAATCCGTTACCGTGGCCTTAAAAGTAATCGTCCCGGAATTGTTGAGGAAACCTGTGGTCAGCGTAGATGCCGAGCCACTGTATCCGCCGCCCGTAATGGAATAGGACTTGATCGTAGAACCATAGCTTCCTGCCGACCCATTGATCGTCAGCTTGGCCTTCGATTTCGTCTGTACATAAATGCCCCACGCACTGGGTACTTCCCCGTCAATCCGGGATGCAGTCAGGCTGGTGATCGTGGGCTTCACACTGGCTGGGACACTTAAACTGAGCGTACAGGTTTTGGAGCCGATATTCGTATTCCCGTTGTAGGTGGTGCAGGTGATCGTGCAGGTACCGCTGGTGGCATTCGGGATCTGGCTGGCCAGAGACAAGGCTGGCGTCCACGATACAGAAGTTGCCGTTGTCTTGGTTGCAATTGTCCCGCTGGTATTTCCAAAGGAATACGTCAGCGTATGGGTGAACGAAGAAGAGGCCCTGCTGATCGTAATCGTACCGGCAGACCCTATCGTCATATTCGCAGCAGATACGCTGGAGGCACGGGGTATGCTATCCAGCGTGATATTGGCGCTGGCTGTGATTGTTCCATAGTACGTCCCACTTAAGGTTGCCCGGATCTGGAACACTGCTGAAATCGCTAAGGACTTACTGCCATCGCTGGCATGATTGACCGTCCTTGATACTGTTCCCAGCAAATGTGTCCCCGTGATACTAATCGCTGGGGAGGAAAAAGTCTGAGCCGATCCGTCAA